>JBBSKN010000054.1:0-26126 GCA_038256265.1 Phormidesmidales cyanobacterium
CAGCCGCGCCCGGTGGGCCTGGAGCTGGTTGACCTCCTGCTGGAGCCGCTGAATGCGCCGCTGAATCGCCCGGCGCTCGGTCTCTAGCTTGGTTTCACCGGGGCCTCGGGTGCCAATGCCACCCCCCTGGCGCGACATCGCTTGGCCGCGCCCCTTTAGCCGGGGCATTTGGTACTCAAGCTGGGCAAGCTCCACCTGCATCTTCCCCGCCCCGCTCTTAGCCCGCTGGGCAAAAATATCGAGAATCAACTCGGTGCGGTCCACCACCCGAATGCCCACCAGGTTTTCTAGATTGCGCACCTGCATGGGCGACAGATCGCGGTCAAACACCACCAGGTTAGCCCCTACGGTCTGGGCCGCCAGGGCCACCTCCTGCACCTTACCGGCCCCCAGCACGGTTTGGGGGTGGGGCCGGGGCCGCTTTTGGGTCATGGTTTCCAGCACTTCGCCCCCGGCGCTGTCCACCAGGCGCTCTAGCTCCGCCAGGCGCTGCTCAAAGTGAGCCGGGGTTTGCTTGTTGGTAAACAGGCCGACGACCAGAACGCGATCGCGCTCATCCTCCACCTGCAATGCAGTAAAGGCACGGCTAAACTCGGCCTCTAGCCCCTCCGCTAGGGCTAAAAAATCTTGCTGGGCCAAGTCTTCTAGATCGGTCGGGGCCGACACCTGCCAGCGCTGCTCAGGGTGGGGCACCAGATGGGCCAGATAGGTGCTCTCAATGTAGCCTGTGGCCCCGCCACCCCGGCGGGTAAAGCCTGTGCCCGTCAGGGCCAGCACCACCAACACATCGAGGCGTTGCAGGGCCATGGTGGTGAGCGTGGCATCGCTGGGCGGCTCCGGCTCCAGCTGGGTGGCAATGCAGCGAATGCCGCTGAGGCGTTCGGCCCCGTAGCGCGGCAGCTCTGAGGGCGGAATCTGGGTTTGCCGCAGGGTGCCCACCCCCACCCGAATCACTTGCCCTCGGCGATTGATGTAGGCACACAGCGGGCTGTCAATGTCGGTGCTGACTGCCGCCAGCCGCTGAGCAAACTCAGGTGTGACAATGCAATCTCCCGGCAGCCGCTGGTGGTAAAGGCGCTGGAGCTGCTTGAGCTGACTGGGCTTGAGACCCTTTAAATTGCCATAGATGGTTTCGATAAGGCCAACCTGCTCCATAACTAATTGCAATCTGTGCGCAGCTCTGGCCAAAGTGCGCAGCTTTGCCCCGAAGGCCGCTGCCCTTTGAACCCAAACCAAGCCACCAGATTCGTATAGTCCTCGATTATATAACTCTGGCTTCTCGCCGAGGACTGCGGTAGACAACCAGAGGTTTAAATCTCAAAGGGCGTAACCTATTGGCCAACAGGTATACGAGCCTGGGCCACACGCTCTCGTTTTTATCGCTGATCAAGAGAAAAACTAAAAAAGGAACCCTGCTACCAGGGTCCCTTTTTCCGCATCGTTAGCCATTTACGCTGAAGGTGCCTAAATTAAAATAAGCCCAACCAGCTGAAAAAGCCTCGGCCCGTGGTCAGCTCAACAATCAGCGCGCCGAGAAACCCAATCATAGCTAGACGGCCATTCCAGAGTTCTGCACTGGGGTTAGACCCAAATTCGAATTTGGTACCGTACTCACCATACTTGCGACCAAACTGATCGGTGTAGGTGGTGTCATCGGGGGGAGTATTCATTGTAAATTGCCTCTAGATAATTACAGCAGAGAGAGAGAGCCACAACCTGACCCGTAGATATGCTCTATAAAGCTGATCTACACAAGAGATAAACTGCCAGAGATAAACCGTCGAAGAGAATTCCTTCACAGGCTCACTTTGGTTATTAGTTCAAGCGTCTACGGCTGTGTTGTCACTTAACTTAACAACGCTGCTGAGGTTAGGCTATCTGTAGGTGGGTAGAAGACCAGTCCATTTCTGTTCTACCCTTAGGCATACTCAGGTCAACAAAGCCTCGGCGAAGCCCGGCCCGGTCTTCAAATACAATATCTTGTACAATATCTTGAAGGTAATGTCCTCAGGGGCTGGTGGGTTGCGTAGATTTGCCGCCATTGCCGATACCCATGATTAGCTATAGTACTAGGGCTGATTTTGAGGGTATCCATGACCAGACGACATCGGGCCGATCTCAGGGATGGGCAGGGCTTTATTCGCTGGTCTTCAGGGGCAAAGTCGTCGGGGGCAACATCTGCGGATCGTAGCTCAGCTATCCCCTCTGATCCCGGTCTTGTCATTGATCGGCGGCGGCTTTACAACTTTTAGATTCCTTAGAAAGCCTGTCAGGAGAGTAATCGCTACGCCCTCAAGGTCTAGGTTTGGCCATTGAGAGGATTTACTCCTTAGGAAACATGAAAAATAGCGAATTTCGGTTTATAACTCTCCTAAGGTACCGAGCAAGCTGAATATATTAGTGTATTCTTGTTTCGTAATTCTTCACTTCTACCGCTAACTAAGCCCCTGGGATCATCAGCCATGAGCACAGAATTTCAGTCAGACGCCACTTACACAGAGTTCGCAGAACCAGAAAACCCCACGGTTACCGTTGACACGTCAGATTCTAGCGCCTCTTCCCTGGGTGATGAAGCCTCTCGCCAGGTCAAACAGGTGTGGGAGAAAGTTTCATCGTTGTTGGGCGATCTGCCTGACTATGTATCCGAATTTATTCAGCGGTATCGGCGGCCCATCGTCACCGTCGGCCTGATCATTGCGGCGTTTATCGCCGTCAAGCTGGTGCTAGCCCTTTTGGGAGCGGTCAATGATGTGCCCCTGCTGGCCCCCAGCTTTGAGCTGATTGGGCTAATCTACAGCGGCTGGTTTCTCTACCGCTACCTACTTAAAGCCTCTAATCGCCAAGAGCTGCTAGACGACATTGGGTCCATCCGCGACCAGGTGTTGGGTAAGGGGTAGAAGAGTAGGTGAGTAGGTGGGTGTCACCTACTCACCCGCATATCCACATACCTCCATCTTCGGTTACCTACCCCTGTATTTCGCGATCGCCCTTCCTATACTGGTTGTATATGCAACTGGTTGTTGTTCGGTCGTCAGAACCCAGGGGTTCGTTCTTTTATGGCTCAGACAAAAACTATTACCCAGGCAGTAGAGCGCCTGGGCTACCGGGTAACCGTGGGCGATGTGGCCGCTGAGGCTGGTCTGCCCGTGTTGGAGGCGCAGCAGGGAGTACTAGCCCTCGCCACCGAAGCCCAAGCCCATCTCCAGGTGGCCGAATCTGGCGAGATCGCCTACGTATTCCCTAAAAACCTCCAGGCGGTGCTGTGGAGCAAGTCTTGGCGACTGCGGTGGCAGAGCAATTGGGAAAAGGTGTGGCGGGTGCTGTTTTACCTGATCCGCATCTCCTTTGGTGTGCTATTGATTCTATCGCTGGTGCTGATCGTGGTGGCGATTGCGCTGCTAGCCGTGGCCGCCAGCAGCGCCAATCAACAGAGCGACAACCGCCGTCGCGGCGGCGGTGGCATGATCTTTCTGCCCAGAATGTGGATTGGCAGCCCATTTCGCATGTTTGAGCCACCGGGTCGTCGCCGGGTGCAGCCCCGTACACCGTCAGAGATGAACTTTCTCGAAGCGGTGTTTTCGTTCTTGTTTGGCGATGGTGACCCCAACGCCGATCTCGACGAGCGCCGCTGGCAGAATATTGCCCAAGTGATTCAGGCTAACGACGGTGCCGTAGTGGCTGAGCAAATTGCCCCCTTCTTGAGCGACCTGGGTGAGGGATGGGACAAAGACCTTGAAGACTTTATGGTGCCGGTGCTGAGCCGCTTCAACGGCATCCCCAAGGTCAGCCCCCAAGGTGGTATTGTCTATCAATTTCCAGAGCTACAAGTGACGGCGAAGGCGCAGCGTAAAATTACGCCGCCTCGATTTTTGCAAGAGCAGCCCCGCAGGTTTAGCCAGGCTACCTCTGGTCAAATTATGGGGGCCATTGGCCTGGGCAGCGCCAACCTGATTGGGGCACTGGTGCTGCGCAGCATGCTGCAAGACCCGGCGCTGGTGGCCCAGGCGGGCAGCCTGGTGGTCTTTGTCAGCTCCATTTTCTGGGTGCTGCTGGGCTATGGGGCGGCGTTTTTGGCCGTTCCCCTGGGGCGCTACTTTTGGGTGCAGAGGCAAAACAGCCGCATTGAGGCCCGCAATGCTGATCGCGAGCAACGGGCTGAGGCGCTCAGACAGCTCACCGACGACCAGCGCGAAAAGCTGGCCTTTGCCCAAACGCTCACCGCCCAAACAGTGCTCGGCACCGATGACCTGGCCTACACCACCGAAGTCGATCTGACCGAGCAGGAGATCGCTCAGAAAGACAAGATCGATGCCGAGTGGCAGCGGCTGTTGGAGCAGCGGGGCGGATCGTAGGGGCATTGCATGCAATGCCCCTACGGACGCGGATCTATGATCGCCCCGACAAACAGCAGCGCTCCAGTGCTGCGATCGCGGATCACCGCCACAAAGGGCCGATCAACCACCATCTCAAACGGATCCTCTGGCGGCATCGCGATGGAGGTGGGCATCATGCCGATGGCGGTGCTGGCGGCGGCTTCGGTGCCTGCTTCATTGACCTCGATAAAGGTCTTGTGGCGCACCTGGTTGATAAAGGCCTCTAGCTCGGTCAGCCCCGAAAAGTCGGCCCGGCCTGGCTCAAAGGCAATGCCCATGCCCAGGGCTTGCAGGGCCGGAATCAGGTCGGCCTCGTAGTCAAACTGAAACTTGGGCAGCTGAATTTGGCCGGGGCGTGATCGCAGCTCACCCATCCAGCCCTGCCAATTCTCTGGCGTTAGCTCAGCCGATAGCTCGGCCAGGTCAGTGCCCGGGGCCGGCAAAATCACCTCAAAGCTAAGCGATTCGTTGCCGTAGGGCAGGCTCACCGCCTGAAACTGGTCAGTTTCTAGGTACAGGTAGTCGCCCTGTTGTGCCATCAGCGGGTGCTGAATGGCTTCACCGCTGGACAGGGTGAAAGTGCGATTGCGGGTCTGCTCAGGCTCAAACGCTTCGCTCCAGGCCCCTTTAAAGTACACCGCATTCACTAGCACTAGCAGCTGGTCGGCGGGCAGCTCGTCGACAATGGTGGGAATGTGATCGCGGGTTTGCGCTTTCACCCAGTTGTTGATGTGCTCCGTCGCGGCGGGCGTGCCAAAATCTAGCGCCGCCACCTCTGCGCCATAGACCGCCTGCATCCGCTCGATATAGTCGGCCCGCACGGATAAGTCTTGGTTGACCCAGAGCGAGTTGGCAATGTCTAGGGCTACCTCGGGGTCGAGCTGGGCGAGGTGCTGGGTCAGCGCCTCGCTACCCTGGTTAATTTGCTCTAGGTCTAGGCTGTGGAGCTTGAGGGCATTGGCGATCGCCGTCTGGGTCTCGCCCCCGGCACCGTTGTAGGCCATCGCCAGGGCCAGGGCCACGCTGGTGGGCGACACCAGCACGTTTTCGTCAGGCGACGTCTGCCGCAGCTGATCAAACAGGGCAAAGCCAAAGTCTAAATGGACCTGGGTGAGTTCTGAAGTCAAAGCAGGGGCCGGAGCTAAAGGGGTAGACTGCTCGCCCTGATCGGCGTAGGGAGTTGGCTCAGGGCCAACGGGCTGGGCCTGAAGATTGGCACAGCCCAAGGTCAAAGCCGCCAAGCCACTTGAAAGCGCAGCCCAGCCCATCCATCGGTATTTCATAGCAGCGGTGTCGATTAACGTTGCTCCCACCTTGCCACGGGAGAGCGGCAGAGACAGAGCGGTTGCAGGAATGGAAACTAAATCTCTGACAATGTCTCACCGAGCCAATTTGGCGCTAAATCGTCCTGGCAATGCTTACACAATCCCCCAACGCCGCGTCGGTCTTGATCCCCTGCCAATCCATCGACGGCACCGCCGCCCGGTAGCCCTGGCCCTGCAACGCCGCAATCAGCTGATCGCGGTTGGGGATATCCATCTGGCCCCGCCGTCCAATCTCACCGAGGGGATAGTAGTAGGGCGGCAGGTGATTTTCTTGGGTCATGATCGCTAGCATCTTTGCCTGCCGCCGCCATCCCCAGCTCTCTGCCAAAGCCTGCATCGCTGCCAGGGTAGCCCCATCATGCAGCGGCCCCAGCCACATGGGCCCGCTCAGCACCGCTGCATCCTCCGCCCCACAAAGACAATTCACCCGGCCCAAATGTCGCCAATCCACCGTTTGAAAGTGGCCGCAGCCGTGGCAGTAGGCCACAAACCCGTAGGTGGCGGCGCTTAGCGTCGGCTTGCTCACCAGGTGCACCATCACCCGGTGCACCTGGCCCGTAAACAGCGAGAATACTGGCTCTATGCCCAGCCCTCGCGCCGCCGCCGTCTGGGCCGCATGGCCAATCAGCAGCCGCAGACCCTGCTCGTGGGCAGCGGGGTGCGATCGCGCCCAGGCTCCATAGGTTTTCAAACTGCGCTCTGGGTCATGGCCGCTGGTGGCCCGGCCATCGGTGCTGGTCAGGTAGAGCAGGCCCCCTAGCTTGGTCGCCCACAGACCGTTACTAACGTAGGGGGCCGGGCTGCCAAAATTGTCGATATCCACCAGGTCATAAAAATCGCGCTGCTGGTAACAGCTGAAAAATACTTGGTTGGCATCCTGGTGGGTGAGGCGATAGGTGTCGGCGGGCAGTGCCGCCAGATTGGCCTGCAAAATTGGGGCCAGATCAGGGTTGCCCTCATTGGCCCAAACCCAGTCGGCTCCAGCCTCTAGGGCGTAGCGCAGGGGGCGCACGCCGCCGCCGGTCATGGCGTCGAGCACCCGCAGCTGGCCGTGGCGCTGACGATAGACGGCGGCCGCGAGAACGGCTAGGTCACGGGCGATCACACTTTGGGGCCGATAAAACGCCGCTCCCAGGGCAAAGGTCGCCCTACCTTCGTGGTGTAAATCATCCTCAGGGGGCGACCCAGGGATCACCGGACGGCCTCAATCGCCTTAGCAATCGCCCCTTCTAAAGCGGGCTTCTCTAGCTCAGTGAGCACAAACACCTCTTGCACGGTCTTACCCTTGCGGGCGATCAGCTTAAACCCGCCGCGAATCGGCACCGATACCTTAACTCGCAGCGCTGGAGAGTGGGATCTAACGTTTGCAATCACCCCAGGGGTGACGGTGCCAATGCCGGGCTGCTCTAAGAGCCGTTCGAGGATGGGAATCAGCCCGGGCAAGTGGGTGGAGTGGTTCCAAACTAGGCGACCGTCCGAGGCTTGTGTCATGGGGAGTTTTAAGAAAGTTTTAAGAAGCGATAACTAATTATGCTTTTTCGAGGGGGGCCATCGTCAAGCCAGCCCGGGTGAGCTGAGTGTGATACAGCTCTGCCTGCTCCAGCGGGCCGGTCCACACCACCGCCTGGCCGTCGTGGTGCACCTGGTTAGTTAAGTCCCAAGCGCGATCGCCGTCAATCCCCGGAATGTACTTCATCAGACATTCCGCGACGTGCTGAAAGGTGTTGAAATCGTCGTTCAGCACGATGATGTTGTAATTAGGGTACGGCTCGCGCGTCGTCTGACGGGTTTTCTCTGGGGCAATAGTCGGTGCTGAGGCAGCCGCTCGGGGCGAAACCAAAGTCATAGAAGACTGATCCTAAACGTAATATCCTGCAAGTGCTCTCTAAATCAGGGTTTAACTTTTGTCTAGTGTATCGAATCCTGGGAAGCTGACCAAGATTGCCCATCGGTCAAAATGTCATAGAATGCAGCGGGCCAAGCTTCTCTACCTGTTTTACCGACCGAAAAGAGGTCAGCGCCATCCGACACTGACCGGCTGAGCTAGCCTATGAACAACTCTTAACCCAGCCAGCGGGCCACGTCTTTGGCGTGGTAGGTCAAAATCATATCGGCCCCGGAGCGCTTGAAGCTGGTCATGGTTTCCATCACCAGTTTTTGCTCATCGACCCAGCCGTTGAGGGCGGCGGCTTTGACCATCGAGTATTCACCCGACACGTTGTAGGCGGCAACGGGCAGGTTGGTCGCCTGTTTCACCCGCCAGATGATATCCATGTAGGCGAGGGCGGGCTTCACCATCAGCATGTCGGCCCCCTCGGCAATGTCTAGCTCGATCTCTTTGAGGGCTTCGGTGCCATTGGCCGGGTCCATCTGGTAGGTGCGGCGATCGCCAAACTGGGGCGCACTCTCCGCCGCGTCGCGGAAGGGGCCATAGTAGGCCGAAGAATACTTTGCGGCGTAGGAGAGAATCGGCGTGTCTTCAAAGCCACCCTCGTCTAGCCCGCTGCGAATCGCCTGCACAAAGCCATCCATCATCCCGGAGGGGGCAATGATATCGGCTCCTGCTTTCGCCTGGGCCAATGCGGTCTTCTTCAGCAGTTCTAGGGTGGGGTCGTTGAGCACCCGCCCGGTCAGATCCCCGGTTTGGAGATAGCCGCAGTGGCCGTGGCTGGTGTACTCGCATAGGCAGGTGTCGACAATCACCAGCAGGTCGGGCACCGCCTCTTTGACGGCAGTGGTGGCCTGCTGCACAATGCCGCAGTCGTGCCAGGCTCCGGTGGCGTCGGTGTCTTTGTCCGCCGGAATGCCAAACAAAATGATCGCTGGAATGCCCAGGTCGTAGACTTCCTTGGCCTCTTCGACAATTTTGTCGACCGAGAGCTGGTAGACCCCCGGCATTGACGATACCTCCTTGGCCACCTGGTCGCCCGGCACCGCAAACAGCGGGTAGACCAAATCGGCCTGGGTGATGACAGTCTCTTGCACCATGCGGCGCAGTTGGGGATGCTGACGCAGACGGCGAGGGCGGTGGGTGGGGAACATAACCGGAAATGAAGGGGTTTCTAAAAATGAAGCTTCATTAAACTAAAGCTTTATTTAGGGCCGAAAACAAGCGCTAGTAACGTTCCGTAATGTCGTTGGTTAAGTATTAGGTCGATGCCGCTTTGTAGGCCGCCCAGCCGCCGTAGGCCGAGATATCGGGCCAGCTGTGCTCGTCGATCAGTGCTTTGGGGTAGAGAAAGGCGATCGCCCTACCGCCATCGACCAGCTTCACCTCATGGGGATACATGTGGGGCGGCTCGTTGTCTTTCAGATAGGTGTACTGCTCTGGGGTCATTGCGTACAGCTCCCCCGGAATTGAAATGCCATCGGTTTCGACCTCATAGATGCCGGGGTGCCAGCCATCCTTCACCGCGTGAAGATGATAGAGCGGCGCTGTCTCCGCTGCCCCAACAAAGTGGGCATTCTGCAAATTTTGGTTGTCGGGTTGGCCGCGCAGGGCCGAGCCACAGATAAAAACCGTAACGTTCTCGGTGATATCAGTCATGGCGTGCACTCCAGTGCCAGAGATAGCGCGAAAAGGTCTTCAGCCTTCTACCTTAGAGGATCACGCTATCCCCGACACACAGCCCAGAACTAAATCATCCCCTGACCTAGTACAGGAAGGCAGAAGGGGAAGAGGGGGTGCAAGGTCTACGGTTTACGGTGCAGGGGGAAGAGTCTGCCGCCGAACCCAACACCGTAAACCGTGAACCCAACACCGTAAACCGTGAACCTCAAACCGTGCACCGTGAACCCAACACCGTAAACCGTGAACCTCAAACCGTGCACCGTGAACCCTCCTAACCTTTCACCCTTGGCTTGGTAGGCTACAGAAACTACACCAGACGACCGTTGGGCTCTAGCAGCGCCAGGGTATAGATCTCGGGCTCCATCACCAACAGCGCTTCATCGCCGCGACGAGCTAGTTTAGCGGCAATATCCAGCACCTTGTTAGCATCAATGTCTTGTTTGAAAAGGCTGTAGTAGCGATTGTTGTAGGTCAGGGCCCTCAGGGGCTTGCTGACATCGGGCACCTGCAAACGGCAGGTCTGGTAGGCGGTTTCGTCGGCCAGCAGCAGGCAGGGTTGGGGGCCAAACACGGGCTTAATGCCGTAGCCCGGTTGGCGGGCGGGCGGGGCATAGCGGGCAACTGGCTCATGGCCCCACACTGCGTAGCCCCGAGGAGTTCGGGTGAGGGCCACGGTAGAGTCAAGCTTGCCCAAGCGGATCATGACGTCTAGAGCTTTACGGCCCTCAGGCACAATTTTAAGGAAGCTGTAGAACTGGTTATCGACATAAATTGCCGACAGTCGATGGTCGCTGTCAGGCACACGAATGTGGCAGGGGGTGTAGAGGTCGCGATCAAACAACAGCTTGCAAGCCATCGCTGGGGTGAAAACATTGGCGAGGGAGGCCAAGGAATCGAGGTGGGGGGAGACGCTCATAGGTCAGAAAGATGGAGTGGGATGGGGCTTTGTCGAGGAAAAATTTTGAGCAGTATGCTTATCAATAGCATGGGGGGTGATCCGTAACTTCCCAATGTTGAAATAACGGAGGTTTACCGGCTAAAGATTTTCACTAGCTGGGGAAAATACTGAGGCAGGGCCGAGATTGTAATAAAGCGCAACTTAAGTCGCTCCGGCAATTCTTCTCTTCAACCGCTGGGCAAACCCCAGTATTCCAAGGCTGCTCAAGGGTTATGGACCAGCGATTCCTGATAGGGTGTAGAGACAGACCATACGCTTTTTTATGACGGCTCCAGTAGTTTCCCCGATAGATCCCTCAATTCCGGTTGTATTTCCCCTAGCGGCGGTCGTTGAGCAGGGCGCAATCAAAATGGCGCTATTGCTGGCGGCGGTTGACCCCAGCCTTGGTGGGGTCGTCATTGCCGGGCGGCGGGGTACCGCTAAGTCGGTGATGGCGCGGGCATTGCACCAGCTGCTGCCCCCCATTGAGGTGATCCAAGACTCTTGCTGTAACGCCGACCCCACCGACCCGCGCCTGTGGGATGACCAAACCCGCGATCGCTTCCCTGACTGCCCCGATCAGGCCGATCTGCCCACCCGCGTGATCCCAGCCCCCTTTGTGCAGATTCCCCTGGGCATCACCGAAGACCGACTGCTGGGGTCGGTGGATGTGGCCCGCTCGATTCAATCGGGGGAGAGCGTGTTTCAACCGGGGCTGCTGGCGGCCTCTAATCGGGGCGTGCTCTATGTCGATGACATCAACCTGCTCGACGACCAGGTGGCCAATCTGCTGCTGGCTGCCCTCACCGCCCGCCGCAACCAGATCGAGCGCGAGGGTCTGAGCTTTCAGCACCCCTGCGAGCCGCTGCTGATCGCCACCTACAACCCCGAGGCCGGGCCGCTGCGCGAGCACTTGCTAGACCGCATTGCAATCGCCCTGTCGGCAGACAGCACCATGACCCTAGCCGACCGGGTAGCGGTGGTGGAGCAATCGACCCAGTTTGCCAACGACCCCCGGGCGATGATCGCCGCCTACGCCGACGAAATCGACGCCCTCAGAACCCAAATCATTCTGGCGCGGGAGTGGCTGAAGGATGTCACCATCAGCCGGGAGCAGATGCAGTACCTGGTAACCGAAGCCCTGCGGGGTGGCATTCAGGGCCACCGAGCCGAGCTGTTTGCGGTGCGGGTGGCTAAGGCCCACGCCGCCCTAGAGGGCCGTGCCGAGGTCACTGCCGACGACCTACGGGTGGCGGTGGAGCTGGTGATCGTGCCGCGATCGCTCATGCCCCAAGACTTACCCGAAGAACCGCCACCGCCACCGCCGCCACCCCCCAACAACGAAGATCAAGAAGAACCCCAGGACAATTCCGAAGACCAAGACTCTGACGACCAGGAAGAGGACGACACCCCCGAAGAGGACGACAGCCCCCCCAGCATTCCGGAGGAGTTTATCTTTGACCCCGAGGGGGTGATCATTGACCCGTCAATGCTGCTGTTTGCCCAGACCATGGGCCGCCAAGGCAGCTCGGGTAAAGCCAACCTGATTTTTTCGGACGAGCGGGGCCGCTACATCAAGCCCTTTTTGCCCCAGGGGCCGGTGCGCCGGATTGCGGTAGATGCCACCCTGCGAGCTGCGGCCCCCTACCAAAAGTCACGCCGCGAGCGCGAACCCAACCGCAAAGTCGTGGTCGAGCAGAGCGACATTCGCGCCAAGCGCCTGGCCCGCAAGGCCGGGTCGCTGATTATCTTTGTGGTCGATGCCTCGGGGTCGATGGCCCTGAACCGCATGCAGAGCGCCAAGGGGGCCGTGCTAGAGCTGCTCACCGAGGCCTACCAAAACCGCGACCAGGTGGCGCTGATTCCCTTTCGGGGGGAGCAAGCGGAGGTGCTGCTGCCGCCAACCCGCTCCATCGCCATGGCCCGACGACGGCTGGAGCGGATGGCCTGCGGCGGCGGGTCGCCCCTGGCCCACGGCCTCACCCAGGCGGTGCGGGTGGGCACCAACGCCCAGCAGTCTGGCGATGTGGGCAGCGTGGTGATTGTCGCCATCACCGACGGTCGCGGCAACGTATCCCTATCTCGTTCTCTGGGCGAGCCGCCCGAACCCGATGCCCCTAAGCCAGATATCAAGCAGGAGCTGCTAGAGATCGCCGGGCGCATTCGCGGGGTGGGTTACCAGCTGTTGATCATTGACACCGAGCGCAAGTTTGTCTCGACCGGCTTTGGCAAAGAGCTAGCCAAGACCGCCGGGGGGCGCTACTACCAGCTGCCCAAGGCGACCGATCAGGCCATTGCCTCAATGGCCCGAGGGGCGATCGCCGATATGAAGACTGGATAAACGATTCTGTTTTTGGCGGCTTTATGGCTCATCGCTGGCGTCAGTTGGGCAGTATGTAAGGTGTAAGCTACCAAAGTATTGCCTCTGTATTGGTAGGCTACCGATATCTGCTGTGCACTATCGCGAGTCGTCATGGAACGTCGAGTGTCATCCTTATCCCAGGGGCAGCGGCTGCTAGCTGCCATTATGATCACCGATGCGGTGGGCTTTAGCACCCGCATGTCGATGGACGAAGAAAGTACCCTGCGCCTGATCGACCGCGACCTGACGTTGATTGGCGACATCTGCCGAGAATTTGGCGGCACGGTGCTCAAGTCTACGGGTGACGGCCTGTTAATTTACTTTCTCAGTGCGGTGGAGGCGGTTTCCTGTGGGCTAGAGATGCAGCGACGACTGGTGGATTTGGCCGAGGGGCTAGAATCCGATCAGTATCTCGACCATCGCATCGGCGTTCACCTGGGCGACATTTTAGTCAGTGAGCAGGATGTCATGGGCAACGGCGTGAATATCACCGCCCGCCTGCAAACCTACTCTAAGCCCCGAGGGCTGTGCGTATCGCGCACCATTTACGACGTGGTAAAAGCGCGACTTAACCTGCACGCTACCTTTTTAGGGCCGCTGCATTTAAAGAATATCGAGGAGCCGGTGCCCGCCTACCAGCTGGCGCTCCAGGCCGACGACACCGAGCCTGGCCCCCACGGTTCAGAAGATCACACCTGCACCCTGCCTATGACCACGGAAGCACTGCTGGTCATTGCCCTGCGCCACCTCACCACCCACACCCACAGCCTGCGAATTAAAAAGCTAGTGTTTGCCACCTACCAAAAGGCTTGGGAAAATGACGAGGCGGTGCTAGAACAGTTTGATCTCAGATCGCTGCTGCTGTCACTGCGCGATCGCAACCCCACCCTCAGCGGTTTAGAACATCAGCTGCAGCAGGTGGTAGCTGGGCTAAACCGCCAGGATCTCTACCACGAGATGGCGGACATTGTGGTTAAACAGCTCCAGCCCTGGTACGCGCGATCGCTGTTTCAGAACCCTGACGTTACCGACGAATTTACCCAGCTCACCATCCGTTCTGTAGAAGAGCGCTGCCGGGGCATTGGTGAGCAGTTTGACCAGAGCCCCGATGCCCTGCGGCTGCGTAAGCTCATGCACTGCCTCTGCTACGGCAGCTGGGAAAATGACCCCACCCGCCTCAACCAGCTGTATCTGCCGGGGATGGTGCAGCAGCTGCTCACCATCGCCCCCAAGCCCCGCGACCTGCGCTATCGCCTAGAGCGCATCGTCAAACACCTCAACCGCCGTCAGCAGTATACGCGCCTGGCCAATCAAATCATGCTGGGGGTGCAGCCGCTCTACCAAAGCCAGCCCGATGCCCAGGCGGGGGCCACCGCCTTAGTTGAAGCGACCGCCCTGGCTGACCCCTCCGGCCCCTCTGGCCCCGCCGCCGTCAGCGCTGAGGGCTACACCACCTTAACCAACGCCGCCACCGATCAGGCTGTGGAGCTGACCACCCTCCATGGCTCCCTCTCTAACCCGCTGGCCACCGAGCTTGAGGAGGGCGCTCCCCGGCGCGATCGCAGCTCTCTGTTTGACCTGCGGGGCGATATCATTCAGTACGCCAACCCGCTGCGGGCCAAAATCTTGCTCTACTCTTGCCTCTACGGCCCCTTTGGCTACACACCCCAAGACTGGTCTAGCCTCAACCGTCGCACCTTAAATGACCTACTACAGCAAACCTTTGAATACTGCCCCACTTACTCTGATTTAGACAGTAAGCTAACGATTATTGCCCACTGCCTGGGACGGATGGGCGATGGAGGGCAGGTGTCCAGCACCATTACCCAAGCGATGCGGGCCTACTATCCCCAAGACCCAAATGTGGCTCTAGCGCCCTTAGAAAATGCCGTGGCCCAGCCCACCCATTCTGAAGTCGCCCCTGAGTTATCTAGCCCCGGAGATCGCCCTGCCGCTGTGGCCCACGCCGCCGCCCGACCTTCTGCCTAAGCCCCTGGTCTTCGCTATGGATGCCCGTGAACTGATTGATGCCTATGCCCGGGGCGATATGGATTTTAAGGGTAAGACCCTGGTGGGCATTGACCTGTCCGGGGCTGATTTGATTGGGGCCAATATGACCCAGGTCGACCTCGAAAACGCCAATTTGATGCTGGCGTTTTTAACTCGGGTAAAGTTTCGCCAGGCCAATCTGTCTCGGGCGCGCCTGGGGGGGGCTAACCTCAACCAGGCCGATCTGTCGGCGGCGAGGCTGTGTGACGCCGACCTCCACGGGGCCAGCCTGCAAGGGGCCGACCTGCGCAGCGCCGATATGACCCTAGCCGATCTACTCGATGCCAACCTCACTGGGGCTGACCTGCGCAACGCTGACCTCAGCGGCGCCAACCTCACTGGCGCCTGTCTGCGGGGGGCCAACCTGCGCCAAGAAAACCGCAAATATGCCACCAACCTGCGCGGGGCCAAGCTACACCTGGCCGACCTGCGGGGCACCAACCTCTCGGGTGCCGATCTAGCCTACGTCGATCTCAGCAATGCCAACTTAAGTGAGGCAGTGCTGCGCGACACCAACCTCAAGGGAGCTAATCTCAAGGGGGCGCTGCTGCGTAACGCCAACCTCAGCGATGTCGATCTCAGCGGTAGCTGCTTAGAATCAGCCGATTTGACCCACTGCCGCTTTCCCCGCAGCAACCTGAGCCAGGCCAACCTCAACCACACCAGCGCCAAGGGGGCCGACTTCACTGAAGCTGTGCTAACTCTAGCCCAGATGAATGACTGTGATTTGGCCGACGCCCGCTTTAGCCGAGCCGACCTGGCGCGGGTCACCCTGTGTCGCTCGGTGTTGACCAAAGCCATCATGGTCGAAGCCTACCTGGGCCGAGCCGACCTCAGTGATGCCGACCTGAGCGAAGCCATTCTAGAGCGGGCCGAAATTAGCAGTACTACCCTGGTCAATGTCACCCTGACCGGAGCCACCATGCCCGATGGAACTATTCATGGGTGACTGGGGTGGATGATGTGATTATCCTGTAAGGGATATACCAAGTCCAGCTCGGGATCTGTAGTTTGCCCCTAGGTAAAACTCCGCTTCTGGACTTGGATGAGGTTTAAACATAGGGTTGAGTTTTGAAATTGAATCAATCCAAGCTGCGGCAACGGGTTCGACGTTTAGGCCAGCACAGCCACCGATGTTGGCTAGCCGTCCAAATCTGGCTGTGGAACGGCCTAATCGGTTCGGCAGCGCGACTTACAGCTGTCTACGCGCCAATGCGGCGAACGGTGGCCGCAGACGATCTCACTCGCCTGCGTCAAGATTTGCTGGAAGAATCGCGGCTGAGTTGGCACTATCTGGTGCTGATCGTAGGGTCTTGCGTGATCGCCACCCTGGGGTTGCTCTCAAATAGTGCCGCTGTGATTATTGGGGCCATGTTGATTGCGCCGCTGATGCTGCCCATTCGGGGCGCGGCCTTTGGCATTTTAGAAGCCGACCGGGTACTGATTCGCGCCAGTATGTTGTCGCTGGTGGTGGGGTCGCTGCTGGCGGTGAGCATCTCAGCACTGATCGGTGTAACCACTGGCATCGCTCAGTTTGGCAGCGAGGTGATGGCCCGCACTCAGCCCAACCTGCTCGATCTGGGCATTGCCGTGACGGCGGGGGCGCTGGCGGGGGTAGCTAAAATTGATACCAAGGTGGCGGGTACCGTGGCAGGCACGGCGATCGCCGTAGCCCTCATGCCTCCCATCTGTGTCGTGGGTCTGTGGCTGGGCCAGAGCAATCTAGAACTCAGCCAGGGGGCTTTTCTGCTCTACATGACCAACCTGTTCGGCATCACCCTGGCCTGCATGGTGGCCTTTGTGCTGTTTGGCTATGCCATGGCTCACCGCGCCCGGCGGCCCTTGGGCATTACCCTAATATTCACCACCTTACTGTCCATTCCCCTGGGGGCTAGCACCCTGCAACTGCTACAGCAAAATCAGATAGAAGATCAGGTAGTAAGAGTCTTACTTGATCGCACCCTAACCTTTCAACGGGTTACCCTAGTAAATATGAGCACCAACTGGGTGACGACTCCCCCCGAGATCACCCTGACAGTACGAGCTTCAGAGCCCGTCACCCCAAAGCAGGTAGAACTGCTGGAGCAATTTCTTGAGCGTGAACTGGGTCGCCCCTACAAACTCACGTTTTGGGTCAGCCAGGTTGAGGAAATCACTAGCGCCCCGCCGGTTGAGAGGGGTGAAGCACAGTAGGGTCGTCTAGGCTCCCTATATCCCTAGTAGTCTAGTTCTTCTTCGTATTCGGTGACTTTTTGCTTTTGGGGAATATTGAGGGGTTTTGCCTCGTAAGGTGCGCCCCCGTCTTCCTCCGTCCACACATCTTCGGTGGCGTCTTGAAATTCGGCGTCATAGGCATTATGGCTGCTTGGCTCCATTGTGGCGGCCTGGTAACGTTCAGCGGGCTGCTGAGCCTGGAGAGGTGCTTCGATGCGCTCGGCTTCGCCCCAGTCGTCGTCGCTCCAGCGCTCTTCGGCGGTGGCGGGGCGAGCTTTGCTAAACTCGGCAGGCACCTGCACTCCTGAGGGCAGCTGGTTAGCGGTCGACACCGGCATGATGTATTCGCTGTCGTCGTTGCGATCCCACGGTGCGCTGCCGATACCCAGGCGCTCTAGCAGACCGACGCTGAGCTGCATCATTTTTTCTTCGGCCCCTTCAAAGACGATCAAGCGATCAGGGCCGCTGCTGACCACTTCGTCGATGGGTAACTCGTAGGTGCTAATCACCTGATCCGGAATTTGGGGCAGACCAAAGGATGCGATCACAATGGTTTCGAGGCGGCCGTTGGTGACATCAAACTTAAAGCCGCGCACGCGGCCCAGAGGTTCGCCGGTTTCGGTAATCACTTCGCAGTTGACCAGGGTGCTGAAGGGGGCCACGGTCATCTCGTCTTCGAGCACGGTTTCGTCGTCGACCAAAATGACATCGCCAATTTGGCGGATGCTGGTGATGGGCATGACTTGCATGGTGCTCGACACCAGCCCAGACATAATGTTTTCCCGCAGGCCAATAGCCACGACATCGCGCTGGTCAACATCGACCCAGACTTGGCTGACGATGCCCAGCCGCTGGCCGGAGTTGCGGGTAATGACTTGGGTACCCAAGAAGTCAGAGCGGAGACGATATTTGTCTAAGGTCATGTGTAATCCATCTCGCGGGCCGAGACAACATAGCGCTAAGTTGAAGGCCAGGCCCTGGGGAAACCGCATTACTCAAGGCAAACGGAACCTTAACCTGAATTGCTATCTTAACCAGAATCGTCTAATTCTACAGGAGGGAAGACCGAACTACCAGACCAAGGCGGGGAGTCTCCGCACAAATGCCTACTTCCACTCAGCCCCAACCTCAGCAGCCAGCCCTGAACGATGGGGTGGGCCATCCACCGCGATGGCCCACTCCGTTATCCCCCGTTAAACGTTGGGGTCACGTTGGGTGCTCGGGTCACCGCTCACCCAACGTGACCTGCTCACCTTTTTGCGGCTTCACCCACTTGGAGGTGCTGGGGATTTTGCTGCGATCGCAGCGCTCCCCATAACGCTTCGCCACCTCAGTCACCTCCAGCAGCAGGCCCTGGCTGAGGGTGATGGGTTCTAGGCCCAGGTCGAGGAAGCAGCGGTTTTCGACAAAGAGATCGTTTTCAGCTGCTTCTTTACGGGGGTTTTCTAGGTAGGCGATTTCAGCACCGGTGATGTCGCTAACCAGTTGGGCCAGGTCGCGCACCCGGTGGGTTTCGGTCATCTGGTTAAAGATTTTTACCGGCTCGCCCGTCTCGGGTGGGTTTTCCAGCGCCAGCTGCACGCAGCGCACGGTGTCTTGAATGTGGATAAAGGCGCGGGTTTGGCCGCCCGTGCCATGCACCGTCAGCGGGTAGCCGATAGCCGCCTGCATCAGAAAGCGATTGAGCACGGTGCCGTAGTCGCCGTCGTAGTCAAAGCGGTTGATCAGCCGCTCGTCGAGGCGAGTTTCGCGGGTGTGGGTGCCCCAGACCACGCCCTGGTGCAGGTCGGTGACGCGCAGACCATCGTTCTTGTTGTAGTAAACAAAGAACAGCTGATCTTGGGTTTTGGTCATGTGGTAGATGCTGCCGGGGTTCGCGGGGTACAAAATCCGCTGGGCAATGCGCTCCCCGCTTTCGGTGGGGATTTCGACATTCAGATAGCCCTCGGGAATTTTCATGCCGGCGGTGCCGTAGCCGTAGACCCCCATGGTGCCAAGGTGGGTGACATGGATATCTAGCCCCGACTCGACAATGGCGCAGAGCAGGTTGTGGGTGGCGTTGAGGTTATTGTCAACGGTGTAGCGCTTGTGGCGGGGCGATTTCATCGAGTAGGGGGCGGCCCGCTGCTCGGCAAAGTGCACCACCGCATCGGGGCGATAGTGCTGAATCAGCCCCAAGAGCTGGTCATAGTCTTGGGCAATATCAACCTGATGAAAGGGGATGTCGCGCCCCGAGAGTCCTTTCCAGGTGGCAAGGCGCACCCCCAGCGGAGCAATGGGCGTGAGGGAGCTGACTTCCAGCTCGTTGTCGATGTTGCGCCGGGAGAGGTTGTCGAGAATGACCACCTCATGTCCCACGCTGGACAGATGCAGGGCGGTGGGCCAGCCGCAAAAGCCGTCGCCACCCAAAATCAAGACCTTGAGCCGTTTAGTCGGTACTTGACCGTTAGCAACCATCATTTAGGCAACCTCCTGCTTAGCGAGCAATGCGTGGCCAGCTTGGTCGCTGTTTTTAGAGCCACTGTTTTTAGAGCCATAGTTGTCGTTGATGAGGCGAATACTATCTGCCATTGCCTACTTTCTCAGATAATGTCACAGGTAATGCTACCGGGGCCGAACAGCAGCCAATATAAACCTCATCCAAGTTTAGAAGTGGAGTTCTACCTGTGAGAAACCTACAGACCTCGAGCTGGACTTGGTATACCGCCACTGCACTACGCCCCAGATCAAGTTAAACAGCACCACAAAGGCCAAGGTCAACCCATCCAGGCCTAAACCCAACGTCTCGGGGGGGGCTGGGGCGAGAAGATAGTGAATAATTTTGCGATCGCAGGCATCGGATTTAGGATTAGATAGTCATGCCAGGATTTACCGAAGGATATCTCTGGCACACCTGAATAACTGGCTGTGGCACAGTCCATGACGACTACAAACCATAGCCGCTGCAAAACCGCCAACTTGTTCCCCCATCCAGGTTCTCCTAATTCAGCGGAGGCAGGTAAACACTGTGCCACCACCAATTGCGGCCCAGCAATCCTTTGAGGCCAGACTAGACGCCTCGCCCATCACTCGCACCATGGGGTTGCTGTGGCTGCTGTCGGCGGGGTTGATTGCCCTTGATGGCTTCGATTTTTTTATCATCGGCGTGGCCCTCCCCTTTCTAGCCCAAGACTTTGGGCTAGATGCCACAGCTCTTGGGGCGGTGGCGACGGCGGCGGTGGCAGGATCCCTTGTGGGTTCTCTCACCCTCGGGGCCATCACCGACCGAGTCGGTCGGCAACGCATGCTGATTGTGGATGTGTTGTTGTTTGTGGTGGCGACGGCGGGCACAGCCCTGGCCTGGAATGCGGCTTCGCTGATTGCCTTTCGCTTTTTGGTCGGGGTCGCCATTGGAGCCGACTACCCAATTAGCGTGGCCTACATCATCGAAAACGTGCCCGCCCGCTACCGGGGCCGTCTGGTGATTGGGGCGTTTACCTTTCAAGCCGTGGGGGCGCTGCTGGGCGCTTTAACTGGGGTGGTCGTGCTTCAACTCTTCTCTGCGCTGTACGCCGACCCAGAGTCTGTGGCGATTCACTACGCCTGGCGGTGGATGTTGGGGGTGGGAGTGGTTATGGCCCTGACCGTGGCCGCCGTTAGGTTGAGCGTTAGCTTAGAAAGCCCCCGCTACCACATCAGCCGGGGAGAGTATGCCGCGGCGTCTGCAGCCGCCAGCCAGTTGCTCGGTGAACCGATCACCGTTACCTCGGAGACGGAGCCGTCTAGGGAACCCGCATCTGCCACCTATAGCGCCCTGTTTAACCGCACCCATCGCCGCAGCACAGTGCTGGCCTCGGTGCCTTGGTTTCTGCAAGACATCGCCACCTACGGTATCGGCATTTTTACCCCCGCGATCATTGCCATGCTGGTTTTCTCGGCAGAACCCGACTTTATGGCGCAGCAGATCAACGCGGCCCAGGGAGCAGCCCTGGTGGATATATTTTTGATGGTGGGCTTTCTCTGCGCCGTGGTGCTGGTGGAGCGCCTAGGCCGCATGCGGCTGCAAATTATTGGGTTTTTGGGCATGGCGGTGGGGCTAGTGATCTTGGCTGCCTCAGGTCTGGTGCCCTCGGGCAGCGGGGCCGAAGGGGGGCTGGTGCTGGCCGGGTTTATAGTATTTAACCTGATGATGAATGCTGGCCCCAATGCCACCACGTTTTTACTGTCAGGGGAGGTGTTCCCTACGGCGATTCGCGCTACGGGGGCGGGGTTTGCAGCGGCCTTTGCCAAGGCTGGCGCGGTGCTGGGCACCTTTGTGCTGCCAATTCTAGATCAGACCTGGGGGTTGCCGCCGCTGCTGGGGGGGCTGGCGTTGCTCTGCTGCCTGGCCGCTGCCGTCACCCATCGCTTTCGGATTGAAACAACCGGCCCAACCCTAGAAACGCTGCTGGAGTTGGAGCATGACGAGGTCAGAAGATGTAACGATAGCCATTGCGTTTAGAACATCGGCCTCTGCCAGGGGTGGGAACTGGGGCGGCGCTATGACGTAGAGCCATTGCTCCAAGGGGGTACAAAATGTCTGAATGATTCTGGCAATGGCTATAACCCCATCGGTAGAGCCAGCGCTCTACCTTTTACTTGTCTGCCCATTACTTGGGTGCAAGAGGACTTGGGTGCAAGAGGAGAAAATCTGTACCTGAAGTTTGAGGTAGAAGGTAGGGCTAACCCCATAGACTAAATGTATTCAATATTACTCGTTTAAAATTTTGCCGTGTGTACCCCTTCCGATTTTCGCATTCTCATAGTGGACGATATTGAAGATAATCTGTTTTTGCTGCAAACAGTTTTAGAAACAGAAGGCTATGAGGTCGATACCGCTGGTGATGGAGAAACAGCTCTGGCCAAGGTAAACGACTCACCTCCAAACTTAATTTTGATGGATGTGATGATGCCTGACATGAATGGCTATGAGGTTACCCGAGAGATCCGGCAGAACCCCAATTTGCCAGTCATGCCGATTTTAATGGTTACGGCCTACGATGCTCTTAGTATGGGGCAAGATCTGGCATTAGAGGCGAGCAATTTTATTCGCAAGCCCATTGAGTTTGAGCTGCTGCTAAGTAAGATTGCTAATCTTTTACGAAGCAAAGCCAAGAGCTAGCGCGAAGCTTTACTTTAACAGGCATCAAATCGCCTTGACCCAAAAATGACGGCGGCAACGCTGAGTGTCAGTGAATTGGGAGAATCAGTCGTAGCTTTACTGCAATAAATAGTCCTACCCTAGAGATTCTCACCCTGATACAGATTGGTGTTCCCCCGCGGCCCTTCCTAAAACCCGAAATCTGACATCTATAACCCCCTTACTTAGCTAGACGGGTGCGGGCGATCGCCGACAGTGATTGCTCAAACAGCAAATGTCCCTTGCAATTAATTATAAAATCGTTACAGTGGTAACTGTTAGCGGCTCATCTGTGATGTATGGGCTTGTTAACCAACCAGCCCATGCTCGTTCACACCTGACAGATGATTCTGTTGACAGATAACAAACTAAGGTAAAACCCATGGCTGACATTGTAGATACTGCCGTAAGCGCAGGTTCATTTACCACTCTAGTGGCCGCTGTTAAAGCTGCTGGCTTGGTCGATACACTCAAGGGCAATGGCCCATTCACGGTATTTGCCCCCACGGACGATGCCTTTGCTAAACTACCCGCTGGTACAGTGGATAGCT
Organism: Phormidesmidales cyanobacterium; assembly: GCA_038256265.1. Taxonomy (GTDB): domain Bacteria; phylum Cyanobacteriota; class Cyanobacteriia; order Phormidesmidales; family Phormidesmidaceae; genus Nodosilinea. Next base: position 22,541 of record JBBSKN010000054.1, read on the forward strand.
TGCTCAAAGATGTGCCTAAGCTAAAGGAAATCCTCACCTACCACGTCGTCTCTGGCAAAGTAATGGCGGCGGACGTGAGCAAGCTGACCAAGGCCACCACCGTACAGGGCACCGATGTCAAAATCGACGCCTCCAGCGGTGTGAAAGTTAACGACGCTACGGTAACCACCGCTGATGTGGCTGCCGATAACGGTGTGATTCACATCATTGATACCGTGCTTATTCCTGCCTAGGTAGGGGTTGCATAAGTACTAAGTGAGTGGGGGGGGTGGCGGTTGCCGCCCCCCCCACTAGCTTCAGGCCTGCCGCAGATTTATGGGCAAGGCCAGCTGATAGTCAACCAGAGGCAGCACTTTGAATCCGCTAGGCCAGCACCTTGGCCGGGGAAAGCGTCAGCACATCTACTCCCTCTTTGGTGACGACGACGGTATGCTCAAACTGAGCCGAAAGCTGACGATCAACGGTGATCGCCGTCCAGCCATCGACAAGAACTTCAGCTTCGTAGCTGCCGATATTGATCATTGGCTCAATGGTAAATACCATACCGGGGCGTAGCTTTTTGCCCTTGCCCCTATCGCCGTAGTGGGGAATCTGCGGCGCGGCGTGGAAAATGCGGTGCACCCCATGGCCCACAAAATCGCGCACTACCGAGAAGCCTTCGCCCTCGGCATAGGCTTGAATGGCGGCCCCAATATCGCCCACCCGCGCACCGGGTTTGACCGCACGAATGCCGCGCCACATGGCCTCTTCAGTGACTTCGACTAGGCGACGAGCAGCGGGGGATACATCGCCCACCAGGAAGGTGCGGCTGGTGTCGCCGTGGTAGCCACCCAGAATCGGGGTGACATCTATATTGATGATGTCGCCATCGCGCAGCACGTCTTCGCCGTTGGGGATGCCGTGGCAGATGACTTCGTTAATGCTGGTGCAGATCGAGCGGGGGAAGGGCATCACCGTGCCAGCGTAGCCCAGGGGAGCGCTGGTAGCGTCGTGCTGCTGGGTCCAGGCTTCGGCAAGATCGTTGAGCTTTTGGGTGGTGACCCCCGGCTTGACGAAGGGAGTGAGGTAGTCAAGCAGCTGGGCGGCAAGCTGGCAAGCTTTACGCATTTTCTCTAGCTCGCGGCTAGACAGCAGGGTGATGACTTCGGAGGGTTGCTTTTGTTCTTCCACGGTGTGCTTCGGCTCGGTGAATGGTGGGGAAATGCCCTGGGCTGACGGTAGGCATTTCGTCTGCTGTGGGTACACCAGGGCGTAAAAACCTGAGTGCGGCCCTGAATGCGCTACCCAAAATGCCACTTTGTTAGTATAGCAACCGACCCTCACTCCTCGGGCAAAGGTCGATGGACGGGGGACAACAAATTCTGTCGCAGCTCTTTTTGCAGTTTAGCGCAGGGCATTTCTAAGCCCAAGGCCAGCTGGTCAGGCAACTCCTGGAAATCCCCAAGGGTGGCCAGTGCTCACCTACCCCTGTCAATGTGAAGTAAATTTAGGGGGCAATTCCTTAGATTTCGGCTTTGAGCCAGGGAGTGAACTCCCTGGTGGTTGTGACCGGAGTCCCTCACTTAACCCATAGGCGTTTCTTGACAGGGGTAGTAGTGTGCACCCTACAGCGGCTATGGTCGCTGGATTAAAGCTGGTATTTTTCCCGGAAATCTCCTAAGCCTTAATAAAAATGCCCTATCCGCCGGTTTTGAGGGTGTCGATTTTGCGTACAAACAGGTCAGAGAAAATAGTGATCACCCGTCGGGGCCGGGTTTTGATGTTAGCGCTGAGCGACATGCCCGATTGCAGCTTCACCGGCTGCCCATCAATAGGAATGGTTTGATCCGCCAGGCTAATTTCTGCGGGAAACCGAAAGTTGGGGTTGATCTGGTCGGGGGGCAGCGTGTCGGAGCCGATCTGGGTGAGGGTGCCTTTGACATCGCCAAACTCGCTGTAGGGGAACGAGTCGATGCGCACGTCCACCTCCATCCCCTCGCGCACAAAGCCGATGTCGCGGTTGGTGATAAACACCCGCGCCACCAGGGCATCGCTGGGCACAATTTCAAGAATTGGCTCGGTGGAGTTGGCCACGTAGCCGGGCTGGTTGGCCTTGAGGTTAAACACCGTGCCGCTGACCGGGGCGCGCAGCTCTTGGTAGGTGAGGGTCTGCTGAAGCTGGGCGAGCTGGCTGTCGATCTCTTGCAGGCGGTTGTCGTTTTCCAGCATGGTTTTGGTCAGCTGGCTGTCGATGGTGGCGATTTGGTTGTCATTGGCGGCAATGCGCTGCTGCAATTCGTCTTGGGAGGCGATAGACGTATTGCGAAACTGCTCTTGGGCCTGGGCAATGCTCAACCCTAGCCGCTGCTCTTCTTCCACCAGGCGGTTGACCTCGGTTTGGCGATTGTTGACCTCCTGCTCCTGCTGGAGGTACTGAATCTGGCCGATACCGCCAGCCTCAAACAGCGGGGTAATGCGATCAAGAATGTCTTGGTTGACCCGCAGGGCGCTGCGGGCGTTGGTCAGCTGGGCCTGGGTCTGGGTGAGTTGGCGGCGCAGCTGGTCGACCTCTAGGTTGGCGATGCTGAGGCGCGAGTTAAGTTCAGCGTTGGCGGCCCGCAGGCGATCGCGCTGGGCGATAGGCAAACTTTCTCCCGTAGCATCGCCCGCCAGCTGGGCGCGGTAGAGGGCATTTTCGGCCACCAGGGCGGCACGGTTGCTGGTCAGCTGCACAATGCCAGGGGCAATCTCGACCGGGGCGCTGGCGTCAAGGTCGTTGGCCAGCTGCGACTTGTAGAAGGCGTTTTCTGCTTGAAGTTTGGTGCGAATGGTTTCTAGAGACGTGAGCTGAGCTTGGGTGGTCTCAGGGTCAAACCGCAGCAGCGGGTCGCCCGCCTCCACCGTTTGCCCCTCGCTCACCAGCACTGCCTGCACCACGCCCCCCACCGGGGCCTGCACCGGCTGCACCACACCCTTGGGCTCGAGCTTGCCCTGGGCGGGTATGGCCTCTTCAAACTTGGCTAGGCAGGCCCAAGCAATGGTGAAGGTGGTGACGCCCACCAAGCTCCACACCACCGCCCGCGACCACCGGGGCGACTGGCGGAGAATCACGGGTTTGTCGAACAGCACTTTCTGCCGCGAAGGCTGGTTGGCGAGTACGGCGTTGCCGTTTTGGTCGGGGTTGGGGGGGAGGCTGTTGGTGTGAACCATGGGGGGAAGGGGTATTGGGTATTGGGTTTTGGGTTTCGGGTTTTGGGTTTTGGGTGAGCGGTTTGCGGTTTACGGTGCAAGGGGGGCGGGTATTGGGTTGCGGGTTTTAGATGCACGGTTCCGTCTGACACCCGACACCTAACACCCGACACCCTTCTCCCTAGACCCCACTCAACTGCTGCTGGTAGAGCGTGAAATAGCGCCCCTGTAGTTCCATCAATTCGGCGTGGGTGCCTAGCTCCACCGCTGAGCCTTGATCCATCACCAAGATCTGGTCGGCTTGCTGAATGGTGTTGAGCCGGTGGGTGATGAAAAACACGGTGCGCCCCCCGGCCCAGGCTTTGAGGTTCATCGAGACCTGGTGCTCGGTGTCGTAGTCGAGGGCGCTGGTGGCCTC
>JBBSKN010000055.1:0-25992 GCA_038256265.1 Phormidesmidales cyanobacterium
CAATGTAGTCGGCCTCATCCCACCAGCCGTCGAGCACGCTGAGGTTGGGCAGGCCGTTCATGGCCGCCTTCATGCCGCTGGTGCCGCTGGCCTCGCGGGGGCGGCGGGGGGTGTTGAGCCACACATCGCAGCCCGCCACCATATCGCGCGACAGGTGAATGTCGTAGTTGGGCACAAACACAATCGACTTGCTCAGCCCCTCGTCGCGGGTGAAGTGGACAATGCTGCGGATCAGCTCTTTGCCGGGAATGTCTTTGGGGTGAGCCTTACCCGCAATCACAAACTGTACCCGGCGCCCTGTGCCATTGACGCCGCTGCCATTGATAATCTGGCGAATGCGCTCTAGGTCGTGGAGAAATAGGGTGGCCCGCTTGTAGGTGGCAAACCGCCGGGCAAAGCCGATGGTGAGCACAAAGGGGTCGAGGCATTCTTGAGCTTCGGTCAGCTCGCGGGCCGAGCCGCCCCGTTCTTGCAGGTTCTTAACCAGGCGATCGCGCACCTTGACCACCAGCTGCGATCGACACTGCTCGTGGTTGCGCCACAGCTCGTCGTCGGGAATGCTCTGCACCCGCTTCCACAGGGCCGCGTCGGGGCTGGCCTGGGCCCAGTTGGGGCCGAGGTAGCGATCGTAGAGGGTCTGGGTCGACCTGGCTACGCAGCTGCGGGCGTGCACCCCGTTGGTGATGGCGTAGATCGGCACCTCGCCCTGGGGCAGCCCCGACCACAGGCTGCCAAACATCTGACGCGACACCTCGGCGTGGAGCTTACTCACCCCATTGATAAAGGTCGCGGTCTTAATCGCCAGCACCGCCATGCTAAATGGGGCCGAAAAATCCCCCGTGTCGGTGCGACCCAGCGCCAGAAACTCGGCATCGCCCAAACCAAAGCGATCGCGGTAGTGGCCCAGGTAGTGCAGCACTTTCTCCGGCGGAAACAGGTCGATACCGGCGGGCACTGGGGTGTGGGTGGTAAACATTTGGCTGGTCTGGGCCACCTGTAGGGCCTCGGCAAAGCTCAGGCCCTGCTCATCCATCAGCACCCGCATGCGCTCTAGGGCCATAAAAGCCGAGTGGCCCTCGTTCATGTGGTAGGCGGTGGGAGCCAGGCCCAGGGCCTTAAGCATGCGAATGCCGCCAATCCCCAGCATCACCTCCTGGTGAATGCGCATGTCGATGTCGCCACCGTAGAGGCGATCGCAAATATCCTGGTCGTACTGATTGTTGAGTTCGATATTCGTATCCAGCAAATACAGCGGCACCGTGCCCACCTGCACCCGCCACACCCGCGCGGACACCACCCGCCCCGGATACTCCACCTCCACCCTCAGCTCACGGCCTTCGCCATCGCGCTCCAGGTGCAGGGGCATGTTGTAGAAGTCGTTGATCGGGTAGCGCTCCTGCTGCCAGCCGTCGGCATTGAGGTATTGGGCAAAGTAGCCCTCCTGATACAGCAGCCCGACGGCGACCAGGGGCAACCCCAGGTCGCTGGCCGACTTTAAGTGATCGCCCGCCAGCACCCCCAGCCCGCCCGAATACACCGGCATGCAGGTGGTGAGGCCAAACTCCATCGAGAAGTAGGCATAGCACTCCCCCTCCACGGGGGTAGAGCGATGTTTTTTGTACCAGGGGCGATTGTGCAGATAGTCGTCTAGTCGCTGGGCCGCCCGGCCCATCTGGGCCAAAAACCCCTCGTCTTCGGCAATTTCGTTCAGCCGCGCCTGGCTGATGGTGCCAAGCATTAGCACTGGGTTGTAGCGGCTCGACTCCCACAAGTCGGCGTCGAGCCGCCGAAACAGATCAACCATCTCCACATCCCAGTCCCAGTGGAGGTTGTAGGCCAGAGTGCGCAACGGCTCTAGCCGCCGAGGCAGGGCGGGGGTGACGTTAAAGGTGCGAATGGGGCGCATGGGGTTGTGGGCCAAAGATAACGGTTGTCTCAATAGAGCCATTTTGCCGCCAATCGCGCCCCGCTGCTGGGTTGTTAAAGCTTGCTGTGGTCAGAGGGGCAATCAGAGGGGCGATCGCCCCTGAGTATTTTGCCTCCGGCACCCCTCCTACGCCCTCATAATGGAGGCTTTTCTCCCGCCTTAGGGGATGAAATCCCTACCTGAGAAGGTAGCCCAGGGCGATCGCCGTTGGGAATAATGGATAGGTAACAAGAATCCCGCTATCGCCACGACAGAGTTAAAGAGGACAAGACCATGACCCAGGATCGCAACAACCAAGCACGCGGTGCCACCCTCGACAAAGATCTCGACGCTGAGTTTGACCAATGGGCCACCGCCGTGCGCCAGCAGATGGTCGCCGCCCTCAAGCGCCGGGGTAACAGCTAGAGAAGTGACCTTTCTCACCGGCTTGGTAGACTACTGGTGCAGTGTCTCGCCAAAACCGCCCATACCCTACCCTGGCAACCCCGTGGCCCAAAAAAAAACCGCTGCCAAGAGCCCTGGCAAAACCAGTGACAACCCCCCTTCTGCAATGTCTACCGAAGGGGGGTTTAAGGTGCAGGTTTTTTATATGGCTGCTCGCAGCAACAACCCCAACGCCCCGATCAAAGACGCCCTCTGGTTTGCCACCTACCCGATCATTCCCCGTACTGGTGACTGCCTGTTTAGAGACGGGGTGTACTACCTGGTAGAGCGGATATTTTTGTACGAAAATTTAGCCGCCGGATGGTGCGCAGATGTAGAGGTTTCGTTCTACAGTCGACGCTAGGGCTAGGGCCTGTAAAGCCTGCTGACACAGTGTTACAGAACAATTGATCGGCAAAAATCCTGTGCTAAAGTAGGCAGGTAACATGTTTTGCTTTCGGTAGGCTGGTCAATCACAGTCTGATTTCAGTTTTCGGGTAATCGGTGTGTACCACTCCGAATCGAACTTGTCTACACTACATGTCTAATCTGGAGTTGTGCCATGTCGATTTATGTAGGAAACCTCGCCTACAATGCTACGGAAGCAGACATCAGCGAAGTCTTTTCCGAGTACGGAGCCGTTAGTCGAGTAACGGTGCCCACGGATCGCGAAACCGGTCGCCCTCGGGGATTTGCCTTTGTTGAGATGGAAAAAGAAACCGACGAAGATGCCGCCATTGAGGCCCTTGACGGCGCTGAGTGGATGGGGCGTGAACTACGGGTCAACAAGGCCCGTCCGAAGGAAAAGCGCTCCGGTGGCGGCGCGCCCCGGGGCAACTTCGGCGGCGGCAGAGACGGCGGCGATCGCGAGTTTTCCCGCTGGTAGATTTTCTGGCTAGCTATGGAATGCTGGCTATCAGATTTAAAGTAAAGTGGCAGCGGATGCAGATCCGCTGCCACTTTTGTTAGGAGTTTGTTCGGCCCAGACTGGGCAGAGATGAGTGCCCACCCGCTATGATTTTCGCACCGTAGTTCTCACGCTACTTTGCCAATGGCAGGGTCTTTTGCCAAACCACCGCATGGTCACGGCTCAGGCCCGAGATCACTAGGGTTTCAATCCCGTGAAACCCCATATCAGTTAGGGTCTGCTGCGTCAACAGACCATGCACCTGGCGGGCGGCATCCTCAGGGTTGATTACCCGCACCGCCAACCAGGAAATGTAGAGCTGCCTAGCTTGGGTGCTGACCTGGGCCACTACGCCCTGCTGCTTTAGAATCACCTCGATCCGCTCCACCGGGCTGAGCGACTCATCTTGGTCTATAGAGAGGGGAGGAACCTGGGGTGTTTCTGTCGTCGCTGGCTTGATCACTGGCGGATTTTCGATATGCTCTTTGAGCTGGTGAAACACCTTCTTTAACTCTTCTACCCTGGGGTTATCGCCCTCTCGTAGCGCCAGCGCCTTGAACTTGAAGTAGGTGCCTTCGACCTTTTGCAGCGAGTCACCGGGGTCTAAACCCAGAAGGGCGTAAGCATAGTCAATGCTGCTGGGGGCCGTCCTAGGGGATGTCGGTTCAGCGACACTCTCCGGCTTTGACATCGGCTCCGGGATTGGTTGAGAAAGTAGCCCTTCGATGGGTGGAGCGGCTTCCCTGTCTAGGGCTAGCTGGATAACGTGAGCGGTAGCCCTACGTAGATCTATCTGCACCCCCCAGCCAGGCTGCTGCTGGTCTGCCTGCTCTCCATAGATTTGCAGCACCCCGAGGGCAGCAATCTGGAGTCGGGCTATGCCCCGTCGCACGTAATCCACGGTGGCGGTCTGGGGCGGCAGGGTTTGGGCGGTGAGCCACAGCTGTAGACAGTCGCCCTGGAGATCGCCCTGCACAGTAACGCCTTTAGCCTGTAGGGCCTGGTTCATCAGAGCGGCGATCGCAGCGGCATCGCCGCCCTTGGCCTGCTCTAGCAGCGATAGGGGCATTGGGGGCAACCTCAAGACTAATTTCCCTAGCCTAAGGTTACCTAATACCTCCCCAATTTGCCTCCTTTCCCCGCCCCAATCGCTACGGTCTCAAGGCAAACACCGATCACCTCTCAGTTCTGGGGCCACTCCAGCACCCATTGACCCAGCAGCCCAGTGCGAAAGTCGTTGAGAATGCGTTTGGCGGTGCGTTCGGCGTTGTCCTGAAATTTGGTGGCGGCGACGGCGGCGACATAGCTTTCGCCGGTGTAATCGCTCAGGGCCAAACCATAGCGGGCTCGAAGAATATCGTCGTACTCATCGGTAACATCCGCCTGACTCAGATCCTTAAGCACATCTAAAAATGCGGCGGCGGTGCGCTGGGTGTCGTAGGAGGCCTCACCAATGTCGTCGCAGATGGCCAGCTTCAGCGCCGCTGCCTGGTTGTCCATGCGGGAGGGGATCACGCCTGGGGCATCTAACAAGTCAAGGTCGCCCGACAGGCGCACCCACCGCAGCTGGCGAGTAATGCCGGCCCGGCGGGCGCTGGCCACCACCTTACGGTTGAGCAGTCGGTTGATCAACGCCGACTTGCCCACGTTGGGGAAACCAATCACCACAGCGCGAATCGGGCGCGGCTTCATACCTCGGGTCTGGCGGCGCTGGTTGACGGCCTCCCCTGCGGTTTGGGCGGCCTTGGCGATCGCCTTCACGCCTTTACCCTGCTGGCCATCGGTGAAGTAAGGCACTTCCCCCTGCTGACGAAACCAGGTCTCCCAGGCGGTGCGGGCCTCGGTTGAAATCATATCGACCCGGTTGATCACCAGTACCCTGGGCTTGTCGCCCACCCAGATATCGACCTTGGGGTGCCGGGTCGACACCGGAATGCGCGCGTCTCGCACCTCCAGCACCACATCCACACGGTTGAGCTGATCGACCAGGGCTTTTTCTGCCTTGGCGATATGGCCGGGGTACCAGTGGATTTCGGGGGTGGACATGGGGGGGAGGTGTGGGGGATGGATGGGTAGGGGGTGGATGGGTAGGGGCAGACCTGTGTGTCTGCTTAAGCCCCTTCTGGGTATTTTTTCGCCATGGCTGACTGGCTCACCCCCACCGAACAGAGTAGCTTACCATTCTCAATACCCCTAATTCACAGGGCCGCTGGGGCAATCGCGCTAGTCGCCGCCGCCAGGTCCCTACCTGCCCCGCTCCGCCAGGCTGATGCGGTCGCCCAGCTGCCGAATCGTCTGGGCCAGGTCTAAGTCGCGCTTGAGCAGCTTCGTGATCTTGGTACAGCTGTAGAGCACCGTGGTGTGGTCTTTGCCACCAAAGGCCGCCCCAATCTTAGGCAGGCTGAGGTCGGTGTGCCGCCGCATCAGATACATACCCACCTGGCGAGCCTGGCTGATATCACGCCGCCGCGAGGATCCCTTGAGGTCGTCCACCGGCACGCCAAACCGCTCGGCCACCACCGCCAGCACAGCACCGGGAGAGGCTTCAATACGATCGCCCGGCGGGTTAAGCACCGTCGTTAGATGCTCAACGGTCATGGGTAAACCCGAGATCGAGGTGTAGGCGAGCGTTCGAATCAGCGCCCCCTCTAGTTCGCGAATGTTAGAGGTGTAGCTGGCAGCAATGTACTCAAGTGCCTCGCGGGGCACCGGCACCTGCTCATACTCCGCCTTCTTTTGCAAAATGGCGATGCGGGTCTCGTAGTCGGGGGGCTGAATGTCGGCGATCAGCCCCATGGAAAACCGCGAAATCAGCCGGTCTTGCAGGCGCAAAATCTGGTTGGGGGGCCGGTCTGAGGCCAGCACAATCTGCTTGCCCGCCTCGTGGAGGGTGTTAAAGGTGTGAAAAAACTCCTCCTGGGTGTATTCCTTGCCCTCGATAAACTGAATGTCATCTACCAGCAAAATATCCACATCCCGATAGTGGGAGCGGAAATGCTGCATGCTATCCCGGCGAATGGCCGTGATTAGGTCATTGGTAAACTGCTCGGTCGAGACGTAGGCCACTCGCGCCTGAGGGGCAACCTCCTGACGGTATTGCCCGATAGACTGCATCAGATGGGTTTTGCCCAACCCCACCCCACCGCAGAGAAATAGCGGGTTAAACTCGCGCCCCGGTGACTCGGCCACCGCCAGAGCCGCCGCGTGGGCCATGCGGTTGTTGGCCCCCACCACAAAGCGAGAAAACACCGCCTTGGGGTTGAGGTCGTTGTAGTTTTCCTGGGTGGGGGCCGGTAGAGCTGCGGGCGACGGGCGACCCGACGGCTGCTGCCGGGCAGAGAGCTGAGCGGGTCGCATGGGCATGGCCGGAGTCGCCGAAGGCCAGCTGACCTCGGCCATGGGCAGCAGTGCCGAGGAGCCATTCTCGCCGTCGGGCACCACCGTTACCTGTAGCTCAATCACCTTGCCCAAGATGTTATTCACCACCTGGGTGATGGTGCCCGCATAGTGCTTTTGCACCCAGTTGCGAGCAAAGGGGTTTGGCGTTGAAATTACCAAGGCGCGATCGCTCAGCGTTTGCGCCTGGGCTGGTTTAATCCAGGTTTCAAAGGTGGGGTGACTCAGCTCCACTTGAAGCTGGCTCAGCACCTCTTCCCACAACCGATTCAGGGCCTGATCCACGGTTTACCTCATAAAACAGACGCTGCCCAAAGGCAGACATATCAAGCAGGTGAGTCAATCAGGGTTGCCCTCTCCCTGCTCACAGGCAGGCTAAGGCTAGAAACGAGCCTAGGGCTGTCACGCTTAGCCTCTAAAAGGCCTAGGCTTTAGGCAACCCAGACGTTAAACGACCCAGACTTTGAGCGGTAATGCGACTCTTGGAAAATAATTTCCCTCATGGTGGGCCGTGCCCACCCTACAGCAACTAGATTTTGAGCGGTAATAAGCGGTAACAAGTAGAGCACAACAATGATATAAACCCGGTACCTAAACCCCCTTGGCCTGAGCATCCCTATGCCCAGCCTCCTTATACCTGGCCCCCTTGCACTCAAACAACCAGGGACAATTGAGCCGAGGCCAGGTCAGCTTCACCCAGGGGGCAAAGCATTCTGTGTGACTTGCTCCAGAGGATCTTGTTCTAGAGGATCTTGCTCCACCATGAGGATCTTTAGGGTACTAGATATATGGGCAAAAAATGTGTTTAATCCTACATCTAGCGTTTTGCCCCACAAGCGGATCCTTCACAGCTTTGCCAGAGTTAGGATTAGGGCAACACGTTGGTTTATTGAAGCACAGGTTTCTCGCTCCTGGGAACAGATGTATACAATGACTACAGTTGTATTTCTGAACAGGGCTATCAACAGAAGTAGTCGTTGACCCGATTGGTACCCATGTCCGCCTTCCTGTCCCCCGAATCGCGCCACCAGGCCACCGTACTTACCCTAGGGCATTCGGGGCTGCGCCAGATAGCCCAGCCCGTGGTCGATGTCCATGCCCCCCCGATGCGGCAGCTGATCGATCAGCTGCTAACGACCGTGCAAGCCGCCAACGGTGTGGGCATTGCTGCCCCCCAGATGGGGTGGCCGGTGCAGATCTTGGTGGTGGCCTCGCGCCCCAACCTGCGCTATCCCCAGGCCCCCCTGATGGCACCCACGGTGCTGATTAACCCGCGTTTAGTGGCCGCCAGTGAAGACAGCGAGCTGGGCTGGGAGGGCTGTCTCAGCGTGCCGGGGGTGCGCGGTCGGGTGCTCCGCCACCGCTCGGTCGAAGTTGAATACCTAGATCGTCAGGGGCAGCCCCACCGTCAGGTGTGGGAAGGGTTTGTGTCCCGCATCTTTCAGCATGAGGCCGACCATCTGGCGGGTAAGGTGTTTCTTGATCGGGTGCAGTCAAAAAGCGACCTGCTCTCTGAGGACGATTATCAGGCCATAGAAATTGCCACCCTGCCCTCAGTCTAGGGAGACACCTGAGTCTGCCTAGACCTGGCCTGTATTTCAGAATGCAACGGCGATCGCTGGTTTCTGAAATATATCCAACAGAACCAGGACGCTCTGCCATTGTTCTATTACTCTGGTACTTCTACCTAGGGGCACCTGGGTAGAGGTTCCGACCCGGCCCCGACCGAAGGAGACAGCTTGAGTTCTCATCCGCCGCCTCGCATTGTCCACCTTGATCTGCTCGACACTGACTACGTCAAAATTGCGGCGGGGGAACCTATCCCCGCCGACAAACAGCAGCGGCTTTCCCAAGACAGCTACGACTTTACTCGCATGGGGCAGCACATTGCCCGCTACCGCTACGGTGGTCTAGACCAGCAGGGGCAAGACGACATTCTCTGTACCCTAGGCCACACCGCCGGGCTGTTTACCCTAGCCGACCTAGAAGAGATGAGCGATCGCCTGCGCCAGACGGGCCGGTTTTATCTCACCCCTAGCGAGCGTCAGCAGGTGCTCAACTGGTTAGTAGACGAATTGGGAGTTGATTTAAGTGATAAGGCTGTATGACCTTCAACAATCCCTATGACCTTCAATTGGCCATAGAAATGGCCATAGAAAATTCTCTAGAGAGAGAATAGGTTTAGTCCGAGGCTCCGTATCCCAATGTAAACGAGTGTTTCAATCGAGTTACAAGCCTTATGGGCGGCCCAAAATGCCCAGAAACCCGTGATACGATGCATCGGTAGCTTTTGCAATAGTGGAGTAAGCATCCTTGGTACTTCGGGTAGCAGTAGTAGGATCAGGTCCAGCAGGCTCCTCGGCTGCTGAGACACTAGTTAAAGCCGGTATTGAAACTTACCTGTTTGAGCGCAAGCTCGACAACGCCAAACCCTGCGGCGGTGCGATTCCCCTCTGCATGGTAGAAGAGTTTGATTTGCCGCCCGAGATCATCGACCGCCGCGTGCGCAAGATGAAAATGATCTCCCCCTCCAATGTGGAGGTCAATATCGGCAGCACCCTTAAGGACGACGAGTACATCGGCATGTGCCGCCGCGAGGTGATGGATGGTTTTCTGCGCGATCGCGCTGCCCAGCACGGGGCCAAGCTGATCAACGGCACTGTCCACACCCTAGAGATTCCCACCACCGACACCGGGGCCTACACCCTGCACTACACCGAGCACCGTGAAGATGGGCTGGTGGGCGACAACAAGTCGCTGCAAGTGGATCTGGTGATTGGGGCCGATGGGGCCAACTCCCGCGTCGCCAAGGCAATCAAGGCTGGGGATTACAACTACGCGATCGCCTTCCAAGAGCGCATTCGCCTGCCCGAAGACAAAATGGCCTACTACGAAGACCTGGCCGAAATGTACGTGGGCAACGATGTCTCCCCCGACTTCTACGCCTGGGTGTTCCCCAAGTACGACCACGTGGCCGTGGGCACCGGCACCATGCGGGTCAACCAAGCCAAGATCAAGGGCCTCCAGGCGGGCATTCGCGCCCGCGCCGCCAAGCGCCTAGAGGGTGGCGAAATCATCAAGGTGGAAGCGCACCCCATTCCTGAGCATCCCCGTCCCCGCCGGGTGGTGGGTCGAGTGGCCCTGGTGGGCGATGCTGCGGGCACCGTCACCAAGTCTTCTGGAGAGGGCATCTACTTCGCCGCCAAGTCGGCCCGCATGTGCGCCGAAACCATTGTGGAGTTTTCCAACAGTGGGGCGCGCATCCCCACCGAGGCCGACCTCAAGGTCTACCTCAAGCGCTGGGACAAGCAGTACGGCATCACCTACAAAGTTCTTGACCTGCTGCAAACGGTGTTCTACCGTTCCGACGCCACCCGCGAGGCCTTTGTCGAAATGTGCGCTGACATGGACGTGCAAAAGCTCACCTTCGACAGCTACCTCTATAAAACCGTGGTGCCCGCCAACCCCCTGGTGCAGATGAAAATCACCGCCAAGACTGTGGGCAGTCTAATTCGCGGCCACGCCCTGGCCCCCACCCGCAGCTGGTAGCCCAGCCAATTCTGAACCCCCTACGTAGCTGGCTTTGGCAGAGTTCTGTCAAAGCCAGTTTTTTTAAGTTTTGGCATCAACACTGGGGTGGTGGTGGCCGGCGTCATTGGCACCAAAAAGTTTATCTATGACCTCTGGGGCGATGCGGTGAATGTGGCCAGCCGCATGGAGTCCTCTAGCGAACCGGGCATGATTCAAGTGACCGCCGCCACCTACGAGCGGCTGAAAGATCACTATGTATTCGAGGCGCGAGGCCGCATTGCTGTCAAAGAGCGAGGCAAATGGAAACCTACTGGCTGCGGGGGCACCGAGCCGATGCGCTGTTTTGCCCACTGCGGGCGATCGCCCTAAAGACACCAACGCTCTAGAACGCCGGTACAGAAACCCGGTTTCTGGGGTAAAAGGCTGGTCATGTCGTTAGAGCAGCGACGAAAAACCGGGTTTTTAGCCCGACTGTACCGATGCTCTAAGTCTTTCGTCCTTCTTTAGGGGTCTTCTCTGGGGGACAAGCCATAGCTAGCGGCTAGATGGCTGTCCTCAATCTGCAGAAAAGTCAAACAGAACACAAAGGTGCCTCAAAAGAGCGCAGCAAACTTAATAAGCGGGTAACGCGATTCGAACGCGCGACATTCACCTTGGCAAGGTGACGCTCTACCACTGAGCTATACCCGCATAAAACCAGATTCGGAAGGCGGCTGCTTGACAGGCTCGACCGCTGGTTTTGACTTTATCTAGAATCTCAAAAAAGTGTATCGATGTCAACATTTTTTTGAGATTTTTTTTTGGCCTAGACCGCGCTGACATCTTGGGTGATGGGCGGCTGCGCCGACCCATCTGCCCCAGGGGCCAACCGGACCGAGCCATTGCTGCCGCCCAGCGCCGAGTGGATTTTTCCCATCAGGCTGGCCATTTCTAGGGCGCTCATGGCGTAATCCCAACCGTGGTTGGCCTTAATGCCCGCCCGCTCTAGGGCCTGCTGTAGGGTGTCGGTGGTGAGCACCCCAAAGATGATTGGCACTCCGGTTTGAAAGCCCGCCGCCGCTACGCCCTTGGCCACCTCTGCCGCCACGTAGTCAAAATGAGGCGTGGAGCCGCGAATCACGGCCCCCAAGCAGATAATGGCGTTGTAGCGACCGCTCAAGGCCAGCTGCCGCGCCACCAGTGCAATCTCAAAACTCCCAGGTACCCAAGCGTAGTCGACCTGGGTGCCCTCGGGGTTGACATCGATACCGTGACGCTTGAGGCAGTCTTGACAGCCCTCCAGCAGTTTGCCCGTAATTAAATCGTTGAATCGGCCCAGCACGATGGCAAACCGGGGAGACCCTGTGGAAACTAAAGTGCCTTCAAAAACCGCCATTATTAGTATCTAAACCACATTACTATCTACACCACAAAGTAGTTAAGACCGCCAACTACCACCACCAACACGCCCCAGAGAATCGAGCCAAACAGAATCAGCTTTTTAGACTGATCCCAGTCTTGGGGAGAGGCATAGGCCACGGGCACATACACCACCAGCACAAAAGACATCAGCACCAGGGCAAACAGCGCAAGTTGAAACAGAATTACCATTGGTTTATCTTAGCTCTCTCAAACACAGCAGCGGAGACGGCGGTGAATGGCCTAAGCTTCAGGCTGACAGCCACACTACCCTAATCAGTACGCTATCAGAAAGCGGCCCCTCCAGAGAAGTATGGCCCCAAAAAATACCACTCCAAAAAATACCGGCCCCAGACGATGGATCTAGTGCTTTGCCATACCACTGCTGACTTCGACACCCTCGGGGCGGCCGTTGGCGTGGCGCGCCTGCAGCCGGGGCGACGGATTGTGCTCACCGGGGGCTGTCATCCCACCGTGCAGAGATTTTTGGCCCTCTACCGCGATGAATACCCGCTGATTGAGCGGCGAGCGGTAGACCCTAATCACATTCACCACCTGACCCTAGTCGATGCCCAGCAGCCAGAGCGCTTTGGCCCAGCGGCAGACTGGGTGGCCCAGGTCAATCGCAGCCAGGTAACCGTGGCGATCTACGACCACCACCCCGCCGATCCTGAGATGTCGTGGGTAGACGAAATTACTATCGAAGCGGTGGGGGCGGCCACAACCCTGGTGGTCGAAGCCTTACAGCAAGAAGGCATTGAGCCAACCATGGCAGAAGCCACGGTCATGGCCCTGGGCATCCATGGCGATACGGGGTCGCTGCTGTACGAAGGCTCGACGGCGCGGGATGCCGCTGCCCTAGCCTGGCTGATGGCCCACGAGGCCAATCTAGCGGTGATAGCTGACTTTGTAGAGCCAGGGCTAAGCCCTACCCTGCAATCGCTACTCACTGCAGCGATGACCGAACTGCAAACCGAGTCGGTGGGGGGCCATACCCTGGCCTGGGTATTGATCGAGGTCGATGGCTACGTGCCGGGGCTGTCGGGGCTGGCGGAGCAGCTGATTTCCCTCGCCGACGCCGACGCCCTGTTGTTTGGGGCTTATTACACAAATCCAGCAAATTCATCTAGCCCAGAGAAATTCAGCCCAGAGACATCCGGCCCAGGGAAAGGGTTCCCCAACCCACCGGATCGGTCTGCCCAGGAGATTACTCAGCAGGACCCGCCAGGCCAGTACAAGCTGACGCTAATTGGCCGCGCTCGGGGCCGCATTGACAACGGCACCGACTGGGGGCAGCTGCTAACCCCCCTGGGCGGTGGTGGCCACCCTACGGCAGCTTCGGCCAGTCTGACCACAGCCGATCCGCTGGCGACGGTGCAGCGGTTGATGGCAGCGGTGCGATCGCAGCTTCCCCAGCAGCCCACCGCCCGCGATCTGATGTCATCGCCGGTGCGCACCATTCGCCCCGACACCACCATTAAAGAAGCCCAGCGAATTTTGCTGCGCTATGGCCACTCGGGCCTGTCGGTGGTGGATGCGGGCGATCGCCTGGTGGGCATTATCTCTCGCCGCGATCTCGACCTGGCCCTGCACCACGGCTTTAGCCACGCCCCGGTAAAGGGCTACATGGCCACCAACCTCAAGACCATCGGCCCCAGCACCCCCCTGGCCGACATTGAGCACCTGATGGTGACCTACGACATTGGCCGCCTGCCGGTGCTCTCGACCGAGAGCACCGGCGAGTCGCTGGTGGGCATGGTCACCCGCACCGACCTGCTGCGCCATCTGCACCAGGGCCAGGCCGCGCCGCCGACCGCGCCGACCCCGCTGCCCACCGCCGCCACCCTACAGCACGCCTTAGAGGTCAGCCTCTCCCCCGAGCTGCAAACGATTCTGCGACAGATCGCCGCCGCCGCCGAGGCCCGAGGCTGGCACCTGTATCTAGTGGGTGGCGCAGTGCGAGACCTGCTGATTTGCGCCGACCAGGCCCCATCGGCCCTGTCCGATATCGACCTAGTGGTCGATGGCTCCGCCAACGTAGCCGGGGCCGGAGTTGAGCTGGCCACCGCCATTAAACAACGCTTTCCAGAGGTAGATTTGCAGCTTCACGGGCGCTTCCAGACCGCCGCGCTGGTGTGGCGCAAAGACCTCGATCACCCCCTGGCCGGGCTGATGATCGATATTGCTACCGCCCGCACCGAATTTTATCCCTACCCCGCCGCCAACCCCGAGGTGGAGGCCAGCTCCATTCAGCAAGACCTCTATCGGCGCGACTTCACCATCAATGCCCTGGCCCTGCGGCTCACCCACCCTGGGGCCGGGCAGCTGCTCGACTACTTTGGCGGCCTCATTGACCTGCGCCAAGGCATCGTGCGAGTGCTCCACGCTAACAGCTTCATTGAAGACCCCACCCGCATTTACCGGGCAGTGCGGTTTGCGGTGCGGCTGGGGTTTAGCCTTGATAATCAAACCGAGGGCTACATTCACCACGCCATGGCCAGCGGCGTCTATGCCCAAATGCAGCGTCAGATGAGACGCGCCCCCGCCCTCCAGGTGCGGCTCAAACAAGAGCTCAAGTACATTCTTGAGGCCCCCTACTGGCAGCAGGCGCTGACCCTGCTCGACCAGCTCCAGGCGCTGCGCTGTCTGCACAGCGATCTGGCCATGACCCCCAGCCTCTGGCAGCAGCTGCGCCGCCTCAGCCGCTGGGCTAACCACGGCCACTGGCCAGACCTAGACGAGCCCTGGCTGCTGCGGCTCGAAGGGCTGCTGGCGGCGGTGCCCCCGGCGGCGCGATCGCCCCTGGCCACCGACCTCCAGCTGCCCGAACGCACCCTTCACCGCCTAACCCAGCTCAACGATCTCGAACAGCGTTGGCAGTCCCTGGTCATCACCCAGCCCCGGCCCAGCGATCTCTACGCCGCCTACAGCCAGGCCGATCGCTCTACCCTGCTGCTGGCCAGCGCCCGCCACCCCCGCACCCTTGGCCCCACCATTTGGCAGTACCTGAGGCATTGGGCCAAGACCCCACCGCTGATTGACGGCCACCAGCTCAAGGCCTTGGGGTATCGGCCGGGGCCGGGCTTTCGGCCCATGCTAGAAGCCCTGTTTGCCGCCCAGATCGACGGCGACATTGCGACCTCCGCCGAGGCCCAGAGGTTTTTGGCTCAGCGCTATCCCCAGCAATAAATAGAGCGTGAACCGGGGCGCAGAATTATTGGCACAGCTAGTGGCACAGCCAGTCCCTGCTGGGCGGTGGGCAGGTTAAAGTAGCGAAGTTATTGCCTCTTTCCTATATTCACTGTCTCGATCTATGACCCTAGCCGTCGGCACCACCCTCCAAAATGGCACCTACGTAATTGACGCCTGGGTGGCTGAAGACGCCATTGGCCCCCTGTATCTGGCGATGGATGTGCCCAGGGGCCAGTGGATCCAACTGCGGGTGCTGGGCAGCCTTGCCCCCCAGGCCTTGCCCGACGCTGCCGATCGCCAAACGTTTTACCAATACCTAGGGCAGGTCGCTAACCTAAAAAATTCGACCATTCCTTCTCGCCTCGGCGGCTTTGAAGAGGAGGGGGTCTGCTACCAAATTCTGTCGATTCCCCCCGGTGCTCCGCTAGATCGGCTGGTCACCACCACCACTCCGCTGCCGGCTCGCCCTAGCCTCGCCCTTATGCGTCAGCTGATTCAATCCCTCCAGGCGCTGCGGCCTTTGAGCTGGACGGGGCTGCGGCTCACCCCTGACCAGGTTTGGTACAACCCCGAAGCCCAGACCACCACATTTGTGGGCTTTGATCTGGTCCCCCCCGCTACTCCAGCGCCAGCTGATGCCGGCCAGAAAACCTCCGACGAGGGCACGCTGGTGCAGGGGCTGAGCTACCTGCTGTACTTTTTGCTCACGGGGCAGCGGGCCGAGGCCACTAAGGCGCCCCTGGCAGTCGATGTGCGCCGCTGCCAGCCGAGTTTGCCCGCCAGTCTTGATCGCGCTTTGGAGCTAGGTCACCCGCAGCAGCCCACGATCACCCTGGCCGAATGGGAGGCACTGCTTCCGGCGGCGGCGGATCTGCCCCCTGACCCCTTGCCCGATCTTGGGCCAGTGCCTGCCGCCCAGCGCCCGAAGGTGGCATCTACTGTGGTAGTGGCGCGCGATCGCCCTTGGGAGACGGCCTCCGACCAGCACCCCTCAAGCCACTGGACAGAACCCCAGGTGCTTGCCCCCCGTCCGCCCAAACGTTCTTCTTCTTCTGCCCTCGCCCTAGTGCTGACGGGATTAATGGCCACCGTCAGCGGATTGGGTATGGGTCTCTACGTTCGCCTACAGCCCGCCAACTCCACTGGCCAAGAGCGGCTTAGCCCCAACCAGTCATTTCCGCCCCTCCCCGACTGGGACAGCAATACCCTCTCGCAGCCCTGGGAAGCTGCCCCCACCCGCCACAGTCGCCCAGACTACGGCGATACCCCCCGAGGGAGTACCCCGGCCCCAGACTTTACCCCTGACCCCCAAGAACCCGCTGCTCCTCCTCCGGCTGTGCCCCAGCCTACCCCCGTTACCAAGGTCGATCCTGAACCGCCTGAGGTGGGGGAATCTCTGGCAGAACCTGGGGTGCTGCCGGAACCCGTTCTCCTCCCTGACCCAGGCCTACCCCCCGCCATAGAACCAGCCCCAGCCCCAATGACACCTCCAGCGCCCCTAGAGCTACCGCGTAGCTCTGACGAAGGCGCGGCCCCGCCCCCCTTGACTGCTCCACCGATTCCCAATGCTCCGGCCCCGGCCTCTAGCTGAGCTGATTTGAGGCAATTGGTTTTACCAGCCCCTGCGGGAGCCATGCCGACCCAGCAAACTCGATGTTCTCAATATCTGTCCGATGTTAGAGAAATCTGTCCGCTACCAGAGGAATAAGAACGTTATAATTCTCTACAGTTAAATTAATTCTGCTACGAGCAAGCTCTTCTGAGGTCAACCATGAGTAGTCCTGTGCTGCACGCGTTCTTTGTCGGTCGTGCCCTGGCCGATGCAGTAAATGAGCGCGCCGAACAACTGCTCACCGACGGCTTGAGCTTGGTGGGTAAGTTCGATGCCGAGCAGCGGGAATACTTTCGTAAGTTCACCGATGAAGTTTTGGTGCGGGCACAGCAGGCTGAAGCTGAAGCCGGAGAAGTCTATCCTGGAGCCACCACTCCCGCGACTGCGACCGACCTCCAGGCCACCATTGATACCCTAAGAGCTGAAATTGCCCAGGTGCGCGTAGCGCTCCAACAGTATCGAGCTACTTCTCAGGTCTAGACCTAAAACTGAGCCATGTTAGCCAGGCTGAAGGCTATCATGGCCTTGCTCGACTATCGCTGTTGTTTGTACCAACTTTTTAGGAGCCTGAGTGTCTGCCGTTTCCGACCCTTCTACGTCGCCCGAGTCACCCTCTCCCGTCGCTGATGGAGAGGGTGGCCTAGACAATGGTTTAGGCAAGAATGGGCACCTAGAGGGCTTTGTTGCTGCCTCGGCAAGTTTGCCTAGCGAGTCGATGCTGCCCCTAGCTCCCCCCCCCGAGACTCCGGTTGGCATCAATGCTGCCTTGACCGAGAAAGCAATTCCCTTTAGCCAAGAGTCCTACCGCTGGAACCGGGGCAGCTACTCTCGCCAGCGTCGATTTATCGACATCTGGAGTTTTGTGCTCCAGCTGCTGCGCGCCCGCTGGCTCTACGGCAAAGCCTGGAGCTATGGCGGCACCATCACCCCTGAGGCCCAGACCGCCCGTCGTCGCCGTCTAGCGGTCTGGATTCGTGAGACTCTGCTTGACCTAGGCCCCACCTTCATCAAAGTCGGGCAGTTGTTTTCGACCCGGGCCGATATTTTCCCTGCTGAATTTGTGGAAGAGCTGTCTAAGCTACAAGACCGAGTGCCGGCCTTTAGCTATGAACAGGCCCGTGACATCATTGAGGCTGACTTTGGCAAGCCTATTCATACCCTATATCACACTTTTGACCCGATTCCCCTAGCGGCGGCGAGTTTGGGGCAGGTGCATCGGGCTCAGCTGCACAACGGCGATGAGGTGGTGGTCAAGGTGCAGCGTCCAGGGCTGCGATCGCTGTTCACTATCGACCTGTCCATTCTCAAAGGTATTGCCCGTTACTTTCAAAGCCATCCTAGCTGGGGCAAAGATCGCGACTGGCTTGGCATCTATGACGAGTGCTGCCGCATTCTCTGGGAAGAAATTGACTACCTCCACGAAGGCCGTAACGCCAATACCTTCCGGCGCAACTTTCGCAACGAAGACTGGGTCAACGTTCCCCGCGTGTTTTGGCGGCTGACCTCCGCTCGGGTGGTTACTCTCGAGTACATGCCCGGCATTAAAATCAGCCACTACGATGCCCTTGAGGCGGCTGGCCTAGACCGTAAGCGACTGGCGCGGCTGGGTGCCCAGGCCTACCTGCACCAGCTGCTCAACAATGGGTTTTTCCATGCTGACCCCCACCCCGGCAACGTTGCTGTCAGCCTCGACGGGGCGCTGATTTTCTACGACTTTGGCATGATGGGCCAGGTGCAGCCCCTTACCCGCCAGCGATTAATGACCACCTTTGTGGGGGTAGCCCAGCGCAACGCCGAGCAGGTGATGGCTTCGCTGGTAGAACTAGGTGCCCTAGCTCAGGTGGAGGATATGAGCCCAGTGAGGCGCTCTATCCAGTATATTTTGGATAACTTTATGGATAAGCCCTTCGAGGAGCAGTCCATTAGCGCCATCAGCGACGATCTATATGCTGTCGCCTACGACCAGCCCTTTCGCTTTCCCGCGACCTTCACCTTTGTCATGCGGGCGTTTTCGACCCTAGAGGGGGTGGGTAAAGGTCTCGACCCCGAGTTTAACTTTATGGAAGCGGCTAGGCCGTTTGCTGCACAGCTTATGAGTAATGGTAATCCGACCGATGGGGCTAACAGCCTACTGGGTGAACTCAGCCGTCAGGCGGCCCAGGTGAGCAGCTCTGCATTGGGCCTGCCCCGGCGCATTGAAGACACCCTCGATAAGCTAGAGCGGGGGGATATTCGCGTGCGGGTGCGTTCGGTCGAAACCGACCGTGCCCTGCGACGCATCAGCGGCGTGACGATGGCCAACAACTATGCCATTTTGGTAGGAGCCTTCACGCTTTCTGCCACGGGGCTGCTGCTGTCTGAGTTTATCTGGCTGGCCTTGATACCCGGGGCGCTGGCTGTGGGTACTGGCATCGCATTTTTGCGATCAGTGCTCAAGGTCAACCGAGCTGATCGCCTGCCCTAGTGGTTTAGCCCGAGTTTGCTATGACAGATCGCGTTTTTTC
Organism: Phormidesmidales cyanobacterium; assembly: GCA_038256265.1. Classification (GTDB taxonomy): domain Bacteria; phylum Cyanobacteriota; class Cyanobacteriia; order Phormidesmidales; family Phormidesmidaceae; genus Nodosilinea. The sequence continues at coordinate 18,891 of JBBSKN010000055.1, forward strand.
TGGGCTAACTGACCCTGGCCTGCTGCGCACCAGCAATCAAGACGATTACTACATCGATCTTGAGGGTCGATTTTTTATCGTGGCCGACGGCATGGGGGGCCATGCTGGTGGGCAAGAAGCGAGTCGTCTAACCACCGCCACTATCCGAGACTTTCTGCACCAGCATTGGTACAGCGAGACCCCGACTGACCTGCTGCTAGAGCAGGCGCTTAAACAAGCTAATAATGGCATTCTCGACGACCAAAAACGGCACCCAGAACGTGGCGACATGGGCACCACAGTGGTAGTCGCGGTTTTTCGCGACGGTGATCCGCACCCCTGGTGTGCCCATGTCGGCGACTCCCGCCTCTATCGCTTGCGGGGCCACCACCTGGAGCAGCTCACTGAAGACCATACCTGGATTGCCAAGGCTATTCGCGCTAGCGAAGTGACGGCGGCACAGTCGCGCAGCCACCCCTGGCGGCATGTGCTCTCCCAATGTCTAGGGCGTCATGACTTGAACGAAGTGGGCATTCAGCCCATTGAGGTGCAGAGCGGCGATCGCCTGCTGCTGTGCAGCGACGGGCTAACCGAAGAACTTTCGGACCACCTGATCGCCTCTCACCTAAAGTCAATTCGTGCCTGTGAGGCCGCTGCCACAGCCCTGGTCAACTCTGCCAAACAGCGGGGTGGGCGAGATAATATCACCGTCGTGGTGATCAATGTAGCGCCTGCCAATGGCAGTCCCGATGCTGATACGAAATAGCATCAGACGATTCACCTCCTAGCGGTCGAGGATGGTCGTTAGGGGCCGAGAGATTGCTCTAGGTAATGCTGAGGCAGGGATCTTACCGGTACTTCTGCTCAACAATTTTCTTCGTACTCCCTTGCTCATTGAGAATGAGGCTGGCTGCTTGGCACGCTTGACTGCTTGACCCAGGACGGGATGTGGTGATGAATCCCGTTTGCCCTGGTAGGGCAGGCGTCGTTAATTCCTTCAGGTGTTTACCTCTCTTTACATTGGGGTGATTGGAGGCAGCTGCAATGGGGGCGTGCGGGCGCTTGAGCTGAAACCGAGCATCGCGATCTGGGCAAAGGATTGGGCAAGAAGTTTGCCCTGAGCATTCTTACTTAGCAACCGTTGCTAAAAATTGTGAATCGCCGATCGGTAGATGACGATGCGGGGGATGAATTGTTATATTCGCTCTCAAGGCCAACAATTGGATGTTTGTCAAATGATTGTTATAATTTGTAAACCGTTGCGTACAGACTTTGGTCGGCGCTGTGGTTACAACCTATTCCGGTAGAGTAGCCAGACGTGTTGGGGCGAGTTTTCTCTAGGGAGAGCTAGCCAGGTGCGTCAGATTCAAAATCCTAGGTCTTCTAGCTTAGGCACTGGCTACTACCGGGGTGTTGTTCTCTCTCTCAGGAGCAAATCCATGAACGAACCCATGCAACTTTCCCTGGAGCAACAGTTTAACTTGCGATCGTTTGAGACTCAGGTTGACAAAATGAGTCGAGAACAGGCGCAGCAGTTCCTCGTCAAAATGTACGAGCAAATGATGATGCGAGAGACGATGTACAAGCATTTTCTCAAGCATGAGTGGGGCATTGGCCCAAACCCTCAGCTCTAGCGGCTGGCTGACTCATAACAGCATGAAGTCGGCGACCTCCCTCTCTTGCAGGATTTGTTTTGAATCAGGCTGGGGATGTCGGGGCGTCACCTTCTTGCTAAGCCGGTTTATGTAAAGGCTTCTTTTGATAGCAGCACGACTCAGCTGGCTCTTGAGGCAATTTTCCTCTAGAGGAAGAAATCCTTGAGCTTTGGACTCAGAGCCTAAAAATCTGTTAGATTCCTTAGCCGAGCAAAATTTTTAGATCGCCATCACCAGGCAACCCAACGCCGCACAACGGTTGCTTGAAACAAGATGAATCACCTATGGACCTCATAAGTGACAGGCTCAGATTCCAGACTGCCTCAGGGCGTGCTCGCTACACCAAGCTCTAAGCCGAGCCAGGGTAGATTGGTGTTACGACTGATGCTTATCCTAAATGGGTTGAAAGGGTTGAAACGACCCGATCTGACGTTATGGTAATTAGTAAGGGCTGTTCTTAAGGGGGTAAGCGCTAGGCGCGCTGCCGCTGAAACGGTCATGCCTAATCTTGTACGTTTCGTTGCACCTGAACGGGGGATTTATGTTTCAGCGCGCGCTCATTTGTACCGACTTTACCGATGGCATGTACCGTCTTGCCAAGTTTGTGCCGAGCCTAGTCGCTGGAGGGTTTAAGTCTCTGGTATTTTTTCACAGCGTGTCTATCGAAAGCGGTCGCGAAATTCCGCGAGAAGACCCCGAATTGTTAGAAGGGCCGCGGCAGCGCCTGCAAGAGCTGCTGAGGGAAGTGCCTGATGATGTGGATGTCACCCTTGAGGTGCAGATGGGTCGTGCCAGCGAGAGCATTTTGCGGCTGGCTAAACAGCACCAGTCAGAGATAATTTTTCTGGGCACGCCTACCCGCACCCTGCTGGAGGAAAAGCTGTTTGGCAGCACTACCGCTCGCCTGGTGGAAAGAACTGGCACGCCCATGATGATTTTGCGGCCCCAGCTGGTGTCTACCTACACCACCGCCGAGCTAGAGCTGCGCTGTGCCCACTTATTTCGCTACCTGCTAGTGCCCTACGATGGTACCGAGGGCGGCAAAAAACTGATTGAAAAAATTCATCACCAGGTCAAAAGTAACCCTAACTCAGTATTAGAACGGGTGCGGCTGCTGTGGGTGATTGACGATAACGTGCGCCGCGAGCTGCTGGGTGATAACCCGATTCAACAGGCTGAGCAGGAGCTAGACAAGCTTCAGGCAGACTTGGCGGCCCTCGGGTTAGTGGTCAACACTACCATCGTAGAGGGCAACCCCTTAGAAGAAATTATGAAAACTGCTGAAATACACGACATAGGTGCGATCGCAACCTGCTCGCGAGACATCGGCGGCATTCTTAGATGGTCGGCCCCCAGCCTCACCCGAGAAATTTTACGGGCCAGTTGGCACCCAGTGCTGTTCTTTCCCAATTAGGTTCTTTGGTATTAGTCGTAGAGGTTAGAGCCGGTGTCGACGTAGATAGACTCTAGCTTTTGCAGCACCTTGGCCTTGAGCTTGTTTTGTAGCTCGTTGCGCAATAGGTCTCGGCTAGTGGTCATAGCCCCAATCGAAGGGCGGCTGCGGGCGGTGAGTGCCCACTCTTGTAGCAGGCTGCGCTGGGGAGTCGACACACTACAGGTCAGCACATGGGCGCAGCGGCGCGGATTTTCTAGAGCAAACAGCAGCAGCTTGTAGGTGCCAGTCTGGCCCAGCAGCCCAGCCATATCTTGGCCCAGGGGGGTTTTAAGGTCGAGGTAGCAGGGTAGCCAGCGGGCACCGTGGGCGCTGCTGTAGAGCACCGTTAACCACAGCATCATCGGGTGGGGAGCCATGGTGCAGATAAAAGTGTTGTAGCGGGTGCTCACCAACCGACGGTTGATCTCAGCTTCGGGCATCATGGCCCATAGGGTAGATAGAGGCCCCTGGCTAGTCGGTAGCGGATGGGGAAATACAATCTCGGCAACGGGCTTACCAGCTGGCCACACCGTTAGCCTACACACCTGATCTTCTTGCACTATTTCGTGGGAAGCGGGCTGCCGGGTGACCGGCACCCGGCTCAGGGTAGTGCCAATCCGCTGACTAATGCGAAAGCCGTTGACGTAGCGAGCCTGAAGCGGCTCTAGAATCTGCAAAATTTCTTGGGTGCTCTGGGGCCGATCCTGAGGCTGCTTGGTCACGCAGTCCATCACCAGGTCTTCGAGTAGCTTAGGAACTTTAATACCACTAGCTACCTCACCCATGCGTTTGGGGGCCTGAGTCTGATGTATCTTATACCAACTCCCGAAGGTGTGGCTGCTAGCCCGCAGGGGCAGATGACCCGTGAGCATCTGAAACATCATTACCCCGAGGCTGTAGATGTCGGAGCGGCTGTCAAGGTCCTTCCCTTCCATTTGCTCGGGCGAGGCGTAGGCTAGGGTGCCCATAAAGCAGTTGGTCTGATCGCTGTCGATCTCCATGAGCTTGGCAATGCCAAAGTCTAAGATCTTTGCCAATTCTCCCAGGGTGGGGTCTTGCACGATCATGATGTTGCTGGGCTTGATGTCGCGGTGAATAATGGGTACCGGCTCGGGCTGGCTTTTGAGGATGATGCCCTCGTGGGCCGCTTGCAACCCCAGACAGATCTGTCGAATTAAGCCCAAAAACCGAGGAAGGGGAAGGGGTTGAGCGTTGAGCATCTGGCTCAGGCTTTGCCCCTGAAGATATTCCATAACGTAGAAGGGGACGCCTTCGTCACTCACCCCGTAGTCGGTGACGCGCACCACATGAATACTCTTTTGGCCCAGCTGAGCGCAGGTCATGGCTTCCTGCATGAAGCGATCGCGCATTTTCTCGCCGGGCAGAGTCTGGGACAGCAGCTTGATCGCCACCTTAACGCTGCCCAGCAGCAGGTCTTCGGCCAAATACACCCGTCCCATGGATCCCTGACCGATGGGTTCTAGAAGCTCGTAGCGATTTGCTAATTTACAACCCAGGTTTGAATCAGCCATAGAAAGGTGGTAGCTAGGGGCGAGTAGGAGCAGCAGTCAGACGGTAGGTCTGAGGGTAGGTCAAAGGCGATGGGGCAAGGACTCGGTTTCTGGAACAGGCCCAAAGCCAGCCCGATGGGCGGTTCGCGCAGTCTGGTGGCAGGGCTAGAACCCGATGCCAAAAATCATGGGCAGACAGCTAGCCAATTACTCCCCAAACCTAAGTGGGAAGTTGTGGAAATGAGGTGTAGTGGCCTCTGTTTTTCGAACCGATTTTAATGACACACCCGACTATATCTCAGACCGAGCTGACGCTATGGGTTCTGGCTCGTACAGTTAATATGCCCAACTGTGTTTAAAAGGTCTTAATTTGACTTTAGTACATTCCGGCAGGGCAATTTTTGGAGGCTATAGCCCCGGAGCCGCAGGACTCTGAAGATGCAGTGTGGCTTCCATGGCGCTGGTGAGGTAGTGGCCAGTCATAATACCACTGGACATGTGGTATCGCTCGTTGTTGAGGCGGTAGAGGGTTTCAAACCCGGTGCGGCGCTGGCGATCGCCCAAGGCCCAATATCGCTGAATGATCGAGTCGGGGGCCACCCAGCCTTCACCCTCTACCCGTCCCAGCAGGCTGTGCTGCAGAACAAAGGTATATTGGCAGTCGCCGCTGGTCAGCCGCCCCCGGTACTGGAGCGCCATTTCTGCGGGCTGAGCATCGGGTAGCATTAGCTTCATCACCATGGTGAACCAGTCGTCGCGGCTCCAGGCAATGAGAATCTTTCCTTTGACCGGGGTGGGTAGGCGATCGCGCTCCATCCAGTTACCCTGAAGAGTCCACCGCCCAGGCTCAATTAAAAAGCTATGCACTACACAATGCTCCCCCAGCCACTGATCGGCCCGATGACACCCGACTTAACATCCCCTTGGGTTGGCCTCATCTAACGTATTTTGCCCTGCGCTTTTCAAGCATACGCCCTATTGTTCAGACTGAGGTACGGGGTCAGGGCAACCTCGGTGCCTAGGGGTAGGCCAGAGGCAGGCTGAGGTGCCCCAGCGAAGTCGGACGACTAGCTCCAGTGACGGCAGGCAGGTTGCCTGGAAAGCCCTGGCGCTGCCAATAACCCAGAACGGCAAAGGCGATCGCCTCCTTAGCACTGGCCGATACCCCCACGGAGTCGGTCGTTTGCACCAAAACCTCGGGCAGCTGGGCTTGGAGCCGCGTCATTAACACCGGATTGCGGCTGCCGCCGCCGCACACCAGTACCAAGTCTGGCAAAGCCGGCAAAAAAGTGCGGTAGGCCTGGGCCACCGACGCTGCCGTAAACTCAGTTAGAGTAGCCACCAGATCCATTGGCCCCAGCCCTAGGCGTTGAGCGTCCTGATGGCACTGTTCAAAGAAAGCCCAGCCGAACAGCTCGCGCCCGGTGGACTTAGGCGGCGGCTGCATGAAGTAGGGGTGACCCAACCAGGCTGCTACCAACGACAGGCTAGGAGTGCCCAGGGCAGCCCAGGCCCCGTCGATGTCGTAGGTGAGACTGCCCTCTGACAGGCTGTGTACGGCAATATCCATCAGCGAATTGGCTGGGCCAGTGTCCCACCCCAGGACTTTAGGAGGCGGCGTGGCGCGATCCCAGGGGGGCAAATAGGCGACGTTGCCAATGCCGCCGAGATTTTGTACGCAGCGATGTTGGTGAAGGTGGCTAAACAGGCAGAGATCGACGATGGGCACCAGGGGTGCGCCCTCGCCCCCGGCCTCAATGTCAGCCTGGCGAAAGTCGCTGACGGTGGGTAGGCCCAAGTTATGGGCAATGACCGCACCGCGCCCCAGTTGCTGGGTGTAGCCCAGCCGAATCGACTCCTGACCCGGCAGCGTGGGGCGACGCACCGGACGGTGAAAGACGGTCTGCCCGTGGGAGGCAACTAGATTCGCAGGGCCAGCCTGGGCCATCAGCGCCTGGGCCGCCTGGGCAAACGTCTGGGCGACGGCATCGTCTAGCTCAGCCAGGCGCTCTAGGCTGACGGCCTCTCCGGCACAGAGGGCCAAGATCTGCTGCCGCAGCTCCGCTGGGTAGGGCCAGGTTAGCTCATCCACCAGGGAAATGGAGAGATCATAGCCCTGACCTTCGAGATCGACTAGGGCAGCGTCAATGCCGTCGGCGGAGGTACCGCTGATCAGTCCAATTACTCGCATGGGCTAGTTACACGCATGGGCCAATCATTCGCACAGACTATACCGGTAGCCTTTCTAAGCCTTTGTTGCTGCCGATCACCACCATTAGCCCGCCGGCCTTGAGCCGGGTGACGGGGCTGGGGTTGATCTCAAACTGATCGGGATCTTTTTCTTGGCTGATGGCCAGCAGGGTGAGCTCGTAGCGGTTGCGCAGGTCAAGGTCAACGATGGTTTTTTGGTCAAAGGCCTCGGGCACGATGATCTCGGCAATGCAGTGGTTGGGGTCGATCTCAAAGCGGTCGAGAATGCCGGGGGAGGTGAGCGATCGCGCCAGTTCGCAGCCCATCTCGTG
>JBBSKN010000056.1:0-25883 GCA_038256265.1 Phormidesmidales cyanobacterium
CACGGCCCGAAGCTGAGCTCGCTCGTCGGCGCTCAAGCGAACAATGTATTTTTTCTGCATGGCAGTCTGCCTAACTCCACACAGAACAGATTAGCTCAGCAGGCGCGATAACCCTAAGTTTTAGTGCTGACGCTGCACTAGCTACCGACGACCGACTCAACCTTAGTGTCTTCAGTGTCTTCGGCCTCGGTTTCTGCGACGGCTGGGGCCTCAGTCACCTCAGGCTCGCGGTGGCTAAGCACCAGCTTGCCATCTTCAAGGTCAGCGACGATGGTGGCCCCCTGGGCAAAGGTGGTCTCTAGGATTTTGGTGGCAATGGGGTTTTCGAGCAGCCGCTGGATTGCCCGCTTGAGCGGGCGCGCCCCATAAACCGGGTCGTAGCCGCTCTCGGCGATGAAGTCAATCGCCGCATCGGCAATCTCCAGGCCAATGGTCTGATCGGCTAAGCGGCGCTGCACCCGGCGAATTTGTAAGGCGACAATCTTGCGCAGCTCAGCTTTGCGCAGGGAGTGAAACAAAATCAGGTCATCGACCCGGTTGAGAAACTCGGGGCGAAACTGCTTTTGCAGCGCCTTGAGCACCTGGGTGCGCATTTCGTCGTAGCGATCGTCATCGCCCGCCAGTTCGAGAATGTGGTCGCTGCCCAGGTTGCTGGTCATGATCACCACGGTGTTACGAAAGTCGACCCGGTGGCCCTGGGAGTCGGTGATGCGGCCATCGTCGAGCACCTGCAAGAGAATATTGAACACGTCGGGGTGGGCTTTTTCCACCTCGTCGAGCAGCACCACTGAGTAGGGGTGGCGGCGCACTGCCTCTGAGAGCTGACCGCCGTCTTCGTAGCCCACATAGCCGGGGGGGGCCCCCACCAGCCGCGACACGGCGTTTTTCTCCATATATTCCGACATGTCGATGCGAATTAGCGCGTCTTCGGTGTCGAAGAGAAACTCGGCCAGGGCGCGGGCCAGCTCGGTTTTGCCCACCCCTGTCGGCCCCATAAACAGAAATGACCCCAGGGGCCGGCCCTGGTCATTCATGCCTGCTCTGGCACGGCGAATGGCGGCGGCAACGGCTTCTACCGCTTCGTCTTGGCCGATCACCCGCTCGTGCAGGTGGCCTTCGAGCTGGAGCAGCTTTTGCCGCTCTGACTCCATCAGCCGATTGACCGGAATGCCCGTCCACTTGGCGACGATTTCGGCGATGTCGGCCTCGGTGACCTGCTCACGCAGCAGGGTATTGCCCTGGGCCTGCAATTCGATCAGCTGGGCCTCTAGGGTTTCGCGATCGCGCTGAACCGTCTCTAAACTGTCGTACTTGAGTTTGGCAGCCTTGTTGAGATCGTAGGCCCGCTCGGCCTGCTCAATTTGTAGACGAATCTGGTCTTCCTCTTCCTTGAGGGCGTGGATGGCGTCGAGGGCCTGCTTTTCGCTCTGCCACTGGCCGCTAAACTCAGACTGCTTGGCCTGGAGCTCGGTGATTTCTTGCTCAATGCGGCCCAGGCGGGCGAGGGAGGCTTTGGTCGCCGAGCCGTTCTCTGCTTCGAGGGAGAGCTTTTCCATCTCCAGCTGCATTAGGCGACGCTCAATGCCCTCCAGTTCCTCGGGCTTAGAGGTGATCTCCATTTTGAGTTTGGCGGCGGCTTCGTCTACCAGGTCGATGGCCTTGTCTGGCAAAAAGCGATCGGCGATGTAGCGGTCAGAGAGTATCGCTGCGGCCACCAGGGCGCTGTCGGCAATATCCACCCCGTGGTACGACTCGTAGCGTTTCTTTAGCCCCCGCAGGATCGAAATCGTGTCTTCAGCGCTGGGCTGACCCACGTACACCTGCTGAAAACGGCGCTCGAGGGCGGCGTCTTTTTCGATGTGTTTGCGGTACTCGTCAAGGGTTGTCGCGCCAATGCAGCGCAGCTCACCCCGGGCCAGCATGGGCTTGAGCAGGTTGCTGGCATCCATGGTGCCCTGACCCGCCCCGGCCCCGACCACGGTGTGCAGCTCGTCGATAAACAACACCACTTGCCCAGCAGAATCGGTGACTTCGCGCAGCACTGATCGCAGCCGTTCTTCAAACTCGCCGCGAAACTTGGCCCCGGCGATTAGCCCGCCAATATCTAGTGAAATCAGCGTGCGGCCCTTGAGCGACTCGGGCACCTCGCCGTTGATAATGCGCTGGGCTAGGGCTTCTGCGATCGCCGTTTTGCCCACCCCCGGTTCACCGATCACCACCGGGTTATTTTTGGTGCGCCGCGACAGCACCTGAATCACCCGACGAATTTCGTCGTCGCGGCCAATCACCGGGTCGAGCTTGCCGTCACGGGCCATCTGGGTGAGGTCAATGCCAAACTTGTCGAGGGCGTCGTACTGCTGCTCAGGGTTTTGGTCGGTAACTTTCTGGCTGCCACGCACTGCCTGCACCGCCGCCATTAGCTCGGGGCCGCCGACATTAAACCCTCGCAGCAGCCGCAGCCCAATACGCTCGTCTTCCTGAAAGCCCAGCAGCAGGTGCTCGACGGAGATAAATTTGTCTTTAAGAGTCTGTCGCGCCGCCTCGGCCCCATCAAGCATGCGGTCGAGACTCTGGCCCAGGTAGAGGTTGCTGTCGAGGCCAGGGCGCACCCGCGCCTGACGCTTAGCAAATGTCTCTAGCTCATCGAGAATCACGTCGCTGTCGAGGTTGGCCTTGGTCAAGACCTTGTGGGCCACCCCGTCTTCCTCTTGGTCGAGCATGGCAATGAGCACATGCTCGACTTCCATATACTGATGTTTGCAGCGGCGAGCCACGTCCTGGGCTTCGACAATGGCATCCCAGGCTTTGGCGGTAAACTTATCCGGGTCGGTTGGCTGCATAATCTCCGTGGGCGGGCCGGCGTGAGCTTTGCTTTTTGTAACGGTTGGATATCCAGTATATCAGCTGGGCGCTGGGCCTAGCCTGACCCCGCTGATAGATGGCAGGCCGCATCCAGCGCGGTTAGAGACAGCCTAGGGCGATCGCCCCAAACAAACTGTTATTGAGATGGTCTAACTCGACTTTGCCATGAGTTCTGAGGTAGCCCAATCAATACCGAATGCGGGGGTCAATATAGGCATTCAAAATATCGATGGCAATGCTCATCACCGCTACGATCATGCCAAAAAACACCATCAGCCCCTGCACCACCGGGTAGTCGCGCTGGGAGATCGCCTCGTAGAGCCGGTTGGCCAGCCCCGGCCAGGAAAACGTCACCTCTGTCAGCACCGCGCCCCCTAACATGGCCGCAAAGGTCAATCCCAAAATCGTAATCACCGGAATCATGGCATTTTTCAGGGCGTGCACCATGACAATCCGTCGCTCGGGAATGCCCCGCGCCCGCGCTGCCTCCACATAGTCAGCCGCTAGGGTTTGCTTGAGGTTGACCCGCACCATGCGCTCAAACACGCCGCTGATGAGAATGCCCAGGGTGAGGCTGGGTAGGGCCAGGTGGTAAAGAGTGGTAGCGAAGGCCTCAAAGTCGAGCGTCAGCAGACTGTCGAGCAGGTACAGCCCGGTCGGCCCCGCCGGGGGTGTGCCCCGCAGCGGATAGCGGGTGCCAATCGGAAACCAGCGCAGCTGCACCGCAAAAATCAGCTGCAAAATCATGCCAAACCAGTACATCGGAATGGCGTAGGTGATGATGCCAAACAGCCGCCCCCCGGCATCGAGCGGCGAGTTGGGCCGCGAGGCCGCCAGAGCACCAACGCCCACCCCCACCACCGTCGCCACAATCATGCCGCACACCGTCAGCTCCACCGTGGCCGGAAAGTGGGCCTGAATGATTTGCCACACCGTTTGCCCCCGAGTGGCCAGGGATGTGCCCAGGTCAAGCCGCAGCAAGTTGCCCAGGTAGGCCAGATACTGAACGAAAAGGGGCTGGTCGAGGCCAAGCTCTACCCTGAGCGCATCTTTGGCTACCGCCGGAGCCCGCGCCCCCAGCAGGGCGTCTACTGGGTCGCCCGGTGTCGCCCGCAACAGCAAAAACACCACCGTAGTAATGGTAAAAATCATCAGCGGGGCCAGCAGCAGCCGCGTGAAGATGTAGTAGCGCAGAGCAGCGGAGCGGGATGACATGGGACTACCCTCTCGAAATTTGCCAGAGCAAAAATTGCTGGGTTGGCTCAATCGATACGCCATCGATGTCGTCCTGGGCAAAGACGTAGTCTTTGTTTTGCCACAGGGGAATATAGGGAACGTCATCGACCATGATCTGCTGAAGCTCTTCAATCAGTTCTTGTCGGGCGGCGGGATCTTGTTCGGCCCGCTGCTGGGCAATCAGGGCGTTGGTCTCAGGGCTGTAGTAAAACGAGCCGTTGGCCTGGGATGCCCCGGCTTCGCAGGTGGTGCCACTGCCGGTTTCGCACCCAAGGAAGGGCTGAATGAAGGTGTCGGGGTCGTAGTAGTCGGGATACCAGTTGGAGAGAATGATGGGGTACACGCCCTTGCCCACGTTTTCCCAGAGGGTGGCCCCTTCGGTGTTTTGCACATTGACGGTGACTAGGCCAGGCAGGGCGGCTTCGACCGATTCTTTCAGGGTGTTGGCGACAATGCTGCGGGGGGTTGAGGCGGAGGGGTACCAAATCTCGACAGTCAGGGGGTTGGTTTCAGAAAACCCGGCCTCGGTGAGCAGGTCACGGGCCTGGTCAAAGTTGCCGTCGCCGTAGGCTTCCTTGAACACCGGCTCGGCCACGTCAAAGCTGGCGGGGATCAGGCTATAGAGCGGCTCAGCCTGGCCCTGAAAGACGCGCTCATTGATCAGCGGGCGGTCGACCATGGCTGCGATCGCCTGGCGTACCCGCACATCGTCTAGCGGCTCGATGGTCTGGTTAAGCGACATGTAGTTGATCACGTTGGTGCCCGCCTCGATCACCTCCCAGCCGCCGGAGCTGGCTTCGCGCTCAAGGGCGGTGACCTGTTCGGGGTCGAGGGTTTGATAGGCCACGTCGAGGCCGCCGGTTTTAAAGGTGTTGTAGAGGTTGGCGGCGCTGGTGAAAATCTGAATGTCGATGCCCTGGTTGGCCGGAGCTTCACCCCAGTAATCTTCGTTGACGTCGAGCTTGATTGAGTCGCTGCTAAAGGCGGCCAGCTTATAGGGACCGCTGCCCACAAAGCTGTCGGGCTGAAAGCTGCCGGTGCCGATGTCGTAGCTCTCAGGAGAAACCGGCGTCACCCCTGAAAAGCTGAGCAGCGCGGGAAAGGCGGCAAAGGGGGCGCTGAGGGTCAGGGTCAGCTCGTGCTCAGCCGTGGCCTCAACGCTGGCAATTTTCTCAGAGAGCAGGTAGGCGGGGCGACCACCGTTTTCCATAAACCGCTGAATGGAAAAGGCCATTACCTCGGCGTTGAAGGGGGTGCCGTCGTGGAGGGTGACGTCATCCCGCAGGGGAATGGTGTAGGTGAGGCTGTCATCGCTCACCGTGGGTAGGGTGGTGGCCAGCTGGGGCACCAGGTCTGTGGTTCCGGGTTCGTAGGTGTAGAGGCGATCGCCCAGGTTGTAGAGCAAAATGCCGGGGAAGGTCTCGTAGGCGTCCGCGGGGTCGAGGGTGCGCGCCGTCAGCGTGGTGCCAATGGTAATGCGATCCGCCGCCGCCGACCCTGGGGTATCGGTGGCGGTTTGGTTGTTGGGGGTACAGCCCAGTGCGATCGCAAACATCAGGCCAAACAGCCCGATAAACTGAGCCACCCGCCGCCAAGACTGACGCGCCCAGGGACGATTTCGATCACCAAACCACGACACCAAAAAAATCATTGCGCTCTGTATTATCTGGCCAACATTGGCATAGTTGTATCACCCTTTGGGGACAAGGGGGAGTGGGGGATGTGGGGGAGTGACCTATCTACTCACCTACCCACCTACACCTTCCTCAACCGTCCTCCTAGAAAATCGCTGCCAAATCGCGTCGGTTAGCAGGTGCGACAGCAGCCCCAGGGGGCCAGCGAACAGGCACAGCGCCAGGGAATGGCGGGTAAAGACGCCGCTCTCTTGCCCCTGCCAGTAGATCCAGCGGCCCACAAACAGGTCGAAGGCGAGGAAATGTACCCAGCCGGTGGCGGTGACGTGGGGCTGGGCAAAGATCGCTGCCAAATCGCCCAGGCTGAGGTTTGGGTCAGAGAGAGCTTCGATGCCTTCGACATTGCTGAAGCTGGTGACGAAGAGAAACAGGTATAGCCCGGCCAGGGCGGCGAAGGGCAGTAGAGAACCCATCACGGTGCGGGTAAGTTTGGTGTTGGGCACTAGCACCATCAACGTCCAAAAGGGCAGCACGAAGAGGTTGGCACCGCTAAACAGCAGCTCTAGCAGGTTGGCATCAACGGTCATAAAACCAAATATGAAGAACATTTAGGCCCCAAGGGCCGGCTTTCTTAGTGTAGGCAGTAGTGGGGGTAGTTTCTAACAAAACTCTTTTCTAACCAGACTCTGCTTACCCAGCTGCTTCGCTAAGCCCAAGCCACTCGATTGCGCCCTCTGCCTGGACGTTGAGAATGCAATCGGCGACAAAAAAACCGGCACGGGTGCCGGCAAGGTCAATCAAACATAGGGCAAAAAAGCCCGTCTATGCCCGCCTAGAGGCAGGGCCGCTACACCTGAGCTTGGTAAGGGCGACCGAGGAAGTGCAGGGTAAGAGGCTTGGTTTTAGCCACAGCTGGGCTGTGGAGTCTAGACGTCCAAGCCACGCCGCGATACTTGCCGACAATTTCACCCTCACGGGTTTCAATACTGGGCCACTGACGGTTGTACTCAGCACCAAGAAACCGTAACTGCATAGTAAGTCCTTGTTTTATGGGGTTGATTAAGTCGAACCACTGACACCAATCCACTACAGAGACAAGAAAATTATGGCCTTAGAACATTAAGAGAGCTAGACATAAGGATTAAATTGATAAATTTGTTACAGAAATATTTTTCATCAGCCCGAATGAAAATATTTGCTGTCAGAGCTGGGGAAACGCGCCCTAGCTATCGTCAACCCAGACGGCAAGAAGCCCCAGGCTCGGGCGTAGGGCAGCAGGCAGTGCCCACCTACCCCCTCTACTCACCTATCCCCTCACTCACCCACTCATCTACCTCCTCCGCCTGGGGGTGGAAGTACTCGTAGATCTGCTGCGCCAGCTGGGGGCCAATGCCGGGGACGGTGGCCAGCTGCTCGGGGCTGGCCTCGCGGATGTAGTCGATGGAGCGAAAGGCAGCAAGGAGTTCTTTTTGGCGGTGCTGACCGAGGCCAGGGATTTCGGAGAGGCGCGATCTCCGCATTCGGTCCGTTCGCTTCTTGCGGTGAAAGCTGATGGCAAAGCGGTGAGCCTCGTCGCGCAGGCGGCGCAGCAGCTGAACACCGGGCTGATCGGCTTCGGTGGGCAGGGGGATCGATTCGCCGGGTAAAAAAATCTCTTCGCGCTTTTTGGCCAGGCTGACCACATTGAGGTCTTGCAGCAGGTTGAGTTCTTTCAGCACGGCGACCACCGCCGAGAGCTGGCCCTTGCCGCCGTCGATCATCACTAGGTCGGGCCAGTCGGGGTTGCCCAGGCGCTGCTTGGTAGGGTCGGTGGCGTAGCGGCGAAAACGGCGGCGAATGACTTCGGCCATGCTGGCAAAGTCGTCGGAGTGGCCCGGTTTGACGTCGGGATTTTTGATCTTGTAGTGGCGATAGTGCTGCTTGGCGGCCATGCCATCGACAAACACCACCTGGGAGGCCACGGCGTCGGAGCCTTGGATGTGGGAGATGTCGTAGCCCTCAATGCGCTTGGGCAGGTCGGGTAAATCTAGCGCTACGGCCAGGTCTTGCAGAGCCTGAATGTTCCGATCGGCGGCGGCCTGGGTGCGGGCCAGCTCATACTGGGCGTTGCGCTCGACCATGTCGATCAAGTCGGCCTTGGTCTGGCGCTGGGGCACCTCCACCGACACCTTACGGCTCCGCCGCTGGGTGAGGTACTGGGCCAGCATGTCGCCCTCGGGCAGCTCGTGCTGGGCGAGAATCACCGCCGGAATCTCGACTGCCTCCACGGTTTGGTAGTGGTCTTCCAGCACCCGCTGAAGAATAGCCCCGGGCGTGCCCGACTCGGCATCGGCGGTGAAGCCCAGGCGGCCCACCAGACGCCCGGCCCGCACCTGAAAGATTTGCACGCAGGCGTGTTTTTCGTCGGCTGCGAGGGCGATCGCATCCCGCGACACCGTGTCGTCAGGCAGGGCCACCTTCTGGTCGGCGCAGAGGCGATCTAGCCCGCGAATCTGATCGCGCAGGCGCGCCGCCAGCTCAAACTTAAGGTCTTCTGCCGCCCGCTCCATCTGGGCGGTGAGAATGTCCACCAGCTCGGTGGTGCGGCCCTGGAATACCATGACAACGCGCTGGAGGGTCTTGTGGTAGTCTTCCGAGGTGATCAACTGCTGGCAGACGCCGGGGCAGCGGCCAATGTCATAGTTGAGGCAGGGGCGCTCGCGGTGGACGGGCTGAGGCCGCTGCCGCAGCGGAAAAATCCGCTTCACCAGGTGCAGGGTGCTGCGCAGCAGACCCACATCTACGTAGGGGCCGTAGTAGCGGTCTTTGAGGCTCTTGCGCCGCTTGCGGGTGATAAAAATTCGGGGGTAGTCTTCCGACCAGGTGACACAGAGGTAGGGATACTTCTTGTCATCCTTCAGCAGCACGTTGAAGTGGGGCTGGTTTTGCTTGATCAAGTTGGCCTCAAGGGCCAGGGCCTCGGCCTCGGTGTCGGTGACGATGATCTCGATTTCGACGATCTGCATCACCATCATGGCGATACGCGGCATGTGGCCGTGGAAGTCGCGGAAGTACGACCGCACCCGCGTGCGCAAACATTTCGACTTGCCGATGTAGAGGGTCTGGTCGCGGCTGTCCTTCATAAAGTAGACCCCCGGCTCCTTGGGGATCTCTTTGAGCCGCGCCTCTAGGCGATCGGGGTCGTTAACCAGGGTAATGGGCTGAACCGAAGAACTCACAGGTTGCGCGTCTAAACCTTTGTACTAACCAGGATAGCGGCAAATTTGCTCCGCAAAATTTGGTCGAGTAGACGGTTTGCCGCCCTAAGCCGGAGGGCTATGGGCGGCTGGTCTTGGGGCAGCCCTCTAAGCCCAGTATTTACGCGTAGGGGTCTAGAGCTATTTATATACCCTTTTTGCTGGGGCTGCGATCGCACCTAAAACTGTAAAGATTGACATTTTCGGGAACTTCTTCTGGAAAAGCCCTAGCCTCTCATGTAATTAATATTACATTACGTTCCTGATCATTGTCGTTACGAGGCCCTGGCTAGATGGATCCCCAAGAGTTTGAAGTGCGCTATCGAGAGCAAGTTAAAGACATTTTGAATCGACTCCAGTCGGCCATGGCCGCATCGTCTCAGCTTGAGCGCACCATTGCTGATATTGGCGAAGCTGTGCAGCTGTTAAGCCAAGATGTAGAACGGTTTTTGGCCGAACAACGGTCGGGGTCGGGGGGCTAGGCGTCTACGGGGGCGATCGCAGCACCGCATGAATAGCCTGGGTGAGCTGCTGTAAAGCAACGGGCTTCACTAGGTACTGCTGTGCGCCCAGGGCCAGGGCGCGCTGCTGGTCTTCGGCAAAGGCGTAGCCCGACACAATGACCACGGGCAGATGCTGCCATGGAGAGTCCGATGATCGCAGCCGTTGGAGTAAGGTGTAACCGTCAATTTCGGGTAGGCCCAGGTCAAGCAGTAGCAGGTGGGGCCGAAACTCTTTGAGCTGCTGGTTGAGGTCTAGACCGTGGGCCAGAGCCAGCACCGCGAAACCAGAATAGGAGAGGTAGTCAGCAAAAAACAGACGGTTGGCGGTGTCGTCTTCTACGACGACAATGCGAAGCCGACCATCGGCGACGTTTGATGAAGATGTCACCATTGCCTTAGATCCTGATCGGAGGACTGACGTCACTGAAATTGTGAGCAATCCTGGTAACTCAATGGGCTGCACCCTGGATACTAATCAATGGCGTAACCCGGTACCAGATGAAATCCGGGTAGATCATGCAATTCTTAACTCGATGACCTCATCTTAATCGGTGCTTTACCGATGCTTTGTCGCGCCCTTTGTCACCCGCTAAGCACAAACACAATCGGCGGCTTCTGGGCCAGGGTGATGCGCCCCGCCACCGCTACCCCCGGCACGACGGTGCTAAGGGGGCATTTTAGCGATATAGGCTAAATCATTGGCAAAGCTGCATTACTTCACCACAAACCGATAGGGCATCAGCGCATAGATACCCCGCGGGTCGTTGAGGCTGCGAAGAATCTGCGTGTCATCCACAAACTGAAGCATTTGGTCAGTCAGGGGGTCGTGGGTGGTGTTACGGGCGGCGTTAGGGCTGAGGAAAATTCGCAGGAACCGCTGCCACTCACCGGGTTCAGGATATTCTTGCAGCTTCCAGTCATCGTCCAGCTCGGCCAGTTCAGCGGCGGTGGTGATCGCCTGGTCGATCCCCCCCAGCTCATCCACCAGCCCTAGGTCTAGGGCAGCGGTGCCCGACCACACCCGCCCCTGGGCCAGCTCGGCCACCACAGGCCGAGCCAAATCGCGCCCCTCGGCCACCCGGTCGAGAAAGCTGTCGTAGATGGTATCTACTGATCGCTGCAAAATCGCCAGCTCGGCCTCGGTCTTAGGGCGAGTGCTAGAGAAAATATCTGCCAGCTCAGCGGTTTTTACGCCTTCCCAGTTGACCCCCACCTTGGTGCCCAGGTCTTCGAGATTGAGAAAGATACCGTACACCCCAATGGAGCCGGTGATGGTGGTGGGCTGGGCCAAGATGGCATCGGCATGGGAGGCGATCCAGTAGCCGCCGGAGGCCGCCACGTTGCCCATGGAAACCACCACCGGTTTGCCCGCCTCGCGCACCAGCTGAATCTCGCGCAAAATTACCTCCGAGGCGGTGGCGCTGCCGCCGGGGCTGTTGACCCGCAGCACCACCGCCTTGACGTCGTCGTCCTGGCGTAGCTGGCGCAACTGCCCAGCCAGGGCATTGGCTGCAATCACGCCGCTGGGGGCAAAGCTGCTGCCGTCGCCCCCGTCAATAATCGGGCCTTCGGCATAGATTAGGGCCACTTCGTTGTCAGCGCGGCGGCCCAGCAGCGGGTCTTCTAAGGTTTTGGCGTAGCGGGCCAGGCCAATCTGGCGGAATTCGAGGCTGTTGTCATCGTCGTCATCGACCTCGCCGGTAATTTCCCGCAGGGCGGCGATCACCTCATCTTCGTAGGCAATTTCGTCCGCCAGGTTTTGGGTCTCAGCCTCGGCCCCAAACAAAAAACCTTGGGTGTTGGCAATGGTTTGCAGCTGCTGGGCCGACAGGTCTCTCGATGCAGCGGTGCTGGTCAGCAGGTTTTGCCACAGGTCGCCCAGCAGGCGCTGGGTTTGCTCGCGCTCTTCGGGGCTCATGGTGTCGCGGATCAGGGGTTCCACCGCCGACTTGTAGCGGCCCACCCGCGTTACCTGCACGCCGACCCCCAATTTTTCTAGAGCCTCGGCCTGAAACATGGTTTCGGCGTAGAGACCGTTCATCTCAATTTCGCCAAAGGGGTTGAGATATACCGTATCGGCCAGCGCCGCCATGGCGTACTCCCGCTCGGTCCAAGAAATGTCGTAGGCCAAAATGGGCTTGTCGGTGGCGCTAAAGGTCTCCAGCGCCTGGTGGATTTCCATTTGGCTGGCCAGGCCAGCACCGACGTCAGCGCTGCTGCCCTTGAGGTACAGGGCGGTGATGCGATCATCCGTGGCGGCCTGCTCTAGGGCCAGCACCGCCTGGCGCAGGGTGATAGCGCTGGGGGCTTGACCACCCAGCACCACCGCGCCGGGGTCGAGGGCCTCAGGCGAGTCAGGGATTAAGGTCGATAGGTCGTAGACCAGCACCGTGTCTTTTGCGACGGTGGGGGCGTCGCTGTCCCGCGACAGGCCAGCGACTAGCACCCCCACCAACCCTACGGCCCCCAGGGTGAGTAAAAAGCCCAACAGCAAAAAGAACAAAATTGACCCGGTCAGGCTGGCCAGGGTGTATTTCAAAAATTGCCGCATGGGGTTTTTAATGCTGGGAAGTGGGTATAGCCAGTCTAACGATATACGTCGGCGTCTTCGGCGTCTTCGTAGGTGTCGATCGCCGCGTCGTCAGGGTTTTTCATTTCTTCTTTAAAGCCGCGCAGGGTCTTGCCCAGGGCGCTGCCCAGCTCAGGAATTTTCTTGGGGCCGAAGATTAGCACGGCTACCCCAATGACGAGCACAACTTCAGTCCAGCCGAGGTTAAACATGGCGTTAGGGGGGTAGAGGTTTGCTTAACTATACAGCCTGGGGCCAGGGCTAGGGCCAAGACTTAGAGCAGAGACGATTGAGGTTCCAGCGCTGGGGCTACACCGCCGCCGCCTCGGGGGAAAAGCGAAAGCCCGCCTGGCGAATGCGATCCATGGCGACGGCGAGGCGATCGCAGTCGGCAATCAAGCTCACCCGAATGTAGCCCTCGCCGCCGGGGCCAAAGGCGTTGCCGGGGGTAACCACCACCCCGGTCTCCTGCAGCACCGCCAGGGCAAAGTCGGTGGAAGAGGGCATATCGGGCGGGCACTGCACCCACAGATACATGGTGGCCTCGGGCTTCTCCACCGTCCAACCCAGCGAGGCAAACTCCTCGATCAAAAAGTCGCGCCGCGATGAGTAGCGCTGCTGCACCTCTTCTAGGTAGTGGTCGGGCAGCGAAAGCGCCCTCTCCGCCGCCTGCTGCAGGGCGGCAAAAATGCCGTAGTCGAGGTTGGTCTTGAGGGTGCGCAGCCCCTGAATAATATGGGAGTTACCTACCACAAAGCCGACTCGCCAGCCCGCCATGTTATAGGTTTTCGAGAGCGTATGAAATTCAACGCCGACCTCCTTGCCGCCGGGAATCTCCAGCAGGCTGGTGGGCTGGTAGCCGTCAAAGGCCAGCTCGGCGTAGCAGAGGTCGTGCACCAACAAGATCTGGTGCTGGTGGGCAAATTCCACGGCGCGCTCGAAAAATTCGCGGGGGGCGGTGGCGGCGGTGGGGTTGTTGGGGTAGTTAAAAAACAGCGCCTTGGCCCGCTGGGCCACCTCGGTGGGAATGCCGTCGAAGTCAATCAGCCAGTTGTTGGCGGCGGTGAGGTGCAGATTGTAGATCTCGGCTCCGGCGATCGCCGGGCCCCGAAAGTGGGCTGGGTAGGCCGGAGTTGGCACCAGCACTAGGTCGCCGGGGTTGATAAAGGCCATCGCCAGGTGGGTGATGCCCTCCTTGCTGCCCAACAGCGGCAGGGCCTCAGCGGTGGGGTCGAGGGCCACCCCGTAGCGGCGGCTATACCAGTCGGTGATGGCGGTGCGAAAGCTGGCGGTGCCCTCAAAGGGTGGGTAGCCGTGGTTAGCCGCGTCACCAATGGCGGCGCGGGCGGCCTCCACCACCGGAGCCGGGGTGGGGCCGTCGGGGTTGCCCATGCCCAGGTCGATCAGGTCTAAGCCCTGTTCACGGGCGCGGGCTTTCAGCTCATCTAGGCGAGCAAAGACGTAGGGCGGCAGGGCGCTGAGGCGGTGAGCGGTGGGCATCCAGTCAAGGGTCATGGCTGCACCTCCGGGGCAACGCTAGAAGGACGAACGGGGATAGCAGGGCGAGATTTCTCGCGCAGCTCAGGGCAGAGGGGCGACACCATCGCCGCCATCACTGCCTCTGGGGCCACCGTAAAGGGCAGGTGGTGAATGTCAGAGCCTTCGCGGCAGGCGAACGCCGCCGCCGCCTGGAGCTGGCTCAAGGTGATTTCCCCCAGACCCAGATCGCTCAGGGTTTGGGGTAGCCCAGCGGCTTTGTAAAAGGGCAGCAGCTGCTGGCGAGCAGCGCGGGCCAGGGCGGCATTGCCCCCCATCTCTTCGAGGCGCAGCTGCACCAAAATGCCATAGGCTACCTTTTCGCCGTGGAGAATGCCGTGGCTGGCGGGCAGCTGGGTAAGACCGTTGTGCACGGCGTGAGCCGCTACGGTGCGGCACTGGGCACCGCCAATACCGCCCACCACCCCGGCTAGCAGCACGGTGGCATCGACCACCTCTTGCCACTCGGGGCCGCCCCACTGGCGCAGGGCCGCCGGGGTCTTTTGCAAGAGAATATCGCGCAGCACTCGGGCCTGCTGCACCGCCGCCACCATCAAGGTTTGCTGACTGGTGCCGCTGCTGATGGCGGCCTCGTACCATTTGGCCAAGCCGTCGCCAATGCCCGCCACCAGGGTGCGTCGGGGGGCGGTGCGAATCAGCGCATAGTCAAGAATTAAAAGGCTGGGGCAGGTGTCTAGGGCCACGTCGTAGAGAAAGGCCCCCTGGTCTGAGTACACGTTAGAGAGGGCGGTCCAGGCGGCGCAGGTGGCCCCGGAAGTGGGCACCGTGACCACGGGCCGATGGATCTGGTGGGCCAGCAGCTTGGCCGCATCCAGTGCCTTGCCGCCGCCAATGCCGATCACCATGTCGGCTCGGTGGTCGGCGGCGGCGGCGCGCAGCCGGGCCAGGGCCGCCTCGCTACAGTCGCTGCCGTAGGTCGCAGTCTGAGCGGTTAGGCGCTCTTGTTCGAGAGTGCCAATCAAGGGAGCGGCCAGCCTCAGGCTGTGGCTGCCGCCTACGATTAAGGGCCGCTGGCCCAGACGGGCGATTCGCGCCGCGATCCCGCCAGGAAGCGCAGCGTCCTGGTCAGCTAAAATGCCGTCTCCCCGGACAACCTGGGCCGGAGCGATGGCGAGGGTGGGCAGTTGGGCGGTGGTCATGGGTGGATGGGTACGGGGTGGATGGGTACGGGGTAGGGGGTGGTTTCAGGTGCTAGGTGTCAGGTTTCAGGAACGGTTGGCCGACCTATGCCGTGGAATACTAAGTGGGGCTGGGGCTGGGTTGGGTGGACAAACGAGACAGACTGTCGCGGTCGATCCGTACGGTGAACGGTGCTTCGGACCCTTTGGGGGCCGCCTGAATCTGGCCTAGGTAGAGCAGACGAGAGACGCCGCCGGGGTCGTGGGCAATGGTGCGGGCGCGAATGGTGGCGGCTTGCCCAGGCAGGCCCAGGCGGTAGGGCTTAAACAGGTTGCTGGCGGCCTGGTGCAGGGTAGCGTCGAGGGTCTCTGGGGTAATGGTGGGGGGCACCGTAATCACGATTTGGCTGGCCCCCGAGTCGTAGACCGTGGCGTAGGGGATAGCGCCGGGCACCGCCGTGCGGGAAAAGGGCTCAAAGCTGAGGCCCAGCAGGCCCACCGTCAGCACCCCCGCAAACCCGGTCGCCCCCACGAGACGAAACCGAATACCCCACTTGAGGACAAAGGCCAGACCCGTCAGTAGAGCCAGGGCCAGGGTGCCGATACCGCCCCACTGGGTGAAAACCAAAAAATCCTTGGGGGTGAACATAGGGCAACAACACTTATATAGGGTTTAGCAGCAGGCTTCTAGGGCTATACCAAGAGGCCATACCAAAAGGCGGGTGCCTGGTATCTAGCAATACTCTTTCTTAAATGATCCTATCAGCAGTTTTCCAGTCTTAGGCCTACGAAGCTATGACCATTGATGGGATCTGGGGCGATCGCCCCCGCCTCACCCCTAAGCCGAGCCCTCCCTCTAACGAGCGGCCCCGTCAAAACTCAATAAATTTAGGTTGTAAACCTAACCAAGACACGGTAAAACTTGAAGCCGTAGCAATAACCCGTAACAACCATAATGGCGGCAGCAATGACACAGGCAGCGGAGACGGACAGGGGTAGGCAGCAACGGCGGCTGAGTGCCCGCGCAGCAGGGCTTTTGCTGCCGCTGTTGCTGATGGGCTGTGGTTCGTCTAAGGTGGCCCAGTGTAATCAGCTAGCCGAAGTGGTCAACCAGACCCAGGGCTTTATGCAGGAGTTTGAAGCCGAGATTCAGACCTTTAGTGAGAGTGCCGCCCAGGTCAAAGACCTAGACGACATCAAGCTGGCCGCCAGTCAGTACACTACCGCCGTCGATAAAGTCGTCACCAACCTCGACGGGCTGGTGGGCGATCTGCAATCCACCACCCTGCAGGACGAAGACTTAAATCAGTTTAGAGAAAGCTACGTGGGCGTCGTGCAGGGGTTTAGCACCGCCCTCACCGATGCCCGCGAAGCCATGGAGCTGGTAGTTCGTGTCGAATCTGAGGCCGAACTACCAGCCAAGATCGAAGAGTCTCAGCAACAAACCCTGACGGCAGTAGCTGCCATTGAAAATCTCTCTCAAACCGAGTCGGAGCTGATTAACGAGGTCAATGGCTACTGCGGCGCGGCCCAGCCTGTGGAGCCGGGGTCATAGCTACTCTGGGGCTACGGCCGCTCTAAGCTACGGAGTTGGTAAGCACAGCAACCTTGCATATATCCGTAGATGTACTTGAGACATACTTGCTCTTTGATCTTCACGCCAATACCTAGCTCAGGATTATTTCCCCTGGGCAGCATTCTGATCCTGCTCTTGATATGTTTTTAGGATGATTGAGAACCTACCAAGCTGGGTTTAGACGAGGTTTATTTAGCAAGTATTCGCAAATGTGAAGCATTTTCTAAAACTAAACCTATACTTTGAAGCTGGATCGTGCCTCGGTATAAAATTCCACAGGGAACAGGGGCTAGGCTATGTTAATGGCGTAGTTGCTTGCAGCAGGGAGGCCTTGTGACCTAGGTGGCTGAGGTTCTGCCTAGTGCGCATAAGTCTGGTGCGCATAAATTACCTAGTCTGAGATGTTTCTGTCCTGTGACCTACCAGTCCCAAGTTCCGCCCGATCTGAAGAAAGATTTACTGCGAGCCGTAGACAATAGCCCCGCAGACTGGATTTTGTTAAACCTGGCCCTAAGCACCATGAAAATGGGCGGGCATCGGTACGGAGCGTTTCTAGACGCTGCTACCACCGCCGCCAAACTGGCTATCTACAGCACGTTCATAGAGCAGGGAAACAACATCCGCAAAACCGGCTTTTTGTACCATGTTGAACCCAAGCGGGTGAAAGCCATTGTGCAAGAAATTCAGGCTGCCCTGGCGGAAGGGCAAAGCCTCAAAGTACTCAACTCCAAAGAACCCTACTATCTAATTGCCCTGCCGTTTCTCTGGCAAGAGCACTTTCCCTGTGGCCCAGGGGAGGCGCGGGTACTGATTCCGGGGCTCACCCCTGGCGAGCGCAAGTCGATTGAAGAGGGCCTGCCGGCGGGCACCCCTCCGGCGCGCATTTTGGACCAAGTCGAGTTCAACGAACTCATGGAGTTGCTCCACCAAACCTCTCAAGCAGAGCTACCTAAGGCCCAGCGCATGCCCTTCAGCGATGCGCTGATGTCGCATATCAAATTTCGACTGCTGCACTCGGGCACCGTCATTCAGATCGATTCGCCGCTGGTGGATATTCCCCTCTATGCCCTGGTCAGTGAATCTTACTCGCCCAAGGGGGAGCAGGAGCGGGTATTTGCCATGATCGACGACGTGGCTCGCTACTTTGGTCTGCTGCAGGCCTGGGTACGCGAAGACGCCGGGGTGCTGCGGGGGGTTGAGGTCTTTGACGTGGCCCCCGACCAACGCCAGCAGGCCCTCGAAGAGCTAGACGAAATGTTGCGGGCCTGGGCCGACAAGTATCACCAAGACGGTGGATTACCGATGGTGCTTCAGTTTGCGGCGGGGCGGCGAGAATATGATTAGTAGTCCGCCAAGCCAACGGTAGGTTAGTGGGGTTCAAGGTGTACGGTTCACGGTTCACGGCAGTGCTTGAGCCTCACACCTTAAACCCTGCACCTTGAACCCGCCAAAGCCTCTTACCATTCGGCTGGCCAAGTAGTAGAGCTATATAGGCTAAGCTGAGAAGGTCGTTACGAAATGTAAACCGCATGGGCCGCATTGGTTCATCGTCTGGCCGCAGGATAGTGGTGATTGGCGCTGGCATTGGCGGACTGACGACGGCAGCGCTGCTAGCGCGGCGGGGCTACGAGATAAAAGTATTTGACCAGGCCGGGGTGGCCGGTGGCTGTGCTTCAACCTTTAGGCGGCGCGGGTTTACCTTCGATGTGGGGGCGACCCAGGTGGCGGGGCTAGAGCCGGGGGGCATTCACCATCAGATTTTTGCTGAGCTAGACCTGCCCCTACCCGAGGCGACCCCCTGTGACCCGGCCTGTGCGGTGTTTTTGCCGGGGGAAACTGAGCCGATTCGGGTGTGGCGTGACCCGGAGACCTGGCGGGCTGAGCGCCAGCGGCAGTTCCCCGGCAGTGAGCCATTTTGGCAGCTGATGCAGCGCCTGTTTGAGCCCAGCTGGCGGTTTCAGGAGCGGGGGCCAGTGCTGCCCCCCCGCAGCCTGTGGGATCTGTGGCGGCTGGGCCAGGCCCTGCGCCCCGAGACGCTGGTGACGGTGCCCTACACCTTTGCCACCGTAGGGCAGGTGCTAAAGCAGCTGGGGCTGGAGGGCGATCGCCGGCTCAAGACCTTTCTCGATCTCCAGCTCAAGCTGTACTCCCAGGTGAGTGCCGATGAAACAGCGGTGCTCTACGCGGCCACCGCCCTGAGCATGGCGCAAGCACCCCAGGGGCTGTGGCACTTGCACGGCAGCATGCAGGTGCTCAGCGATCGCCTCGAAAAAGCCCTGATCCGCGACGGCGGACTGCTTCAGCTCAACCACCGGGTGCGGCGGGTGAATACGGCCCAGGGTGCAGTGACCGGGGTAACGGTAGAAAACCAAAAAACGGGCCACAGCTGGGTAGAACCTGCCGACCATGTGGTGGCCAATGTCACGGTGCAGAACCTGGTGCAGCTGCTGGGTGATCGCGTGCCGCCAGGCTACCAGCGCCGGGTTGAGACGCTCCCCCAGGGCAGCGGCGCTTTTGTGCTGTATCTGGGGGTTGAGGCGGCGGCGATTCCGGCTGACTGCCCGCCCCACCTGCAATTTTTTTATAACTACGACGGCCCCATCGCCGAAAACAACACCCTGTTTGTGTCGGTGAGCCGCCCCGGCGATGGCCGTGCCCCTGAGGGCCACGCCACAATCGTGGCCTCTTCTTTTACGGATATTGGCCCCTGGTGGCAAACCAGCGACTACGAGGCCCTAAAGCAGGCCTATATTGACGGGGCCATTGAGCGCCTGTCGAGCTACTTTGACCTGCGCGACGAGCATTTGATCCATGTAGAGGCGGCCACCCCGCGCACCTTTGCTCGATTTACGGCCCGCGATCGCGGCACCGTGGGCGGTTTAGGTATGCGAGTTAACACCTTTGGCCCCTTTGGCTTTGCCAACCGTACCCCCGTAGGTGGACTGTGGCTGGTGGGCGACTGCACCCACCCCGGCGAAGGCACAGCGGGAGTAAGCTACTCAGCCCAGACAGTGGTGCAGCAGATTGAAGCCCTCTAGAACACAGGACGTAGGTCAAAACACTGAAAAATCTATGAAAACTTTAAAGATTGCAGCCTACTTAGCGGATAAAAAGACTCGTTACCTAGGTATGATGGGCAAAATCATGCCCTTACTGTGCGATAGCCCTATGTAGTATTCGCTACCTGGAGAGTTTTCTCTCAAGTGATAGGCTTGGGCAATCGCGGTCAGACCCACCTCCAGCGGTTTGACGGATCGATAGTCGCCATGGTTTCTCAATGGGGTGCCGTCGGTGCCTCCGCCTCTACAATCAGGTCAGCAGCATGAGCCCCTGGGATTCTCTAGATTCATGGTCAAACTACTCTAGTCGGCCTCCGGCTACGCTAGAAGACTTGCTTTACCAGCACTTTCAGTACTGGCGCAAACAGGAGGCTCCCCACCAGCTGATTGAGCGGTTTCGCCATCTGTTTTTTGACGTGGCTAGCTATCCCGACCGTTCGGTGGTCAACGCCCTGCTCAACCTATCTGAGCAAAATACCGCCGACCGTGAGTTTAAGTATGTGCTTAACCGCTGCTGCTATACCCTGATCAATCTTTGGTATACCCAGTCCCGTGATCACTGGGCGATTCTTGAACTGGTGCAGTTGTTTGAAAACCTGCCCCCGGTGCATGGGGGTAGCCCCAAAAATCAGAAGGTTTACCGCTTGGTCAAGGCGTTCGCCGAGACCGATCAGTATGCTGCTCTGGTTAGGCTTCAGGATATTTTGCACCCCCGCGAAGCTGAAGCCGCCACCTCTGCGGTGATTGAAGAGCAGCCTCTGGGCTACCGCATTCGCCACTATCCTTTTTTGTACGACAACAGCTTGCTCACTAAGGACAGTGGCCAAGAGCAAAAGCAAAATATTAACGACCTGCGTTACCGGGCTGAAACTAGCCTGGGTATTGGCCTAGCCCGCTACCACGCCCAGTACACAATGCCGGGCCGCTCAGAGCATATCCCCAACCCCACGCTGCTAGATGCGGCTGGGCTGAACGAGGCGCTGAGCTTTTACACAGGCAAATCCAATGGCCGCACCCACCGCGACCAAGCCCGCTGGTTTGCCACCTACAGCAAAACCGTGCGCTCATTTCGCGACTTTAAAGACGAGTTTGTCGACTACCTAATTCAGCCGATCGCAGCGGCAGAGCCCAAGTATAGCGGCAATCACTTTACCCGTAACCTGCGCCAGTACCTGCGCGAAACCCTCTCAGAGTTTGACAACCAGCCGTTGAACAGCTTTATTTTGGTGGAAACCTGCCGCCGTCTGCTCAACTTTTTGGTGGTCGATAGCCCAAACCGTCCGGTGTTTCGCAACTTTCGTCACCTGGTCAACGATGTCGGTCATGCCCTGACTATGGGGCTGCTGCTGCGACTGGTGCTGTTTTGCTCGGCGGCTAAGCCCTGGCTAGAACGCTGCTTTTCGGTGTTGTTTAACCTCCACGAGCGCCGCACCTGTAAAGAGGTGCCCTGGCTGGTCACCAGCCTAGAGCACGCCAACGTGGCGTTGATCACTAACTTTGGCGACGTAGGCTACCAGTTTTAGACCGCCGCTGTACTGCGGTCTCGGGCGCTGGGGGAAGCTCGTCTAGCTCACAGCCGCTGCCCGCATTTGCAAGGTTCCTTCAGCGGCATCCATAGTGACAGAGCCGCCAATGGGCAGCGTCCACAGGGGCTCCACATGGCCAATCCAGGCCCCGGCGTAGGCGGGTATGCCCAGGGGCCTGATGTGGTCTTGCAGAATTTCCTCTAGGGTGAGCGAGCCGTAGCCCGAGCCGGGACCGCAGGCAGCACACTGGCCAAACACAAACCCCGCCAGTCCGTTGAGCACCCCCGCTAGCTTCAGCTGGGTCACCATGCGATCAATCCGGTAGGGCGGCTCCCCCACATCTTCTAAAAACAAAATCGCCCCGGTAGTGTCGGGCATGTAGGGCGACCCGACAATGCCCGAAATCACCGACAAATTGCCCCCCAGCAGCGGCCCCGTCGCCTGCCCGGACGTTATCGTCTGGATACGGCCCTGATCGCGCATCAGCCGGTCTTGGTCGGCTCCCAGCAGCGGGTTGCGGTAGGTCAGCGCCGCCCCCTCCATGAGAATTTGGCGCAGCGGCTCCACCTGCCCTTCTCGCCAGGAAGTAATGCCGTGGGGGCCGTGGAAGGTGACCAACCCCGTCTGGGCGTAGAGGCCCAGCAGCAGCGCCGAAATATCGCTGAAGCCAATCACCACCTTGGGATTGGCGCGAATTAGGTCGTAGTCGAGGTAGGGCAAAATGCGGGCGCTGCCCCAGTCGCCCCGGATGGGCATCAGCGCCTTTACCGTTGGGTCGGCAAACATAGCATTCACATCGTCGGCGCGCTCGGCGTCGGTGCCCGCCAGGTAGCCGTAGCGGGCCATAGCGTGGGGGGCAACCCGAGGCACAAAGCCCAAGGCTTTGACGGCATCGATCACCAGGTCGAGGCGATCGCGCTCAAAGGTCGCCCCCGCCGGGCTGACAATACCCACCACATCGCCCTGCCGCAGCCTAGGCGGCAGCAGCATAGAGTGACTTTGGGCCTGGACGGCCCCTCGCCCCAGTGCCACCCCTGCCGTCGCCACCCCCAGACTGCCCAATAGCTGTCGCCGCCGCATACGCGCTACCTTTTGAGATATAAAAACACCACGCCGAGCATACACCGGAGCCACCCGTGACCGCACAAACCCCCTCTTCCCAGAATTCTGGCCAGAGTTCTGACCTGAGCTCTGCCGCCTGGGAACAGCGCTACCAGTCAGGCACCCCCCGCTGGGATCTGGGCCACCCCGCCCCCGCTTTCAAAACCCTGCTAGACTCTGCCGACGCGCCCCAGGTAGGAGCGGCGATCGCCCTCGGAGCCGGGCGCGGCCACGATGCTCTCTTCTTTGCCCAGCAGGGATTTACCGTCACCGCCGTAGACTTTGCCCCCTCCGCCATTGCGGGCCTAGAAGCCCAGGCCCAGGCCCAAAATCTCTCTCTACAACTGCTGCAACGGGATATTTTTGAGCTGGTGCCCGAGTTCGCCGGGCAGTTTGACTACGTCATCGAACACACCTGTTTTTGTGCCATCGACCCGGCGCTGCGCCCCGCCTATGCTCAGCTGGCCGCCGACCTGCTGGCCCCGGGCGGTGAACTGCTGGCCGTATTCTTTACCCACCAGCGCGGCGGTGGCCCGCCCTTTGGCACCAACCCGGCAGAGGTGCGCCAGCTGTTTGAACCCTTCTTCGAGGTTATTGCCCTAGAGCCAGTGACTAACTCAATTCCCTCGCGCCGGGGGGAGGAGCATTTGGGATGGCTGCGGAAGCGGGGATGAGGGGATTTGGGGAAGATGGAGAAGTCAACTAGGTTCTCCCTCACCTGCCCTACCCCCCTCACCTCCCTACATCCCTATACTTAAAAAGACCGTTCACCCCGCACCTCTCCCATGGATCTAGAGCAGATTGCCGCCCAGCTCAAAAGCGAAGACTCGAAAGACCGGATGCTGGCGCTGGCCTCGCTGCGCGATGTGCCCTCTGCCCAGGCGGCACCGCTGATTCGCGAGGCCCTCAACGACAAAAACCTGCAAATTCGCTCGATGGCGGTGTTTGCCCTGGGCATTAAGCCCGACGAAGAGACCTTCGATATTTTGATCAATCTGCTCAAGTCTGACCCCGACTACGGCATTCGCGCCGACGCGGCGGGGGCGCTGGGGTATCTGGAAGATCCCCGCGCGTTTGAGACCTTAGTCAGGTCGTTTTACGAAGACACCAACTGGCTGGTGCGATTTAGCGCGGCGGTGTCGCTGGGCAATCTCAAAGACCCCCGCGCCCACGATGTGCTGATGCAGGCATTGCAAAGCAAGGAAGTGGTGATGCAGCAGGCGGCGATCGCAGCGGTCGGCGAAATTGGCGACCTCGACGCGGTAGACGAAATTCTTAAGTTTGCCCAGTCGGAAGACTGGCTGGTGCGCCAGCGATTGGCCGAGGCGCTGGGCTATTTGCCTACGCCCAAGACTGAGCCAGCCCTGCGATATCTTGAAAAAGATTCCCAGTTTCAGGTGGCTGAGTCGGCTAGAATTTCGCTCACCCGACTGCATAAGCGTAAGGACGCTTAGCACTCATCAATACTGCTGGGGCAAAAGGCGATCGCAGCCCTCGACGGCAAGGGGTAGGCCATCGAGGGCTGGCGGGGGCGTTACTCAATCAGCACAGTTTTGGTGGCAATGGCCATCCAAATGGCTCCTGCTGGGGAGGTTGCGCCGATGGTGTCGCTGGTAGGCGGCACGGGGATGGGGGCGCTCCAGTCGTTGGGGTCGGTGTAGCCGAGGGCGTGGAGGATTTTGATGGTGCGATCTATGGCGGCTAGGCTGCCGTAGAGCATGTGGCGCACCCGCTCTGGGCGAACTTGGGGGGTGCTGGGTGAAGACGGCGGCAGGTTAGATGCGGAGGTGAGGTTGCCAATGGGATCTTCTAAACAACCTACAAGATTGTAAGCTGGTTATAGAGGACTATGGGAAGCTTCTAATGCTAAGTTCCTTTCAGATAGATAATTTTAGGCTTTTCCAGCACCTTGAGGTTCGCCGATTAAGTCGAGTCAATTTAGTTGTTGGCAGGAATAATGCTGGGAAGAGCACGTTTCTTGAAGCATTAGAACTTTACGCTAGCAATGCTTCTGCTAATGTTCTCCTTGATCTCGTTGAGTCAAGGCAGGAAACTTGGTTTAGTGAGGCGCAACCCCATTCCCAGGATTTCTTAGGTAATCCTATAAGACATCTTTTCTTCGGTCACCAACTGCCAGGCATAGGTGAATCAGGCATCTCTCTTGGAGAAGTCAACTCGTATGAACTGCTCCATATTGGTGCGGCTGCGTACCAAAATAAGAGTGACGACGAAGGGACTATGAGAAGAATTCGAGTTCCTGATTCTAAAATTGATGACGAAGTTTCTAATGTTGAGTTTTTCCTTGTTGCTGAAGAAGGTGAAAAATCAAGAAGACTTTTCAGGTTAGATAGAGACGTTAGAGATATTCGACGTACTACTAGGGTTCTTTACGGTCGCCAGGAGCCTGAGTTCAAATATATATGGCAACTTGTTTCAACAGACAATATGCCAAACCGTAAGCTAGCAGCTCTTTGGGATTTAACAAGTTTAACAAACTTGGAATCAGAAATTATTGCGGCTCTCGGATTAATTGATGATCGAGTCTCCGGAGTTGCTTTTGTAGAAGATATCAGTAAAGGGCGCTCAAATGACAATCGTATTCCATTGGTAAAAATTAAAGGTATAGATGAGCCATTGCCTCTTAAAAGCATGGGAGATGGCATTACACGTCTATTTCACATCATTGTTGCTCTTGTAAATGCTCGTAATGGTCTACTTTTGATTGATGAATTTGAAAATGGACTACATTGGAGCGTCCAGCCTAAGATTTGGGATATTGTTTTTCAATTATCCGAAAGGCTAAATGTTCAGGTTTTTGCAACCACTCACAGTCGAGACTGTTTAGAGAGTTTTGATAATGCCTGGAATAAATATCCTGAACTTGGCACTTTCTTCAGGCTTGATTCTAGGGATGGCCTGATTAGGGCAACAGAGTACACATCTGAAATTCTTACTGATGCTGTCGACATGGATGTTGAGGTGCGGTAAGTAGAATGAGCGATATTTGTAGACAAGATACAGATAAAGTTTTACTGGTTGAGGGCGATAACGATTGTCATGTAGTTATGTCTTTGTGCGCAGCTCATAGTGTTCCTGAAATTTTTGGAATATATCAATGCGGCTCTGACGTCGAAGTTCTAAAGCGACTGAACGCTTTGATCATACGCCCTGAACCTCCTCAAGTAATTGGTATTATGCTTGATGCTGATAGTCCTTCTTTAACAGGTAGATGGAGCAGTATACAAAAAAAGCTAGGTCATTATGACTATAACTTTCCGATGATTCCTGATTCTGATGGGACAACAATTGAAAGCTTTTCAAATAAGCCCAAGCTAGGTTTTTGGCTAATGCCGAATAATCAAGTTTCTGGAATGTTAGAGGACTTCTGTGCGGAACTCGCGGAGCCAGAATGTTTAAGGTTTGCTCAAGAATGTGTAGAGCAAGCACAAGCAAACAGTTTCTCCACTTTCAAAGAAGTTCATCGTAGCAAAGCCATTATTCATACTTATTTGGCTTGGCATGATGAGCCTGGTTATCCTTTGGGAAGGGCAATTACTAGGCAAGCTTTGCGTCCTCATACGGATATTGCATTTAAGTTTACAAACTGGTTGAGGCATTTGTTTACTTAACTCCCTTATAGCAATATCTAACACCCAATTGATGCAAATGGAGCAAAAGTCATTGGCTGAAATGTGATCGCAGACCTCCTGTAGTGCGATCTAAAGATCTCTTGTAGGTTGGATTAACGAAGGAAACCCAAAAGCATCTATAGCAATCCTATTTGATTCATGAAAAGGATCCATATCGATGCATTTTGGGGAAATCGAACACCTCTAGCCTGAAAAACTGCTCGAAGAGGGCTTTAAGCGCAGAAAAGCAGGGGCGTAGCCCGGACATCCGTCTAAG
>JBBSKN010000057.1:0-25803 GCA_038256265.1 Phormidesmidales cyanobacterium
CTTGTGCAGGTGGGGGTAGATCCAGGCGTTGGTCTCGTTCAGCCAATATTCGTGGAAGCCCTTGTAGCCCCAGCTCGACTGGGAGGGGCGGCACACCTGCTGGGTGGGGTGGCCCTGGAGGTAGTCGGTCAGGTGGGTCATCTCGTAGGTGCTTTGGTCAAACCAGCTCTTGCGGAAGAGATAGTCGAGGAACCAGGGGCCTTCGTACCACCAGTGGCCAAACAGCTCAGCGTCGTAGGGCGAGACGATTATGGGGGGCCGCTGCATCAGGCCGTGCAGGTGGCCGATCTGCTGCTCGCGGTTGTACATAAAGTTGGCGGCGTGCTCGGCGGCTTTTTCTTTGGCCCAGTAGGGGTCGTAGAGCTGCTTGTCGGAAAGGCCCAGGCCCTTGCCGGTGATTTTGTGATACTTGATGCCCACATTCTTGCGCTGGCCGTTGGGCATAATGTAGGGCTTGATGTATTCGTATTCGGCATCCCAGCCCAGGTCGCGGTAAAACTCGCGGTACTCGGGGGCACCGGGGTAGCCCACCTGGGACGACCACACCTGCTGCGACGACTCGTGGTCGCGGCCAAAGGCAGCCACGCCGCTCTCGGTAAAGATTGGCGAGTAGCTGCCAAACCGGGGCCGGGGCCGGGCGTAGAGAATGCCGTGGCCATCGGTTAAAAAGTAGCGCATACCGGCATCAGCCACCAGGCGCTCTAGGCCTTCGTAGTAGGCGCACTCGGGCAGCCAAATGCCCTTGGGGGGCTGCCCAAAGGTGTCTTCGTAGTGCTCGGCGGCGACCTGGATCTGCGCCCACACGGCCTCGGGGTACATTTTCATCAGCGGCAGGTAGCCGTGGGTGGCCCCGCAGGTGATGATATCGAGGTTGTTGCTGTCTTGGTATTGCTTGAAGGCGGTGACCAGGTTGCCGCTGTAGCTCTCCCACAGGTTGCGGACGTGGTTGAACTCCTGGGCGTAGGTTTCGGCCAGGTGCTGCATGTGGCCGTTGTGAACGTGGCGCTCGACCTCTAGCTCGGTGAGCTCTTCGAGCATGGCCAGGTGGTTGTCGAAGCGCTCTTGCAGCAGCGGGTCTTGCAGCATGGAGACCAGGGGCGGAGTCATGCTCATGGTGAGCTTGAAGTCGACGCCGTCGCGCTTTAGCCCTTCAAACATGCTGAGCAGCGGCACGTAGGTCTCGATGATGGCCTCGTAGAGCCATTCTTCTTCGAGCACGTAGTCACTCTCGGGGTGACGCACGTAGGGCAGGTGGGCGTGGAGTACGAGGGCGAGATATCCGGTAGCCATAGGGTGCTGCTGAAGGAGTGAACTGGGTCCGAGCCGTCGGGAGGGTTACCGCCGTTGACCAAATTCTAGAGCAAAAGGTAAACGCTAACGGCTGTGTAGGCTGCATCTACCCGCTGGGGCTGCTTTGGCGGGCTATTTGTATAGAACCCATGGGCGATCGCCCAGCGGCGGCGGCAAGTTGCTTGAGCACTAGCCTAATTCTTCGGCGGCAGCACATTCTGTCAGCAGCGGCTCAGGAGCTTCCCATGCGGAATCGCTCAGGCGGCTCGAATAGGCCAGGGTTCTTAGAGTAAACTTTACTTAACATTTCTACGTAAACGCCAAAGGATCTAAGGTGGGCTCCGTAGACGCTTCTCTGCCCTATCGTGCTCCCGTATGACCGCCGAACCCAACTTTGTTCTCGATCTCACCCTGGCCCTGGGGTGCTCTGCCATCGGCGGTTACATTGCCCATCGACTCAAGCAGCCGGCGCTGCTGGGCTACCTGCTCACCGGGCTGGTGATTGGCCCCTTTGGGCTGGGTCTACAGACCGATGTGGAGCAAATTCAGGGGCTGGCCGAGGTAGGTATTGCCTTTTTACTGTTTGCTCTGGGGGTGGAGTTTTCGCTGACAGAGCTGAGGCGGGTGAAGGATATTGCCCTCAAGGGCAGCCTGCTGCAAATTGGGCTGACCACCCTGCTGGTGTGCTCGGTGTCGCTGCTCTCAGGCACGGCCAACTCACCGCTGGAGGGATTGTTTTTGGGGCTGGTGCTGTCGCTGTCGTCCACGGCGGTGGTGCTCAAAACCCTCACCGACCGGGGCGAAACCGCCACCGTCCACGGCCAGGTGATGCTGGGTCTGCTGATTGCCCAAGACATTGCCCTGGGCCTGATGCTGGCGGTGCTGCCGGTGCTCAACCAGCCCGAGGCCTTGGCGCCAGCCCTGGCGATCGCCGCGCTCAAGTTTGGGCTGTTTTTGGCGGGGGCGATCGCCCTGGGGCGCTGGGTAGTGCCGCCGCTAATTCAGCACATTGCCGCCACCGAGAGCAGCGAGCTATTTTTGCTGACGGTGGTCGCCCTCTGCCTGGGCATCGCCTGGATCACCTCTAAACTGGGCCTCTCCATCGCCATGGGGGCCTTTGTCGCCGGGCTGATGATTTCAGAAATTGACTACGCCGACCAGGCCCTGGGCAAAATTTTGCCCCTGCGCGACACCTTTGCCTGCCTATTTTTTGCCTCGATTGGCATGCTGATCGACCCCGAGCTGATTTTCAATAACCTGGGCAAAATTTTGGAGCTGGTGGCGCTGATCATGGTGGGCAAGGCGCTGATTATTTTGCCCATTGTGATGGGGTTTGGCTATTCGCTCAAAACGGCGATCAAGGCCAGCTTTGGCCTCAACCAAATCGGTGAGTTTTCCTTTGTGCTGGCGCTGATGGGGCTAGAGCTGGGGCTGATCAGCGAACAGCGCTACTCGCTGCTGCTGGGGACGATCGCCATTTCCCTGATGCTCACCCCCCTATGGATCAACTTGGCCCCCAGGGTGTCTGACTGGATTCATACCCTGCCGGTAGTAAAAGACTTCCTCGACCAGGCCGAAGAACCCAAGCTCCTGTCGGTGCCCGGCGACCTGCGCGACCACGTGATTGTGGCGGGCTATGGCCGGGTGGGGGAGGTGCTGGTCAATGTGCTGCTCAGCCGGGGCTACCCGGTGCTGGTGATCGAAAACAGCGAAACCGCCATCCAGCGCCTGCGTAACCGCCACGCGCCTCTGGTGCAAATTCCCTACGTCTACGGCGACGCCGACAGCGAGCTGGTGCTCGAAAAAACCTACCTGGAAACCGCCAAGGCTCTGGCCATTACCCTGCCCGACCCGGCCACCACTCGATTGGTGCTACAGCGGGCGCTACTCAGAGCGCCGGAGCTGGATATTATTGCGCGATCGCACAACAACGAAGAAATCGATATTCTCACCCAGATGGGCGCGAGGGAAGTGGTGCAGCCCGAGTTTGAGGCCGCCCTAGAGCTAGGCTCTCACCTGCTCAACACCCTGGGCGAAAAGTCCATCGAAATCCAGTCGGTGCTGGACTGGATTCGCCAGGACCGCTACCGGAGCATTCGCCCCGTGCCCCAGGTGGGCGAGGGGTAAGAGGCTACGGGAGTCCCATGCAGACTAAAATATAGTCGTAGGTCTGACAGGCATGCCCCTATGGTTCAGCAGCTACAGCCCGACGCCTCAGCCCAAATTGATTACCCCGACAGCGACGGGCAGCCCATGGCCGACAACACCAAGCAGTTCCGCTGGATTGTGGTGATTAAAGAAAACCTGGAGCTGCTATTTGCGGACGATCCTCAGATATTTGTAGCGGGCGACTTGCTCTGGTACCCGGTCGAAGGCGACAACACCATTCGCCAGGCCCCCGATGCCATGGTGGTAGTAGGGCGACCCAAGGGAGACAGAGGCTCCTACCGCCAGTGGGTCGAAGGCGGCATCGCCCCCCAAGTGGTGTTTGAGATTTTGTCGCCGGGAAACCGCTTTGGCGAAATGCTGCGCAAGCTGGGCTTTTATGACCGCCACGGGGTGGAAGAGTACTATATCTACAATCCTGACAAGCCAGAGCTGACCGGACTTCAGCGCGGTGAAGCGGGGCTAGAGGTAATTGACACGATGGACGGTTGGGTCAGCCCCCGGCTGCAAATTCGCTTCCAAATGGCAGACTCAGGGCTTGAAATCTATCGCCCCGACGGGCAGCGGTTTCTCACGTACACTGAGCTGGGGCAGCAGCTAGCGCAGGAGAGAGAACGGGCTGATCGTCTAGCAGCTCAACTCCGAGCAGCAGGGTTAGAACCAGACGTATAACTCGAATCATCACTGCATGCGATCAATAGTGCGGTACTGGATCGCTTCGGCGATGTGGTGGGTTTGCAAATCTTCAGCGCCATCCAAATCGGCGATGGTGCGGCCCACTTTGAGAATGCGATCCATGGCGCGGGCCGAGAGGCCTAGCTTGCGCACGGCCCCTTCTAGCAGAGTCTTGCTGGTGTCATCCAGCGGGCACCATTGCTTCAGGTGGCGGCTTTGCATGTCGGCGTTGCATTGCAGAGCTGGCTCAGTTTTGAAGCGATCGCAGGCGCGCTGGCGGGCGGCTTGAACGCGATCGCGCACCGGCTCCGAGGCCTCCCCCGGCTGGTGCTGGGTCATCTCTTCGGGCTTAATGCGGCTGACCACCACCTGCAAATCGATCCGATCCATCAGGGGGCCAGAGAGGCGCGACCAGTAGTTTTCGCGGCTGCGGGGGCTACAGGTGCAGGGCTGCACCGAGTCGCCGTAAAAGCCGCAGGGGCAGGGGTTGGTGCTGGCAATCAGGGTAAACTGGGCGGGAAACACCACAGACTGGCGGGTGCGGGTGATGGTGACGTAGCCGTCTTCGAGGGGCTGGCGCAGGTATTCGAGCACGTCGCGCTTGAATTCAGTTAATTCGTCGAGAAAAAGGATCCCCCTATGGGCCAGGGAGATTTCACCGGGCTTGGGGTAGCTGCCGCCGCCCACCAGAGAGGGGCCAGAGGCCGAGTGATGGGGGCTGCGAAAGGGGCGGGTGTTGACTAGGGTGCCCTTCTCTTTTAACAGCCCGGCAACGGAGTGAATCTGCGTCACATCCAGCGCTTCTTCAAACTGCAAGGGCGGCAGAATAGAAGGCAGACGCCGGGCCAGCATGGTTTTGCCGCTGCCTGGCGGCCCCACGAATATCAAATTGTGGCCGCCCGCAGCGGCGATTTCTAGCGCCCGCCGGGCCTGGGCCTGACCCTTCACATCCCGCAAGTTCAACGCATGGGGGGCAGAACTCATCACCAGGTTGGTATCGACCACCACCGGGCTGTGGCTCGATGGATTATTGAGAAAATCGGCTACCTCGGACAGATGACCAAAGCTATAGACCGTCAGCCCCGGCACCACGGCGGCCTCGCGCCCGTTGTCGGTGGGCACCACCAGACCGCGAATGCCCAGTTTTTGGGCGGCGGCGGCGATCGGCAGCACCCCGGCCACGGCCCGCAGGCTGCCGTCTAACGAGACTTCGCCGAGAAACAGCAGGTCGTTGAGGGCGTCGGTATTCACCTGCTCTGAGGCGGCGAGAATGCCGACGCTGATGGGCAGGTCAAAAATGGGGCCTTCTTTGCGCAGGTCGGCGGGGGTGAGGTTGATCACCACCTTGCGCATGGGGAAGGGGAACCCGGCATTCTTCAGCGCCGCCTTGACCCGCTCGCGCGACTCTTGCACGGCGGTATCGGGTAGGCCCACGATCACGACGCCGGGCAGGCCGCCAGAAATATCGACTTCGACTCCGACTTTGAGGGCATCAATGCCCACCAGCGCTGCGCTCCAGACCCTTGCCAGCATGTTGTGTTTCCCCTGATTCTGGCTTTTAGGGTGCCCAGGGGGAGGGTGCGATCGGCAATTGATACCGAATCGTATTTGGTCAGCCCCGATTGGTGGGGGCAATGCACTGCATTGCCCCCACGAGGTGCCTGTGAGGATATTGGCCAGAATTAATGCCTCGTCCTCAAGGCCCTGCGCAGTGCATGGCTTCGCGTGGGCGGAGTCTCACCTGAGGGGTTGCTAACCCCGCATGCCTCGTCTGCGGGTCATGACGGCGAGGTATTCGCCGCTGCGCCCGGTGGGAATGGGGTCTGACCAGGCGACTTTGTCGCTGTAGCCTAGCGCCACCAGTTGGCCAATGGCGTCGGTGACTGCGCCGTAGTCGCCCAGCAGAATGTGCCGCAGGGTCTCTTGGCGGTAGGTGGGTAGAGTGAACGGTGCAGGGGCTATGCCCTCTGCGTCGGATGATTGAAACATACGGGTAACTCCGTTTTCGGTAAAGAAAACGGGGAACTATCCAGATCCCTCTTTTTCTCTATGCGGTGAGGCAAGAGATGTGGTGAAGCAAGAGACCAGACTTAGAATGAATCCAGTCATCGCAGCTTACCTGGTTTAAGTTGGGATGATTAGGGGATTTGAGAGGCTGCCACCTCTCTCTTCCCCGCCTAGAATCATTCCCCGCAACAATATCCTGCCAGAAGCACGCCAGAAGCTCAACCGTATTGCCTAGCCGATATCTAACGGACTCCTGACACCTCTGCCGCCGCGATTGAGCATGTAGGCGTAGATCATCTTGAGCTTTTAACGGATAAGCACCCCAACCTCCAGGATTATCCATCAGATCTGCTGGATAACACCCCAAAACCTCGGGCTTATCCAGCACATATTCTGTTTAATTCCTTAAAAACTGGGTATTACCCCGTAGATATGCTGGATAATGCGATCAAGGCAGGGTTTTATCTAGCAAATCTGAGGCTTAATACATAGTTAGATTGCTAACCTTTCCTGTAGGTTCGCTTGTTCGCTAAGGCTCTTTTCTATTTACTGCAACGCCAGCACCAAAACCACCAAGTCCTGAAATACCTGCAATAATGACCTTCTCTGCGAGATCTTTATCATTGGTTAAACCTGCATAACCAAAGACCATTAGAACCAAAACAAGAATCGCCCCCATGCCAAGTCTTTTAGTTGTTTCACCAGACTGGCTTCTCTTGAAATCTCGTTCATTCTCTTTTTCAAGGTTATTAAGGGTCTGAGATATGTGCTCTGGGGTAATTTTCTTGTCAAGAGCTGAAGAGCGTGAAGACGACATACGCCTCATTGAGAGGAACATAGAAGATACCATCCGTCTTTGCTCCGGAGGTAGTTCATCAAGAGCTTCGGCTACTTCAGCCGGTACAGCTTCCCTATCATCATCTTCTTCTAACCCGTCTGATTTTGATTTGGCTTCTTCCTCAGACCTAGCAGAACTTGGAACAATCTGCTTTTCTGAGAAGTCGTCATTTCCCATGTCAATAGCCTTTCTTCATCTCTAAAGTAAGGTTCACACCAAAATGTCATTCAAAAGTGCTTCTTCAGCTTTTTCAAGCTCCTTGTCAAGTCTATTTAGTATCCGTTCAACCTTAAACTGGATCGAATTCTCAACGAAAGTGGATAACACTCGCGAAATAAGAGCTTTGTAAGCTCTATCACTAATTTCACCTTCTGCGTACAAATACCCAAGGTAAGAAATGATACCTTTTAATGCCTCAGCATTAATACTTTCCGGTTCACGCCCCTTCGGTGAACTGGAAAGAGCTAGTCCTTTAGCTGATTTACTTTTAGTCCTTCTAGTTAGCGTAGCCATCCTTCAAATCCCCAGTTATAGGGTGGTTCGACCTTGATGCTCAAGGCTAAGTCCCAGATACTAGTATTATGGCTTGTTTAATCCCTCAACTCAAGTACATTGAGAGGCTGTCATACAGCGGTTCCCGCTCTGATGAGGGACGAATCGGCGTCTGAAACGGCCATACATCAGATGTTCTAGCCTTTCGGGTGTACCTCACTGGGG
Source organism: Phormidesmidales cyanobacterium (assembly GCA_038256265.1). Lineage (GTDB taxonomy): Bacteria > Cyanobacteriota > Cyanobacteriia > Phormidesmidales > Phormidesmidaceae > Nodosilinea. The sequence goes on from JBBSKN010000057.1 coordinate 7,694, forward strand.
CAAGAAACGCTGTAAAGCATTTCTATGCAGGCAATCTAACAATTCGGGTGCAGCGGATTGACCGAAGCTGCTCAGGTTGGATGCAAAGACCTCGACAACCGCTGACCCGCACCGTTAGGCATGGGCTGACCATGACTAGCGTGATTGATGGGCGTCGCCTATTTGACAACACCCAAGACATCCGCAGATGGAGCCGCTGAGATCGCCGAACTCCATCGCCCCTGTGCCGTGCGCTGCAACGCATCTGGAAAGGTCTCATGATACGACGTCAGCACCTGGGCATTGACCGCCATCGCTTTCACGTCATACATCTGGGTTGCCATCTTGGGATAACACCCGATCGCAATAATCAGCCCCAGAAAACAAGCCGCAATAAAAATCTCCCGAGAACTGGCATCCCTAAACTCTGCCTCCTCTGGCAAGATACAGTCAGTGCCAAAACAGTTTGCCTCTTGGTTACCCTGGGCCTTCAAATCTAGATCCTCCAGATCACAGGCAGGCACCAGGTCACACATTTGATCAGCACTGGCCCCATGAAACACCTGCCGTACCATCGACAGCAGATAGATCGGTGTCAGAATCAACCCCACTGCTGCCAGAAAAACGGCTACCGAGCGAAAGGCCGAACCATAGATTTCCGTTGTGGCCAAGCCGACAAAGACCTCAAGCTCTCCGGCAAACCCACTCATCCCAGGCAAAGCCAAGGATGCCAGTGCCCCCATGGTGAACAGAGCAAACACCGTGGGCATGGCCTGCCCCAACCCACCCAACTGATTCATCATCATCGTGCGGGAGCGATCGTAGGTGACGCCTGCCAAGAAAAATAACACCGATGCAATCAGCCCGTGGGACAGCATTTGCAGCATCGCCCCACTCACACCTAAATCAGTGTAGGAAGCAATCCCCAGCAGGACAAACCCCATGTGAGAAATGGAGGAATAGGCCAACCGCCGCTTCATATTGGTCTGGGCAAAGGAGTTTAGCGCCCCATAGACGATGTTGACCCCTCCTAAAATCACCAACAGCGGCGCAAAATACACATGGGCATGGGGCAACAGTTCCAAGTTTAACCGGATCAGCCCATACCCCCCCATTTTCAGTAATACTCCTGCCAAAACCATTGATACAGGAGTAGAAGCCTCGCCGTGGGCGTCGGGCAGCCAAGTATGAAAGGGGAAAATTGCCAATTTGACCCCAAAGGACACCAGCAGGCCAGCATACAAAAACAATTCCAGTCCTAAGGGAAACTGCTTTCTCCCTAGTTCAGCAATATCAAAGGTGAGCGTATCGCCATAGAGTCCCATCCCCAGGGCTGCCACCAAAATAAAAATCGAAGACAGGGCCGTATACATCAAGAACTTCGTCGCTGCATAGTCCCGATTTTGCCCGCCCCAAATGCACACCAGCAGATAGACCGGCACCAGTTCCACTTCCCACATGATGAAGAACAGCATTAGGTCTTGGGCCAGGAATACCCCCACCTGGGCAGCATACAGAACTAACATCAGGGTGTAGAACAGGCGCGATCGCCGATCTACTTGCCAGGCGGCAAGCATTGCCAGCGTCGTCACTAAACCCGCTAACAGCACTAGCGGAGCCGAAATACCATCCACCGACAGCGCCCAACTCAAGCCCAACTTCGGTAACCAAACCACCTTTTCCGCCAGTTGGAATGTCGCCTGGCTCGCGTCGTAATGCCGCCAAAAGGTGTAGGACATCAGTACAAAATCAGCCGCGCCAACCCCCAAGGCATACCAGCGGACAGTCTTGCCGCTTTTATCAGGGATCAAAGGAATGAATAACGCGGCTACCAATGGCAATAGCACGATCGCGGTCAGCCAGGGGAACTGTTCTATCATAATGAGAATAAATACCTATCCGTTGGGTTAGGAATATCTTACGCAACTGTGAGACTCATCTTCTATCCCTCCTTTGCTAATTTTCCATAGATTTAGCACTATGCATCTAGATGTCTCTAGTGTTGTGATTTGCCTAACAAGGCGGTTGAGACAGGTCGCTAAACATGACCGCTCACCTCATCGTTAACTGGCTTCATCAAAAATTCTAAAGGTTTGGGAATCTGTGCCCTGGGCAATCTAATTTGAAGAACTACCCGCGCGATCGCCTATCTACCCACCCCTCCGCTCCACCCAGGCCAGCGCTCGGTTCCACGCCCACCAGCGATCGCCATCCCCCGCCAGGCGCTGACCAGCGCGGCTGCTGTAGTAGCCCACATGGCCGCCGCAGTCGGTGATGACCAGATCTAGCTTGGGGTTGGCCGCACCAATCGTTTTCAAGTCAGGGATGATCTCGGGGCTAAACAGGGGGTCGTCAGCCGCGTAGACAATCAGCGTTGGAACCGTCAGATCGGCCATGAAGGGCAGCGGGCTGCTGGCGGCGTAGTAGTCTTCTACGCTGGCAAACCCTAGGCGCGAGATCACCAACTCGTGGTCAAAGCCCCGAATGCTGTTGGCGCGCTCAATGGCGGCCAGGTCAAAGTGGTCGGGGTGGTGCTGGTGCAGGCGTAGGGCCAGGCGCTTGAGCTCTCCTGCGATCGCCTGCTCTAGCCTGCTTCTCAGGGGGCCAGCGGTCAAATAGTTCAGCGAACGGTTGGAGTCGAGGCTGGGGCACACCACCGCCACGCCGCCAATATCCCCCCGCACCAGGCTTCCCGAGATCAGGCCACTGCGATCGGGGCCACTGGCGTCGGGGAGCATCATCGCCGCCTTAGCACCCCACAGCGCCAGCTGCCCGCTGAGAGAATAGCCCATAAACCAAAAGGGGGGCGGGCAGCCCAGGGCTTTGGCGGCGGCAGCCAGAGCCACGTAGTCTTCGCCCTCATAGATGCCGTCGGAGGTGAGCGTAGGCGACAGCTCGCCAGTTTTGCCGTGGGCCCGCCAGTCAAACATGACCACGCCATAGCCCCGGTGGTAGGCTTTGCGGCACAAAATTTCTAGCTGCCACTGGTCATCAAGGCTGCCGGTAATGCCGTAGGTAGCGATGATGGTGCCTTTAGATGTGCCCTTAGGCGTGTTCTCAAACCCGTTCAAAGAAGGGTTGGGCACCGTCCAGCGCCCAAAGATGGGCACATCCCCATGGCCTTTGAAAATGTGGTCTTGATAGACAACGGGCCCCAGGTCAATACTCTGCCGCCAGGTGCGACTGGCCACCGCGGCGGTATAAACCGTCATCGCCAGCCCGTTTCGCAAAAACCACGGGGGCACAAAGGCGGGCACAAAAGTTGACATACAGTCACGCTGATACTGCATACAGCATTCCAGAGAAATCCCTAGGGCACCATCCCCCCGCCAGAGAAAAATATAGGCCAGAGAAAAATATAGGATGGCATTGGTCTAGAACTGAGGATGCGGTGAATGGTAGGTGCGAGAATTCCCGGTGACGTAGTGCGGGTGGGCATGGTCGGCACCGGGTTCGTCGCCCGGCTGCGGGCTGAGGCGCTTCAGACTATTCCCCAGGCCCGGCTGGTGGCCGTGGCCGGGCACAGCGCCGCCGACACTGAGGCCTTTGCCCAGCAGTATGACGCTGTGGCGGTCGAGCCATGGCAAGCGTTAGTTGACTATCCTGACCTTGATCTGATCATGGTCTGCCACATCAACCGCGACCACGGCACCGTAGCGGCGGCAGCGCTCAACGGCGATCGCCACGTAGTCGTAGAGTATCCCCTCGCGCTCAATGCCGAGGAAGCCCAGTCTTTGGTGGCGCTGGCCCAGGCCAGGCAGCGCCTGCTGCACGTCGAGCACATTGAGCTGCTAGGGGGCACCCACCGCGCCCTCAAAGCCAATCTAGAGGCCGTGGGCCAGCCCTACTACGCCCGCTACTGCACTCTGTCACCCAAACGCCCCGCCCCCCAGACCTGGACCTACTGCCCTGAGCTATTTGGGTTTCCGCTGGTGGGGGCGCTGTCGCGGCTGCACCGGCTGATCGACTGCTTTGGGCCGGTGGCAAGGGTCTATTGCCAAAATTCCTGCGGCGGGGAGCGGGGGAGCGAGGGAGTGGGGGAAGGGGAGTACTACACAACTTGTCTTTGTCAGGCGCAGCTCACCTTTGCCTCAGGGCTGGTGGCGGAGGTGACCTACGGCAAGGGGGAAGGGGTGTGGGAGGCCACCCGATGCCTTGAGGTTTTTGGGGACACCGGGGCGCTGTACTTTGACGGCGATGCCGGGCGGGTGGTTGATCGCCAGGGCGATCGCCCCATCGAAGTCGGGTCGCGGCGCGGGCTGTTTGCCGACGACACGGCTCAGGTAATTGATCACCTACTCACCGGGCGATCGCTCTACTGCACCCCAGCGGCCAGCTTCTACACGCTCCAGGTGGCGATCGCCGCCCAACGCTCCGCCGCCACCGGACAATCCATCACCCTTACCTAACCCCCACTCCCCTACTCCCTAACCCTTCACCGTATACCCCGCCTTCTCAATCGCCTCCGTAAGCGCATCGGCGGTGACACTGGCGGTAATGTCTACCGCTTTAGACCCCAAATCAGTTTTGATCTGGGCACTGGGGTCAACGGCCTGCACAGCCTCGGTAATCGTGGTGACACAGGCACCACAGGCCATGTCGGGCACGGTCACAGAAAGAGTAGTCATAAATTTCTCCTAGGCAGCTACTTGAGGACTGCTTTACTCTAGAACATTCACGCAAAGCGCTATGTGGGTGAGCAACTGCCCTGGGCTAGTCCTTACCAACGAGCCCTTACCAACTAGTCTCTACAGAAGCTGTTCTACCGTTGAGTAGCGGTTGCGAGGGCCGCTGAAAAGAATAAATCGACATTAGCTATAGGTTGACAGCAGCGCCACGGTTGATCAGATGATTTGGTAGCGTTGATGACGGCGGGGCGTTCATCCCCCTTGAAATCATAGGTCAGCGAACGGGAGCTAATAAGTCTATGACCGCATGTGAGTACAGACCTGGTTTAGAGGGTGTGCCAGCCACCCAGTCGAGCATTAGCTATGTGGATGGCAAGGCAGGCATTTTAGAGTATCGCGGCATCTCCATTGAAGAGATGGCCCAGCGGGGCACGTTTTTAGAAACCGCCTACCTGCTGATTTGGGGTGGGCTGCCCTCCAAGATGGAGCTAGATGCCTTCGAGTACGAAATTCGCTACCACCGTCGCCTCAAGTACCGCATCCGCGACATGATGAAATGCTTCCCCGAGAGCGGCCACCCCATGGATGCCCTCCAGGCCTGCGCGGCGGCGCTGGGGCTGTTCTACTCCCGCCGGGCCCTAGACGATCCCATTTATATTCAGAAAGCTGTGGTGCGGCTGCTGGCCAAAATTCCCACCATGGTGGCGGCGTTTCAGCTCATGCGTAAGGGCAACGACCCGGTGCAGCCCAGGGATGACCTCGACTACGCCGCCAACTTTCTCTACATGCTCAACGAGCGTGAGCCTGACCCGTTGGCCGCGCGGATTTTTGACGTTTGTCTGACCCTCCATGCTGAGCACACCATCAATGCCTCCACCTTTTCGGCAATGGTGACGGCCTCTACCCTGACCGACCCCTACGCGGTGGTGGCCTCGGCGGTGGGCACCCTGGCGGGGCCGCTGCACGGTGGCGCCAACGAAGAGGTGATCGAGATGCTAGAGCAGATCGGCTCGGTCGAGAACGTGCGCCCCTATGTAGAGCGTTGCATTGCTGAGAAATCTAAGATCATGGGCTTTGGCCACCGGGTTTACAAGGTCAAAGACCCCCGCGCCACCATCTTGCAGGGGCTAGCCGAGCAGCTGTTTGCAAAGTTTGGCCAAGACGAGTACTACGCTATTGCTCTAGAAATGGAGCAAGCCGTGTCTGAAAAGCTGGGAACCAAGGGTATTTACCCCAACGTCGACTTCTATTCGGGGCTGGTTTATCGCAAGCTAGATATTCCAACCGACCTGTTTACGCCGATTTTTGCCATCTCTCGGGTGGCCGGCTGGCTGGCCCACTGGAAAGAGCAGCTCGGTGAAAACCGCATTTTTAGGCCCACCCAGATCTACACCGGCCCCCACAGTCAGAACTATGTCGACCTGGCCAACCGCCCCCAACTCTGGGATAAACAAGGGTTTTCGGTTTCTCTGCCCTCCTAATGGGCCGCTAGAGGAGCCACCTGATGGGTCAGACCCCTCTGGGCACTCTCTCCCCCAGCGCAGATTATTGATTCAGTGACGATTTTCAGGAACTCCTGCCCCTCTGGCGCTTGCGTCGGGGGGCTTTTGTTTGGAGGGGTGGCAGGTATCAGGTATCAGGTATCAGGTGCAAGGTATACGGTGCCAGGTTCGAACCGAAACCCGAAACCCGAAACCCGAAACCCAATTCTCCTCCCCATCAATCCCTCTCCCCAAAACTTCCTATGAATCCGCCGCCCCTGGCCCGGTGGATGGGGAAAGATGGCTGTAGAATCTAAAGTGTTTTCTCTTTGCCAGAGTTAACCCTACCGTTGCTAAGGACTGGCCCATGAATCAAGGAATTGACCTACAGGGTAGCTTCGTCGACGCCCTAGTTGACCTGGGGGTACCCGCCGGGGCAGCTAAAGCGCTCTGGCTACCGCTGCCTATGGTGGTAATTCTGATTGGGGCCACGGTGAGCATTTTTGTCACGGTGTGGCTAGAGCGCAAAATCTCTGCCGCCGCCCAGCAGCGCATTGGCCCTGAGTTTGCCGGCCCCCTGGGCACTCTCCAGGCCGCCGCCGACGGCATCAAGCTGATCTTTAAAGAAGACATTACCCCCGCCAAGGCTGACCCCATCCTGTTTACGCTGGGGCCTGCGATTGTCGTGATTCCGGTATTTTTGTCGTTCCTGATTGTGCCCTTTGGCCAAAACCTGGTGATCACCGACATCGGCGTCGGCATCTTTCTCTGGATTGCCCTCTCCAGCATTGCCCCCATTGGCCTGCTGATGTCGGGCTACTCTTCAAATAATAAATATTCCCTGCTGGGCGGGCTGCGGGCTGCGGCCCAGTCGATCAGCTACGAGATTCCTTTGGCCCTGGCGGTGCTGGCGGTGGTGCTGATGTCTAACAGCCTCAGCACCATCGATATTGTCAACCAACAGTCGGGCTACGGCATTTTGGGCTGGAACATCTGGCGTCAGCCCGCTGGGTTTTTGATTTTTTGGATTGCCGCTCTGGCCGAGTGTGAGCGCCTGCCCTTTGACCTGCCTGAGGCTGAGGAGGAACTGGTGGCGGGCTACCAGACCGAATACACCGGCATGAAGTTTGGTCTGTTCTACGTCGGCTCCTACGTCAACCTGGTGCTGTCGGCGCTGATTGTCTCCATTCTCTACCTGGGCGGCTGGGAGTCGCCGGTTTCGGTGAGCTGGTTGGCCAGCCTGATTGGGGTGAGCGAAACTACCCCATGGCTCCAGGTGATCACCGCCTCCCTGGGCATCATGATGACTCTATTTAAGGCCTACGCCCTGGTGTTCATCGCGGTGCTGGTGCGGTGGACCATGCCCCGTATTCGGATTGACCAGCTGCTCGACTTTGGCTGGAAGTTTTTGCTGCCGGTTGCGTTAGTAAACCTACTGCTGACCGCAGCGCTCAAGCTCACTTTTCCCGCCGCCTTTGGTGGCTAGCCTGGGGATACTGCTTTACCCTTTAAGTAGTAATCACTAGGGTAGTTAACTGGCGCCCCCGCCTCAACAACCTGTAAAACTCTGGAGGTCAACCCCTATGCTGGGTTTTCTCAAACAAGTCGGCGACTACGCTAAAGAAAGCTTGCAGGCGGCCAAATATATTGGCCAGGGGCTGTCTGTGACCTTCGATCACATGAGCCGTCGCCCGGTTACGGTGCAGTACCCCTACGAAAAGCTGATTCCCTCTGAGCGGTATCGGGGCCGGATTCACTTTGAGTTTGACAAGTGCATCTCCTGCGAAGTCTGTGTGCGGGTCTGCCCGATTAACCTGCCCGTAGTCGATTGGGAGTTTGATAAAGTCTCCAAGAAAAAAAATCTAAAGCACTACAGCATTGACTTTGGGGTTTGCATTTTTTGTGGCAACTGCGTGGAGTATTGCCCCACCAACTGCCTGTCAATGACCGAAGAGTACGAGCTAGCCGCCTATGATCGCCACGAGCTCAACTACGACAACGTGGCCCTGGGCCGCTTGCCCTACAAGGTCACCGAAGATCCCATGGTGACCCCCCTGCGGGAGCTGGCCTACCTACCCAAGGGGGTGATGGATCCTCATGATTTGCCGCCCAACTCCCGTCGGGCTGGCCAAATGCCCAAGGAAATTCTAGAGGCCGCCCAGGCGAAGGGGCAGGCCGATGCCAAGCCTGAAGGTGAAGCCAAAAGCACAGACTAAAGGCTCTTAGGAGATTTCCGGGAAAGAAGATGCCAATTCAGTGACTGTAGCCGCTGTAGGGTGGGCACTGCCCACCAGTTGGGAAACTATTTTCTAGAAGTTGCCTTAATGCGCCCGTGGGAGTTCCGTGGTACATTCGCCTAAGTTAAAACCACGGCTCCCATCGCCCAATTGTTTACCAGGAGTTCAGCACTGTGACGCTAGCGGAAGGGGTACAACTCGTTGCCTTTGGCATACTGACCGCCATGACCCTGGGTGGTGCCCTAGGGGTCGTGCTGCTCGAGAACATTGTCTACTCGGCATTTTTGCTGGGCGGTGTGTTTACCAGCTTGTCGGGTCTATACATTTTGCTCAACGCCGGGTTTGTAGCGGCGGCCCAGGTGCTGGTTTACGTCGGTGCCGTCAGCGTGCTGATTTTGTTTGGCATCATGTTGGTCAACAAAGAGCAGTCCTTTGCCCCTATCAAGCAGGACTGGGTGGGCAAAGCTGCTGCGGCTGGAGTTTGCTTGGGCTTGTTTGCTCTACTCACCGTCTCAATGCTGAATACGCCCTGGGCGATCTCGAGCGAGGTGGCTAGCGGCGATATGGCAACCGTTGCTATTGGCATTCACTTTTTTACTGACTACCTGCTGCCCTTTGAGCTGGCCTCGGTGCTGCTGCTGATTGCTCTAATCGGGGCGATCGTGCTGGCCCGCCGCGAGTTCATTCCCGATGCGGCCCCTGGCGAACCAGAGTCGGAAGCCTTGCAGCTGCCGGAGCGTCCTCGCGAACTGGTGTCGTCGGTCTCCGGCTCCGATACCGATAGCTAACTGTTGCCGCAGATCCCAGGGTTCTTTCTGGCCATCGCTAGAAAATTTGGCCAATGCACCAGGAGAACCCTGGGATCTCTCCACCCTGTAACCCCACCACTTTTTCTGCCCTAGCCATGCAACTTCAGTACTTTTTGCTTGTCGCCGCCGCCCTATTCTGCATTGGCATCTATGGCCTGGTCACCAGCCGCAACGTGATTCGAGTGCTGATGTCCATTGAGCTGATGCTGAATGCGGTGAACCTAAATCTGTTGGCGTTTTCGAACTACCTTGACCCGGTCGGCATCGACGGCCAGGTGTTTGCGGTGTTTGTGATTAGCATTGCGGCGGCAGAGGCGGCGGTGGGCCTGGCGATCGTGCTGTCGATCTACCGCAACCGTGACACCGTAGATATGGAGCAGTTCAACCTGCTGAAGTGGTAGTCTCACTTTGCAACTCGATCAAGTCATCATCGTTCACAAAGCGGGCAGTCGGCTCAGCCAACAGTGGGCTGAGCAGTGCGCCAGGCAGCTTGAGGCGCTAGGCAGTAGGGTGCTGCGCGGCCCTAGTGGCCCTAAGGACAACCCTTACCCGGTTTTTTTAGCCTCGGTCAGCCAGCCGATTAATCTGGCGGTTGTGTTTGGCGGCGATGGCACGGCGCTGGCCGCAGCCCGCAATTTAGCCCTCGAAAGCATTCCCATCTTGGCGGTCAACATCGGTGGCCACCTAGGCTTTTTAACCGAAAGCTCTGAAGAAATGGACGACACAGAGGTGGTGTGGGAGCGGTTGCTGAGCGATCGCTTTGCCGTGCAGCGCCGCATGATGCTGCAAGCCCGCATCTACGAGGGCAACCGCACCAACCTGGAGCCGGTTAGCGAGAAGTACCTGGCCCTTAACGAAATGGCCATTAAGCCCGCTTCTCCTGATCGCATGATCACCTCGCATCTCGAAATGGAGATTGACGGCGAGGTAGTCGATCAATACCAGGGTGACGGTCTCTTGATCAGCACCCCTACCGGCTCTACCGGCTACACCGTGGCCGCAGGCGGCCCAATCATCCACCCCGGCATGGATGCCATTGTGGTGACGCCCATTTGCCCCCTGAGCCTCTCCAGCCGGCCCATTGTGCTGCCGCCCGGCTCGGTGGTGAGCGTGTGGCCCCTGGCCGACCCTGACCTCACCACCAAGCTGTGGACCGATGGGGTGCTCGGCACCGCCATTTGGCCGGGGCAGCGGGTCGATGTGCGCAGTGCTGAGGCCATGGCCCAGTTTATTATTCTCCGGCAAGACCATTCCTACTACGGCACCCTGCGCAACAAGCTCAACTGGGCCGGTACACGCATTAACTACGGCAACAATCACCGCAATTAAGCCGAAAACTACTGTCCCAGGCGCTTCATCACTCGCAGTACCTGGCCAACCTTCCCAGAACGTGAACTCCGTCCGTTGGGGCGGTCACGCTGAGATCCCTAGTCAATACTTATTTGAAACACTTGTAACCGCTCTCTCCACTTGGTTAAGAGCTGTGGCGATCGCGCTGAATATCGTAAATGGCCTTTTCCCAGCACCACTGCTCGCTGTGCTGGGGGTTGCGTAGCTGCACCTGTTCAACCAGGCGATCGGCAACGGCGCGATTGCCGCCGACTAAGCGCAGTAGCTCGCGCTCGGTACGGCTGCGCACCGGGCGCGTGGGGGCGGTGGTGGGTTCTGAGGTGCGGCGGCGATAGGGTTTTTTAGGGCGGCCCTGGCGGCGGTTGAGCCACACTACCAGGGCAACAATCAGGGCGATCGCCAGAAGTAGAGATAAATCCATCAACCGAGAAGCTAAAGTTGTCAATAAGCGCGCCGCCTGCCTAACCGCTCTTATACCAAATCCTATCTGTATACCCCCGGTTTGTAGGGGCATTGCAGTGCAATGCTCCCTACGTGGTATCGGTTTTGAATCGGGGTTGTGTGACTCGGATTTGGTATTAGTCAGCAAAAAATGTGCTGGCAGCAGGCCCTGAAAGCAGGTCTTAAAAGCGGGCCAGCCAGCCAATACCTAGGCGGGGGCTAACTCAGTTCTACACAAAAATGGTCGTCAGCGTCCTGCGGCCCAGACTCCGGTGCCATTAAACTCCCAGGGTTTGCTAGGCTTATTGATAGCTCGGTCTAGCCTAATCTCGAAATTTTGCTGCGGCAGCATCATCGGGATTAGGTAAGCGTTAAGTCCCTCATTTGCCCGTCGCTACCCATGCCAAGAACCCAACGCAACGACAACTTCATCGACAAATCTTTCACCGTCATGGCCGACATGATCCTCAAGATGATGCCGGCGAAGAAAAGCGAGAAAGAGGCCTTTGCCTATTACCGCGACGGCATGTCGGCCCAGGCCGATGGAGAGTACGCCGAGGCGATGGAAAACTACCGCGAAGCCCTCATCCTAGAAGAAGAGCCCTACGACAGAAGCTTCATTCTCTACAACATGGGCCTGATCCACGCCAGCAACGGCGAGCACGAGATTGCCCTCGGGAAGTATCAAGAGGCGCTCGACCTCAACCCACGCCTGTGCCAGGCCCTCAACAACATCGCGGTGATCTACCACTACAAGGGCGAGCAGGCCGAGGCCAGCGGCGACACCGAAGCCGCCGAAAACTACTTTGACGAAGCCGCCCGCTACTGGCTTGAGGCGGTTACTATCGCCCCCAACAACTACATCGAAGCCCAAAACTGGATGAAGAACACCGGCCGCATGAAGAACGACATTTTCTTCTAGCCCGTAGGGTGGGCACTGCCCACCAACCCACCGTCGCTATAGAAGCTGACTGTAGCCGCAATAATGAGTCGGTTCCACTGCCCATCGCTCCCCTGCCACTACCTCCTCCCCCTCCCTATCTCTCTAACCCTTTCCCCATGATCGATCTCGAACAAGTGCGCAAAGTCGCCCTCCTGGCCCGACTCAACCTCTCCGAAGCCGAAGAAGAGCAGTTCACCGGGCAGCTTAGCGGCATTCTCGATTACGTGGAGCAACTCAAAGAGCTCAACACCGACGACGTAGAACCCACCACCCGCGCCATCGAGCTGAGCAACATTACCCGCGCTGACCAGCTAGAGAGCTTTGGCGATCGCGCCACCATGCTCGACTGCGCCCCCGACCGCGAAGACGACTTCTTCAAGGTGCCAAAGATTTTAGAAGGCTAGGAATTGACACCACCCTCGTTTTTCTCTTTCAGGGTTTGGTAAAGCGCTTGAAGCAGCCCATAGTATCGCTGCCTGATTGCCTGTTCTAGGGCGATCGCAGTGGTTTCGTTATAGCTTTCAGCGATCAGTCGACGGCACTGGAGCGCGTCTATCCAATCAGCTTCTCGACTGATCAATTGCTCTATACATCCCTGATGGATAGCTTGTTTTGGGGTTAGCAGGGGAGTAGAGCACTCCGGTGTTTGATAGTCTCTTAGCACCTTAAGGGCTAGCTCTAGCCCCACCTTGAAGAACTGGATGATCCCCGCTCGCTCCACTAGAGAAGGGGTCTCAATCGTGAGCGCATCGCGCAGCAGCAAAAACGCGCGCTCAAAGTTAGCGAATCGCTGAACCCAGCGGGTATCGGGGGGATTCATAGGAGATGTGCCGGCAGTGCCAACCATTCTAGGTTAGGCGGGTTTGTGGTGTTTGTGCCAGTGGTGGGCGATGTCGACCCGGCGGCAGATCCAAACGCGATCGCGCCCCTGCACATAGTCTAAAAACCGCGCCAGCGCCGCCGTGCGCCCCGGCTTGCCCGCCAGGCGGCAGTGCAAGCCAATGCTCATCATCTTGGGCGCGTCGTCGCCCTCGGCGTAGAGGGTGTCAAAGGCATCGCGCAGGTAGGTAAAAAACTGATCCCCTGAGTTGAAACCCGCGTAGGTGGCAAACCGCATGTCGTTGTTGTCGAGGGTATAGGGGATCACCAGGTGGGGCCTGCCGTACTCAGTGCTCCAGTAGGGCAGGTCGTCGGCGTAGCTGTCGGCATCGTAGAGAAAGCCCCCCTCTTCGACCACCAGGGCGCGGGTGTTGGGGCTGTTGCGGCCCTGGTAAAAGCCCAGGGGCCGACCGCCTGCCACCTGTGTGTGAATTTCTACAGCTTTGCGGATGTGCTCGCGCTCGGCCTCAAGGCCGAAATATTGGTAGTCAATCCAGCGGTAGCCGTGGCTGGCAATCTCCCAGTCGGCCTCGGTCATGGCGGCGACAGCCTCAGGGTTGCGGGCCATGGCCATAGCCACGGCGTAGACCGTCAGCGGCAGCCCCCGGCTGGTGAAAAGCCGGTACAGCCGCCAAAACCCGGCCCGGCTGCCGTACTCGTACATCGACTCCATATTCATATTGCGTACCCCGGTCAGGGGGGCAGCGCCTACGCTTTCTGACAAAAACGCCTCCGAGGCGGCATCGCCGTGGAGAATGCAGTTTTCGCCGCCCTCTTCGTAGTTGATCACAAACTGCACTGCAATGCGGGCATTGCCGGGCCACTGGGCATGGGACGGGGTGCGACCATAGCCCACCAGATCGCGGGGGTAGGGAGGAGGAACAGGCATAGGGGCAGCGAAGGCTGACGACAAAACTAATGTATACAGTAGACAGTTTCGGGTGACGAAAATCTTAGGCGGCAGTGGTACAGTGCCCTATCCACCTATAGGTGATAGGGCAGTAGAACGGATCCACAAAGATCTGATTTTGCCGGAAAAATTGCTCTGTAGCGACAAAATTGTGCATTAGCTGTCGTTTATGATCAACAGATGTCAACAGATGGGCTAAGGTCGAAGGAGTGAGGAAAGCTGGCGGGTGCCCCCGGCGTGCGCCTTTGATTCTGCTATTCTTCAAGACTGCTTAACTTCGCAGGCGATCGCCCCCAGCCCCCATGCACCCCCCTGTAAACCCCATCGCTATGTGGCCCTGGAGCTACGGCTTTGCCGAACGGAAGGAGTAAACCTATGTCAGATGCCGCACTCTTGCTCCGCAAGACCAAGGCCGCTCCCGTTCTTGATCTGCCCGCCGTCAACCGAGACTGGGGAGATGCTGACGCCACTAGTTTGGTGCAGTGGGGCCACGATACCTTCGGCAACGGCTTAGTCTTGAGCACCAGCTTCGGCATTCAGTCGGCGGTCATGCTGCATCTGGTCACCCAGGTGGTGCCTAACATCCCGGTAATTTGGGTCGATACGGGCTATCTGCCGGTAGAGACCTACCGCTTTGCCGACGAGCTTTCAACCCGCCTCAGCCTCAACCTCCAGGTCTACCAGTCGCCCCTCAGCCCCGCCCGCATGGAGGCGCTCCACGGGCGGCTGTGGGAGCAGCACGACGTCGAAGCCTTTAATCGCTACGATCGCATTCGCAAGGTAGAGCCAATGCAGCGTGCCCTGGCCGAGTTACAGGCCACCGCCTGGCTCACCGGGCTGCGCTCTGACCAAACCAACCACCGCAAATCGCTAGATCGAGTGGGCCAGCAGGGCGGGCGCTACAAACTACTGCCCATTCTCCGGTGGACTTCTAAAGATGTTTATGACTATTTGGTGGCCCACGACTTGCCCTACCACCCGCTGTTTGACAAGGGCTATGTGTCGGTGGGCGACTGGCACTCTAGCCGCCCCATTACCGCTGACGACGACAACGAGCGCGACACCCGGTTTAAAGGGCTGAAGCAAGAATGCGGTCTGCACCTACCCCAATCGCCTGAAGAAGCCGCCAGCCTAGATTCCAGCTCGCTCTAATGAAAGCCTACGAACGCCTGACCTGCGCAGACGACGCACATTAGCTGTCTTCTGGGGTGTCTTCTGCCGGGGGCACTTCAAACTGGGCGGTTTTGGCCAGCAGCTCAAAGAACTTAGAGGTGCTGCGATCGGGGTCGTAAACGCCGTTTTCCCACTCGCTGACGGTTTGGCGGCGCACGCCCATCTGCTCAGCAAACTCCATCTGGGTGAGGCTCATGTGCTTGCGCAGGGCGCGAATGGCGTCTCGCTGCCAGATGATTTTGCCGTCTTTTTGCTGGATGTTGTACTGGGCCTCAAACTTGCGAAAGGTGACGGTTTTAGCTTCTAGGTCAATGGCGTAGACGTGGTAGCCTGCCCCCACCCAGGCCCCGGCTTGCAGGGCGGCTGGGGTATCGCGGTTGCTCCACCAGTTTTTGCGCTCAACGGCTGATTTGGGCAGGGGGCCGCCGAGTAGGGTGGCAATGTCGGCAAAGGTCAGTACCACCTCGTCTTTGCCAGAGGTTTGCAGGTGGTTGAACAGGGGATAGTATTTGCTGCCGGGTTTCATAGGTAGGCGCGATCGCGACTCAACATCAAATCTGAAGCATATGACTCCCTATAATGACGCAAAACTTGGTAGCCGGACTAACTAAGCTGGTGTACCGGTGGTCTCTACGCCGATTATTGCTGTGAATTGGTGGAGAACCAGGCTGCTGGCCCGCTTTTTAGTCGAGGCCGCTCGGTTGGGGCGGCGATCGCGGCCTCTCGGGTCAAGATCTTAGGGCAAAGATTCTGGCTCAGGCCTGGTCTAGGCGCACCGCAATGGTGTACGAGGGGCGCTGGGATTTTTCTCGCTGGGTTTTGACCAGGCGAAACGACTCGTCAATATACAGGTTGTCGAGCTGGGGTCTGGCTTTGGCGATCTGCTGGTACTGCTTGGGGGTGATGCGATTGGCCTTGGCCGTCGGGGTTTGAGCCTGGGAGGCCGCCTCGGGCTGCTGTCGATACTTGGCGACGGCTTGGCAAAACCAGTCTTGGGCCACTGTGGGGCTAAAGGAGCGCGACCCCAGGCGCAGCGACTGCTGGATGCAGACATTTTGAATATCCCAGTAGTCTGGCCCTGGGGCCGATGGCTGATTGGGGTCGCTGGGGGGCTGAGATCGCACCGCGTAACTCTGCATAATCAGCAGATCGTAGCTGAGCAGCCAGCGAGAGAGCCAACTGAGCAGCGGCGCTTTGCGGCCCGGCTTGTAGCGGGCCAGGTTGGCATAGTAGCCGCTGTCGTCAAAAACTTGGTACGACTCAGAATGCACCCGGCCCGGCAGAATATCTTGAAAGGGGTTGGTCGACCAGTGGGAAATCCAGATACCTTGTAGGAGCGGAATCTGCTGGGTCAGGTCGGGGGTGGGGTTGCGCCTGGCCAGTTCGTCAAACAGCGGCATCAGGGTCTCGTTGGCAAAGCGCACCTTTTTGCTCATGGGGTCGCTGTCGCGCCCCTCGACTTGCTTCAGCAGGCTAGCTTTTAGGGCAGCGGTGCTGGCCGCTGCCAGGGCCGCAGGGTCAAAGGGTGAGGTGAGCAAAGCAGCATCCACGGTTAACCTGGCCTCCACACAAGGGCATTGCCCATTGAGAATCGCTGCCCGTAGCCTAGCAAAATTCGACCGCCTTGACGGCCCTCGCTTCGTTGCTTCAGATCTGAGCCAATGGCTCTAGTATCGCCAGGGTGATCGCCACGATCAAGCAACCCTAAGACGAGTGATCTGTCGCCTCAAACGCAATGCCTCAAAAACAATACTAGGCTGGCTTTGGTGGGCAAATCGATCAAGACAGCGCCAGCATCTCTTCACTGGCCTCGCGATCTGCCGGGTGTGCCTGGCTCGGCATTTGCAGCATGTCGGTCAGCAGGGCGGTGGGGGGCTGGCGGTAGGGCCAGGCAAAGGCGTGGCGAAAGGCGGCTTCCTGGCAGGCTTGCAGCTGCTCAAAGCCAATTACGTCGTGGGTGAGCAGGTTTTCGTACTCAAAGGGCAGCCGCACGTTGTGCAGCCCAGCGTTGTCGGTGCAGATAGCGATGTCGACCCCGGCCTCAAAGCAGCGGTCAAACACCACCTTGAGCTGATGAATTTCATCCAGGGTGCCGGTTTTAAGGTAAGTGGTGGGGCACACCTCCAGACACTGGCCCCGCGCCGCCACCTCGGGCAGCAGTTCTGGGTGGCGCAGCGGAATTTGAATGCCGTGGCCAATGCGCATCAGGTAGGGCAGCAGCGCCGGGTGGTCGCCATCGACGGTTTCGTAGAGGTGGCCGGTGGTCTTGAGGCCCAGATCTTGGGCGCGCTGGTAGAGCTGGGTAAACTCGTCGATGCGATCGCCGTACTTAGCGTCGCCCCCGGCCACATCCACCGCGCAAACGTACTGGGGGTACTGCCCCGCCAGCTCGACAATGGCCCAATTCACCTCAGGGGGCAGACTCGAGTGCATACAGAGAATCTGCTTAGTCACAATTGGGTACTCGGGCTGCTGGCTGGCGCGGCCCACGATCTCCACAATTTCGGCCATGGCCTCAATCCGCTGGTTTTGCGGCAGGTGCTCGGGGGTGCGCAGGTAGGGGGTATAGCGCAGCTCCAGGTAGGCCAGATTCTCAAAGATATAGGCTCCGCGAATTAGGCGATAGATAAAGTAGGGCAGCGCATCGTGGGTCTGTACGCTCTCGACCAGGGTGTGCAGCTCCAAATACTCGGCCAGGGTGTTGCGGGGCCGGGTGTAGAACTGCTCAAAGGCAGGGTAGTCGGCAAACTGACCCGAGAGATCGGGGCGGTTGCGCTCAAAGTAGCGCCACAGCACGCGAGGAACCACCGAACCGCCTAGGTGACGGTGTAGCTCGGCATATAAACTCATGGCAACCTCCTCCTTTTTCTAAAATATAGGTAGGTGCAAGCTGATCCAACCTGAGGCTGGATCCTACAAATCAATCGTGAGACATCAATCTTGAGGCGATCGCTCTGGACGCGATCGCCGGTCTAAAGCAAATCTAAAGAAACATGAACTGGTTGTTCCTACCGTTCTATCGCATATTTCACTAATTGGGTATAAGGTTAAATTCATTTGATTTACTCGGGATGCAGGCTTCAGAGCGTGGTGCTCTCCACTAAGGCCACTGCCAGCGCCCGAAAAATCAAGTTGACATAACGACATTTACCTAGTGATAATGGGAATTTGTGTGAACTTTAGAGCCTGAAATTCCCTTGGCAAACGTTGTAGTAATTGGGGCCCAGTGGGGCGACGAAGGTAAGGGCAAAATTACCGATTTGCTGAGTCGTTCAGCAGA
>JBBSKN010000058.1:0-25801 GCA_038256265.1 Phormidesmidales cyanobacterium
GTCGGCGTGGTCAGAGAGCACAAAGCCCCGCTCGTAGCCCCGCCGCCGCCGCGCCCCCCGCACCGCCATCCACCCCGAGGCAAAGGCGGTTTGGGGGTGCTTAAACCGCTTCATCCAGCTAGAGCGGTGGCCCGAGGGGGGAGCCAGCACCAGGTCGCCCGCGTAGGTGTGGGTGCGGGGCATCTCTGCGGTGGGGAGAGTCGGCACCATGTCCACCCCCTGCTCGCGGTAAATCTCCGTCAGCGCGTGAACGGCGCCGTGGACATAGACCGGGCTATCGGTAAACTGCACCAGTTCGCTCAGCACCCGCTGGGCCTTGCCAAAGGCATAGCAAAAGAGAATGGAGGGTCGTGCTGGGTCGCCCTGCCACCAGTCGTAGATGCGACGAACGGTCTCAGCCCCGCTATCCCACCGATAGATGGGCAGGCCAAAGGTGGCCTCGGTGATAAACGTGTCGCAGGGCACCACCTCAAAGGGCGCACAGGAGGGGTCGGCGCAGCGCTTGTAGTCGCCCGACACCACCCACACCTCGTCGTTGTGCTCGACCCGAATTTGGGCCGACCCCAGCACATGGCCCGCCGAGTGAAACGATACCCAGGTGTCGCCCAGCTTCAGGCGATCGCCGTACTTCACCCCTTGCAGCCGCATGTCTTGGCCCAGCCGCCGCCGCAAAATCCCCTCCGATTGGGCGGTAGCAATATACTGGGCCGAGCCAGCCCTGGCGTGGTCACTGTGGGCATGGGTAATCAGCGCCGTCTCCACCGACCGCCAGGGGTCAATGTAAAAATCGCCCTTTTCGCAATACAGGCCCTCAGGGCGCACCGAAATCAAAGCCATAGTCACAGGAATCAAACTGTTGGGTCAGGCGGGCAACAGTGACCTTAAAACACAGCAGCAACTATTAAAAGCTGCCCTGTCCTAGTTCAAGCCCTATCTTGTTTTACGGGAGCTGAATTTCAACGGAGAGGGAGGGATTCGAACCCTCGTGAGGTGTGACCCTCAAACAGTTTTCGAGACTGCCGCATTCAACCACTCTGCCACCTCTCCAAAGGGGCTTAGCCATTCTACCGCTGAAACGGGGCGGCGGGCGACCCTAGCGCCAAAAACCCTGGGATAACTGTCGAGAGCCAAGGCAGGCGGCTGGGGTATCTTGCTCTGCACCCTTTGCAGGGGTACCGCAATCCGCGAAGATAAAGGGAGTTAAGCCCCCGCTGATTAACTGCTATGGTGCCTGGCCTGACCGATGATTTGCTCGCTGAGAAACTGTTAGACCTGGCTTTACGGCGGGGGGCCGAAGCGGCGGAGGTGCTGCAATCGCGATCGCGATCGCGCCCCGTATTTTTTGAAGCCAACCGCCTCAAACAGCTAGAGAGCTCTGCGGCCCTGGGCACGGCCCTGCGCCTGTGGGTCAACGGTCGCCCTGGGCTGGCGGTGGCCTACGGCAATGTAGACCCCGAGGCCATTGTTGACAAGGCGCTGGCTATTAGCGCCCTCAACGAGGCCGAAACCATCGACCTGGTGGGCACCACGGGCCACCAGTACCCCAACATGGGCCGAGAGGTGCCCGTCGAGCAGCTGATCGACTGGGGCGAGGGCATGATTGATCGCGTTCGCACGGCCTACCCCGAGGTAATCTGCGGTGTCGATGTGGAGTGCGATGTGGAGACCACCCGCATTCTCAACAGTCGGGGGCTAGACTGTCGCTATAGTGATGCCACTCTGAGCAGCTATCTGTCGGCAGATTGGGTGCGGGGCGATGATTTTTTAAGTGTTAGCGACGGCCAAACCCAGCGCGACAGCCTGGCGGTTGATACCCTGGTTGACCAGGTGTTGCAGCGGCTGGCCTGGGCTGAGCAGTCAGCGGCGGTAGAGTCGGGGCGGATGCCGGTGATTTTTACCGCCAAGGCCGCCGACATGGTGTGGGATACCATCCAGTCGGCCCTCAGCGGCAAACGGGTGGTGGAGCGATCGTCTCCCTGGAGTAATGCCCTGGGCGAGCAGATGACGTCACCCCGCATTACCCTGCGGCAAGACCCGGCGGCGGGGCCGTTTAGCTGCCCCTTTGACGACGAGGGCACCCCTACCCAGCGGCTAGTATTTATCGACCAGGGAGTGGTGACGCTGTTTTACTGCGATCGCGCCGTGGGCCGCACCCTGGGCGGTGGCTCGACGGGCAACGGCTTTCGCCCCGGCCTGGGCAGCTACCCTACCCCCAGCCTTTACAACACGCTGGTTCAGCCCGGCGACAAATCTCTCGCTCAGCTGATTGCAGGCATTGACAACGGTCTGTTGGTCGATCAAATCTTGGGCGGCGGGGCGGGCATTGCGGGCGATTTTTCGATCAATGTTGACCTGGGCTACCGCATTCACCGGGGCGAGCTGGTGGGCCGAGTCAAAGACACCATGGTGGCGGGCAATATTTACACCGCGCTCAAAGACAGCGTAGAGCTAGGCAGCGACGCCGACTGGAATGGCTCCTGCTACACGCCCTCGGTGCTGCTAGAGGGGCTATCGATCACCAGCAGCCAATAGAATTACTCCTCCACCCGGTAGCCAAAGTCTTCGAGGCGGCTGCGGGACTGTCGCCACTTAGGCACGACTTTCACAAAGAGTTCTAAATACACCTGACCCATCACCAGCTTTTGGATTTGCTGCCGGGCGTCGGAACCGATCACCTTAAGCATGCTGCCCTTTTTGCCGATCAAAATGCCCTTCTGCGAATCGCGCTCCACGTGGATGGTGGCGAGAATGCGGGTGATGTTGGTGTCTTCTTCGACCCGGTCGACGGCGATCGCCACTGAGTGCGGCACTTCCTCCCGCGTATTCAGCAAAATTTGCTCGCGAATCAGCTCCCCCATGATGAACCGCTCGGGCTGGTCGGTGACCAGATCGGGCGGGTAGTAGTAGGGGCCGGGGTCGAGCTGGTCGATCAGCTTGGCCAGCAGGGTATCGAGACTGGTTTCGTGCAGAGCCGAGAATTTGACTAGGGGCCAGCCGTGGGCGTCGGCCAAGCCCTGGTAGCTGGCGTCGAGGGCGGCGATCGCATCCCCGTCCTCCTCCGGCTGCTGATCCACCTTGTTCATGCCCAAGATCACTGGGCCGCTGCTGTGGGCCAGCAGCTCGGCCACAAACTGGTCGCCGCGCCCCATGTCGACGCTGCCATCCACCACCAGCAGGGTGGCATCGACCGAGTCAATGGCCATGCGGGCGTTTTTTACCAAGATTTTGCCCAGCTCGTGGTGGGGCTTGTGGATACCGGGGGTATCGACAAAAATAATCTGCGCCTGGTCGTTGGTCAAAATGCCCCGCAGACGGTTGCGGGTGGTCTGGGCGGTGGGGGAGGTGATCGCCACCTTTTGGCCCACCAGAGCATTCATCAGGGTCGACTTGCCCACGTTGGGGCGGCCCACAATGCCCACAAACCCGGACTTAAACCCCTCCGGCGGGGTGGGAATGGCGCTGTAGCCGACCGGGTCAAAGGAATCTACCATGCTAATAGCCTGTGACGTGAACGATGATCTCGCGGGCCGAACCCCGCGCCCGGTGCTCCCAGAGATAAATCCCCTGCCAGGTGCCCAGGCCCAGCCGCCCCTGCACGACCGGGATGGTCTCGCTGGTGTGGGTCAGCACCGTGCGAATGTGGGCGGGCATGTCGTCGGGGCCTTCGGTGCTGTGGATGTAGTGGTTGCCCTCGGGCACCAGTTTCGTCAAAAAATTCTCCAAATCGACCAGCACGTCGGGGTCGGCGTTTTCTTGAATGATCAGGCTGGCGGAGGTGTGGCGCAAAAATACCGTACAGAGCCCGGTTTCAACCCCCGAGGCACGCACCACCTGCTCCACCTCGGCGGTAAACCGCTGGAGGGCTTTGCCCCGCGATCGCAGGGTCAGCACCTGCTGGTAGTGACGGGTGGCGGTGGTGGCTGTCATCAACCAATCCTCAGAATGAACCGTTCTCTATTCTGTCAGAATTAATCACCACGGTAAAAATACCTGACGTTTCTACATCTGAGGGGAGGGGTATCGGGTGTCGGGTGCTGGGTGTTAGGTATACGGTTTGCGGTTTGCGGTTTACGGCAGGCCGTGCACCGTGCACCGTAAACCGTGCACCCAAAACCTAAAACCTAAAACCTGATACCCCTCGCCCCCCCTAAATCCCATCCACGCTGATCGACACCAGCTTGCCCTGGGCCGTCAACCCCAGACGCATGGGCGCATTCGCCAGAATGGTTTGGCCGGTGAGGGCGCACACCTGATCGCGCTCGGCCACGGCCCCAAAGCTGGCGCAGATGTCGCCGGGCTGCACTTGCTCTTGGCCCTGGCCCTGCTCCACATGCTGCCAAAGAATGTCGCGGATCAACGCCTGATAGCCCCGGTTGCCGGCCAGGGCCTTGAGTTTTTCCTTCAGCGATCGCTCTAGGCGAATGCTGGTAACTTCCATCTCAGTGGTTGAAACGCGGGTTAGGGTTGGCATCGGGGGGTACACCTTCAAATTAGATAGGCTAGACACGCTTGTATTACACGTGTAGTACTATCTCTATTCAGGGGTTTTCGTCAAGTCTCAGCACCCGTTTTTCACAAGGTCAAAGTTGGGCCGCCTATAGCCTTATCGCTCAGCCTTTACAGTACCGTAGACAACAGAGGACAAATAGCTTGTCTGAACTGTTTTTCTGCCGCCCAAAACTCGACTAGACAAGGAGATATTAACCATGGCTGACCCTGCAACCTACCTCATCCTCACCGCCGACAACTTTGAGGCCGAGGTGCTGCAAAGTGATGTGCCGGTACTGATCGATTTTTGGGCGGCCTGGTGTGGCCCCTGCCGCATCATGAACCCGATTGTTGAAGAACTGGCCGAGACCTTCGCCGGTCGCGCCAAGGTGGCCAAGCTCAATGTCGATGAAGAAGATGCCCTGGCGCTTCAGTTTCACGTGATGGCGATTCCTACCCTGATCTTCTTTCAAAATGGGGAGCGGGTCGACACCGTTGAAGGCGTGGTTGCCAAAGAAGACCTGGTGGCAAAGCTAGAGTCTCTGGTTACGGCCAACTCAGCTGCGTAGACCAATAATGACTAAATCCCCTGGGGCCGCAGCATTGCTGCGGCTCTGTTTTTACCTAAGGTTAGATTGTTGCCAGGCGGTGCAAGATCAGCGCGAGATCCTTCGCTAAAAGCGGCTGCGTGGCCGGAGTCAGCGGCGGAATGTGGATAAATAGCGCCTGAAGCGGCCAGTGGTGTTGGGCGATCGCCCCCAGCAGCCGGTAATACAGATGGTTGCACACGTAGTCGCCCGCACAGTCGCTGATCGCCGTCAGATGGGTGTCGATTATTAGTTCCTCTAAGGGTAACGATGTACCTATCGCCAGATCGTCTGCTCTGCCGTAGCGCTCTAGGTGCAGGTGGCTGCGGCCCTCGGCCATGCCGCAGCAGACCACTACCCTCGGCTGTAGCTCTACGGCCTTAGCCATCACCCGAATCGGGGCTAGCTCAAAGCTGACCGGAATCTGGCGCATAACCGTGGTGCCAATGGGAATCTGCCGTTGGTCTTGCAGGTGGGCCACCAGGTCATCGGCAGCGTTGGAGGGCTGATGGGCACGCCAGGGGGCAAAGGTGGTGAGGAGCATGGGGAGGGGGGGAGATGGGGGAGTGGGCTGTGACTATTTTGGTTGAATGGTGAGTTTTCTTTGGCGTAGCCATGGTTCAAGTACGATAAAGTCTTGGACAAACCCCAAGGCCAGAGGGCAGGAGACGGTATGGCGAATATTGCCGTGATTGACTACGACATGGGCAATCTGCACTCGGCCTGCAAGGGCTTGGCGCTGGCAGGAGCTACCCCCCACATTACCGACGTGGTGGCCGATTTAGAAGCGGCCGATGCCCTGGTACTACCGGGCGATGGGGCCTTTGACCCGGCCATGCGGCACCTGCGAGCCAAGGGGCTGGTGGAGCCGATCCGGCAGCAAATTGCCAGCGGTAAACCCTTCCTCGGCATTTGCCTGGGCCTACAGCTGCTGTTTGACGGCAGTGACGAAGGGGTCGAGGCCGGGCTGGGCATCATTCCGGGTCGCATTCGCAAATTTCAAAAAGAGCCGGGTATCGCCATCCCCCACATGGGATGGAACCAGCTGACCCTGACCCAGCCTGATTGTCCGCTGTGGCAGGGGGTAAGCGACGGCGACTGGGTGTACTTTGTGCACTCCTACTACGCTGAGCCTGCTGACCCAGCGGTGAATGCGGCAGTGACGACCCACGGTAGCCAAACGGTAACGGCGGCGATCGCCCGCGACAACCTCATGGCCATGCAGTACCACCCCGAAAAATCGGCCCCCGCCGGGCTGGTGATGCTGGCCAACTTTGTCGCCCTGGTCAATGCCCAAAGCCCTGTAGCGGTGGCCTAGCCTATGCTGCGGATCTACGGCAACCGCGCCCTCAAAACCCTGCCCGGTTTAGACACTCGCCCCACCTCGGCGCGGGTGCGCGAGGCTCTATTTAACATTTGGCAGGGGCGCATTGCAGACTGCCGCTGGCTCGATCTCTGTACGGGCAGCGGAGCGATGGGGGCAGAGGCTCTGTGTCGCGGCGCAGCCGAGGTCGTCGGTATCGAAAACTCCCCCGACGCCTACAAAATCACCCGCGAAAACTGGCAGCAGGTGGCCCAGAGCGACCAAACCTTCAGCCTCTTCAAAGGCGATGTGGTCAAGCAGCTATCGCGGCTGCACGGGCAGCCCTTCGACTGCATCTACTTTGACCCGCCCTACGACAGCGAGCTATATCTGCCGGTGCTAGAGCGGGTGGTGAGCTTAGCGCTGCTAGCATCCACGGGCGAAATTGCTGTCGAGCATCGCCCTGACACCTGGGCGGCCGCCTCCATTGCTGGCCTGGATCTGGTGCGTCAAAAACACTACGGCACCACCCATCTGGCTTTCTACGCTCCGGTTAACGTTGTCTAGGTCAGGATAATCTGGTAAGCCGTTGGGTAGATGGGGCGGCTCGCCGATGCCTTTCTCTAGGCAGACGCTAGAACTTAACCCTGCTTCTAAAGTGAAGCTATTCACCCAAGCGGGAGACATTTTATTATGGCTAAGCCAGAAGATCAGCAAGTCAACGACCAAGATACTGCCGACAAGGGCGGCTACAACACCCCCATTGACCCTTCCCAGCGCCACACCGGCATGTATGAGAAAGGCGATGGCAAGCAGGAAGCCCAACCCGAAGGCGGTAGTGGCAATGCTGGCCCTGAAGGTGCGCCTAACCAAGGTCTAGAGAAGCGCTAGATCGCTTTTCGACAAACAAAACCCTCAGGGCGATCGCCCTGAGGGTTTTGTTTATGCCTGCATAAACCCAACTGGATATCAGTAGTGAGGGGTTTTGAACCCCAGCGGCGTCTACTTACCTAACAGCAGCTAGGGCCTCAATCGGTTCCCCCGTGAGGCTGAAGGGGCGCACCTGGGTAATTTTGACCTGCACCAGCTCCCCCTTCAGCGCGGCAAAATCGCCGGGAAAGAAGGTAAGGCGGTTGCCCTCGGTGCGGCCCATTACCTGAGTCGGGTCTTTGGGGTTAGCGGCTTCGACTAGCACTGTTTCGATGCGACCCTGGTAGCGCTGCGATCGCTCTGCCGCCTTCGTATTCACCAGATGGTTGAGGCGCTGGAGGCGATCAGCCTTCACCTCCTCCGACAGCTGGTTTTCCCAAAGCGCTGCCGGGGTGCCGGGGCGGGGCGAATAGGCCGCCGTGTTGAGCTGGTCAAAAGCGATGTCGTTGACTAGATCCATCGTGCGCTGAAACTGGGCCTCGGTTTCGCCAGGGAAGCCGACAATGGCATCGGCGCTGATCGCCGCATCGGGCATGTAGCGGCGCACGGTGTCGATAATGCGGCGATATTTCTCTTGGGTGTAGCCCCGCGCCATCGCCTTGAGCACATCGTTGTCGCCCGACTGAAAGGGAATGTGGAAGTGCTCGCACACCTTGGGCAACTCGGCGCAGGTGCGCACCAGCCGCTCAGTGAAGTAGCGCGGATGGCTGGTGGCAAAGCGAATCCGCTCGATGCCCGGCACATCGTGAACGAAGGTGAGCAGGTCAGTGAAGGTGTGCTGGTGACGTCCGTCGGCGGTGGAGCCGGGCAGATCACGGCCGTAGGCGTCGATGTTTTGGCCCAGCAGGGTGATTTCTTTAAACCCCTGGCGACCCAGATCTTCCATCTCGGCGCGGATGGCCGCTGGGGTGCGCGACTGCTCGACCCCGCGCACCCCTGGCACTACGCAGTAGGTACAGCGCTCATTACAGCCGTAGATCACATTCACCCAAGCGGTAATAGTGCTGTCGCGCCGGGGCTTGGTGATGTCTTCCATGATGTCCACTTCTTCGGTGGCCACCACCTGATTGCCCTCAAACACCTGTTCGAGCAAGTCTTGCAGGCGGTTGGCGTGCTGTGGCCCCATCACCAAGTCGAGTTCGGGCACCCGGCGCAGCAGCGACTCGCCCTCCTGCTGGGCCACACACCCAGCCACGATCAGCGTCAGGTCGGGGTTTTCGTGCTTGCGCTTAGCCTGGCGACCCAGGTATGAGTAGACCTTTTGCTCGGCGTTGTCGCGAATGGTGCAGGTGTTATAGAGCACCACGTCGGCTTCGTAGGGGTCGTCGGTCCAGCTCAGGCCCATGGTGTCGAGAATGCCCGCCATGCGCTCGGAGTCGGCCTTATTCATCTGGCAGCCGAAGGTGGTGATGTGATATTGACGGGCAGAACCGGCCATAGGTCTAGGCTTTAGGGAGAGCAACAACGCAGCTTCCTATTTTAACGCTATGGCTCTGCATCACCGGAGTCAGTAGCTAAATTTGTGTAGCTAACGAATCAACCGTCCATGCCATCAACTAAAAAGGCACAGGTTATTCACCCGTGCCCCTCTACATGACCAACCTAGTTGTGACAGCCTCTAACGGCCTAAAGGTGAAGGGTTCAAGGTACAGGGTTAACGGACTGCCGTGAACCCTGTACCGTATATCTTGAACCCCACTAACCCATCACCTTTGGCTTGGCAAGCTACTAATTGCCAAAAGCGTCTTTGACGTTGTCAATGGCGTTTTCAAAGGCATTTTTGGTGTTGTCAACGGCCTCTTGGGTGCGGCTGGCATCTTCTTCGGCCCGTTCATGAATGCGATCAGCGTCGCGCTTGGCTTTGTCTGCGATCGCACTGTTGCCATCAGTGGCGCGATCAACTTTGCGGGCATTGTCTGAAGCCGCTTTTTCGACGGTGTCTTTGGCATCGCGAATGAAGCCCTTGGTCTGTCCGGCATCTTTACTGGCTTTACCCTGGGCTTCGCTGCCCAGATCTGCCGCTGCAACTAGGGGGCTGGCAGGGGCCGCGAAGGCCGAGAGGTTGGCGACAAATGCGCCCTGCCACAGCAGTGCCACAGCCATCACACCCATCAATACTTTGGCCATCCGACGACCTGCGATCGCCAGCGACTCAGTCAAAGAATTTAGCATCATAAAATACAGTCTCAATTGAAGTTAGCACTCTATTTTTACTCGACCAGTTCTTTAGTCGAATCAGCCCTAGGGAATGGGTCTTCTATACCGTAAGGTGTTGATTGGGCATAAGGCGTTGATTGGCTCGGCACACCGCTCAGAGTTTGTCCCATCGCAAAGCCTCGACTGCTATTACACTGGTAAAGGGGCAAACGCCTGTGATCCCGTTACCAGTCATCTATGAACTTTTTGGCAAACCTGATTCCCGGTCGGGCCGATGCGGCCACTCTCCCTAAGCGCAGCCGCCGGGTGCGGGGGGTCGAGCTTAAAAGCGAGACCGAGCTTGAGATCATGCGCGAGGCGGCCCGCATTGTGGCCACAGTGCTTAAAGAAATCGAGGCGATGGTGCAGCCAGGCATGACCACGGCGGATCTAGACGCCCATGCCGAAAAGCGCATTCGCGAAATGGGAGCAACTCCCAGCTTCAAGGGCTACCACGGCTTTCCGGCGTCGATCTGCGCCTGTGTCAACGATCAGGTGGTGCACGGCATTCCGGGCAAGCGCCAGACCATTCGTCGGGGCGACCTGCTCAAGGTCGACACCGGGGCCTACTACAACGGCTTCCACGGCGATTCCTGCATCACCATTGCGGTGGGCGAGGTGTCGGCGGTAGCCCAGCAGCTGATGACGGCGGCGGAAGCAGCTCTCTACGCGGGCATTGCCCAGGTAAAGCCGGGGAATACGCTGCTGGATATTGCGGGGGCGATCGAAGACTGCGTGGCCAGCTACGGGTTCTCGGTGGTGGAAGATTTCACCGGCCACGGGGTGGGCCGCAACCTGCACGAAGCGCCGTCGGTGTTTAACTTTCGCACTCGACAGTTGCCCAATATGAAGCTGCTGCCGGGCATGACCCTGGCGATCGAGCCGATTCTCAACGCCGGGTCGAAGCAGACACGCACCCTGAAGGATCAGTGGACGGTGGTGACGGTTGATCGCAGCCTGTCGGCCCAGTTTGAGCACACGGTGCTGGTCAGTGAAACTGGGTATGAGATTTTGACGGATCGCGCTCAGGTGCCCCTAGCCCTGGCATCTTGAGCTACGGTGTCAGCGGTTAGGCAGTCCGATGGCCCATGATCGACCTCAGTTGGCAGAGTCACCGTGTAGGCTTTGACTTCGCCGCCCCTGGGGAACTGATGATCGGCCACCGTGCGGAGGGCTTTGGCATCGACTATGCCGTAGCCAGAGCTACGCAGCAAAACCGGTTCCCGCCGGGGAGACCCCACCGGGCTAACAATTACCCCAACCTGCGCTGTGCCAGGTCCCTCAGACAAACAGGCCCGCTGGTAATAGGTGATCGGCAGCTCGGCGGGAGCGGCCTCTGGCGTCAGGGACGTTAGGCCAGTTTCGGCACGAACGGCCTGTTGCCACTGGCTGAGGTTTTGGCTGTAGTCGGCATCGCTGGTATTGATGTCAGAGTAAACCAGGCGCTGGGCAATGGCGGTCAGCAGCTGATCGATGCGCTCCTGGGGCAGGTTTAGACTGGCCACGTAGGTTTGCAGCCGTTCCCCCAGGTCGCCCTCAAACAGGGGCTGACTAGCGGCGGGAGCGGCGAGAGCGGTGGCGGGCGGTGGGGTAGTGGCTGCGGTTGGCGGCGCAGGTGCCGGAGTCGTAGGTGCCAGAGTCGGCGGAGTCTGAGCAGCGGTGGACGGCGGCGGGGTTGATGATCGCGAGGCAGGCCGTGGAACCCGATTTGCCGGGGCTGGGGCTGCCGGGGCTGTTCTTTGGGCCGAAGGAGCTGATCGCACAGCATTGACCGGCACCCCAGCCGCCCCCGTTGTCCCCAGTGGTGCCCCTGGAGCAACGGCAGTGGGTGTAGCTCCGGCTGTAGCTCCGGCCCCAGGAGTAGCGATCTCGCTCTCCCCCGCCGGGGGGACCCGCGTGATCGCCACGCTGTCTTGCTCGGGGTTGGGGAGCGGAATCATCGCCTCATCAGACGACCCCGCAGGCAGCATTAACACCAGCCCGTGTAAGCCCAATGAAGCCAGCAGCATAGGGGCTAGCAACACTTGCCACAGGGGTCTAGATTTTCCGGGTGTTCGAAAGTGAGTGGTCATTCTAAATCAAAGTGAAGCATGTACTACTTATCTTAGATGCTGATGTAAAGACAGCCTGGGGTAGGCATCGCCAACCGAGTAACCTTTAGCTTGCCCTCGGGTCGCTCGACCAAATAATTACCAGCCCGCCCCCTTGCTGACCTCGGGCTCCGACGCCAATACCCACTACAGAAATAAATAGGAATGGCTGTCCCTCTCGTAACACCTGAAATAGGGTGCGATCGCAAAAGCCCTCAGGCAGTTCATTCACTTGGTACTCAGCGCCCTGAAAGGTGCGGGGCACATCCTCATTTCTGATGTATTGCTCGTTACGGGTGAGGAATCGCAGCGATGGGGCATTGGGCTTGAGACGATAGTCGTCAGCGCTGATCTGGTCAAAAAAGCAGCTTTGCTCGGCCGGTGACCACTCGCTGATGCCCCCACGGGTGAGGTAGGCGATCGCCGGAAATGAGGTCTCAGTCGAGTCAAAGTCGCTATCCCCCGAGCCTCGGGTCAGACGATCAAAAATTTCGACCACTTCTGTTCCTTGCACAAAGGCAACTGGCGCTGGCTCAGGGGCCGCGGTGAAAGCCTCTTCCGCTGGGGGCAGCGCATCGGCTGGGGCCGCCGCCCGCGGCGGCGTATCGGGGTAGACCTCAGGCACCACGGGCTGGGTGGGGGCCGTAGGGGCAGAGGGAGCCGCAGCCGCTGGAGCCGGGGGCGGCGCTGCCTCCGGGGGCGGGGTGCTGGGCAGCTCGGGTTCAGGCTCGGGTTCTGAGGTCGGCAGGCTGCTGATGCTGAGCAAATCCACAAACTCCTCCTCTGCGGAGGCTTCTTCCTCTAGCTCTGGGGCAGAGCTAGAAGGCACCGGAATCACCAGCAGCAGACCATGGGCCAGCAGCGAAATTACAAACAGCGGTGCGGCCAGGGTTTTGACCCAACCAGGCCAGTTGGCCCCTAGCGGCCGGTCAAACTCTGCCATTGTCCCAAGACACCTGATAACAATATGTCGATTGAAGCTAAGCCCGAGCTAAGTTCAGCGGGGGAGTTTTAGCGGGGGAAAAACCACAGATCCCGAGCTGGACTTGGCAGGGATAGCAGACTACTAACCCGGCGCTAGGCACTGATGCCTAACGCCGACAAGCCCCTGGAAGAAACGTCTTACCAAGGGCTTGCCTTAGAGTCGCTGCTTGTCTAGCCGGGCCTAGAGGCCAGACAGGAAGGAGGCGTACTCTCGCTCGGGCAGGGGCACGTAGCCGGTTTCGGGCACCAGATCAGTGGCGTTCTCCATCATGAATTCCACAAAGGCACGCACTTCGGGCTTGTTCTCAAGGCTGCTCTTCTTCACGTAGAAGAAGATGGGGCGAGAGAGGGGTGCGTAGGTGCCGTCTAGCAGGGTGTCTTCGCTGGGCAGAATGCCATCGATAGCGGCAGCCTTGAGGACGTCTTCGTTTTCTTGGTAGTAGGCGTAGCCAAAGTAGCCCAGGGCATTGACGTCGCGAGATACGCCAATCACCAGGATGTTGTCGTCTTCGCTGGCGGTGTAGTCGGCGCGGCTGGCGGCAGACTCACCCACGATCACTTCGGTGAAGTAGTCGAAGGTGCCGGAGTCGGTGCCGGGGCCAAACAGGTTGATGCGCTCGTTGGGCCAGCTAGGGTCAATCTGGTTCCAGCGGGTGATTTCGCCCTCAGCCGCAGGCTCCCACAGCATTTTGAGCTGCTCAACGGACATGTCGTCAGCCCAGTCGTTGTCGGGGTGAATCACAACGGTGAGGGCGTCGGAGGCGATGGGCACTTCGATGTACTCAACCCCAGTGGCGGCGCAGGCTTCAATTTCAGAGTCTTTGATGGGGCGAGAAGCACCGGTGATATCGAGTTCGTCGGCGCAGAACTTACTGAAGCCGCCGCCGGTGCCCGACACACCCACGGTCACCCGAGAGCCACGGTTTTCGGCCATGTACTCTTCGGCCATGATTTCAGAGATCGGGAAGACGGTGCTAGAACCATCGACCACAATGGTCGAAGCACCCTGAGAAAGGGCGCTGGGGGCAGCGATGCCAGCGGCTACTGCGGCAGTGAGAACCCCGGCAAGCGCATAGTGATTAAATTTCTGTTTACTGAGGACCATACAACAATCTCCGTGGCGTTCTAAACATATCTATTCGCCATTCGTGAGCATATAGGTTAAAGCCTAAGAAAGTCTGATGTCTTTAGTAAGGTTAGGCTTAGGAATGATTAAGACAGCATTAATTAAATTTTGATTTTTCTGTCTAGAATGCGCTGGAAAAACTTCCAGCATGCGCTGATTTAGAAAACAGGAGTAACTAAGTTAAGGCTAAGGAGAATAATTAATAATAAAAGGTAAAGGTATGATTAAAAAATCAATAAATCAGGAAAAACCTTGAGCAGAGGGGCGATCGCAGTTTAGCGTACGTAATGTACTGTCTACGCCCTACCCTTGAGCGGAGGCTCTGACCCAACATGACAGCCGAGTTTTTGTCTCCCCCCCAAACACCGTCTCAGTGGCAGCCCAACCGCCGCCGCAGTCGCTTAGTCGAAGGCATTGTGCGGGTAATTTGTCTGATGTTTGCGACCATCTCCATTCTCACCACCGTGGGAATTGTGCTGACGCTAGTGTTTGAGACCTTTGATTTTTTTGCAGACCCCTTTTTTCGCCAGGCGCTGTGGCTAGATCAGCTGCCCGACCTGCTGCCCGATGCGTCTGAGGCCCAGCTGCTGGCGCTCAGCGAACAAATTGAGGCGGTAGATCCGACTAAATTGTTTGACCCAACTGAGGCGATCGGGGTAGAACCTCCGAGTCCTGTGGCAGGGTTTTTCTATGGACTAAAGCGGTTTTTGACCGACAACCGCTGGACGCCGCTATTTCAGAGCGCCAACTTTGGCATCTTTGTGCTGATTAGCGCCACGCTGATGACCACTGCCATTGCCATGGCGGTAGCGGTGCCCCTGGGGCTATTGATTGCCATTGCCCTGAGCGAATATGCAGCCCCTCAGCTGCGCCAGGTGCTGAAGCCAATTTTAGAGCTGCTGGCGGGGGTGCCCTCGGTGGTGTTTGGCTACTTTGCCCTGCTGACGGTGACACCCTTATTGCAGCGGCTGATTCCGCCGCTGCAGGGGTTTAACGCCCTCAGCGCTGGCCTGATATTGGGGGTGAGCATCATTCCCCTGGTGGCGTCGCTGAGCGAAGACGCCCTCAACGCTGTGCCCCAAGACCTACGCGAGGGGGCTTTTGCCATGGGGGCTACCAAGCGCGAGGTAATCCAGGCGGTGGTGATCCCGGCGGCGCTGTCGGGCATTGTGGCGTCGGTTATTTTGGCGCTGTCGCGGGCCATTGGCGAAACCATGATTGTCAGCCTGGCGGCGGGGCAAAACCCCCAGCCCATCGACGGCAACCTGGGCTTTATCAACCCCCTGATTCCGGTGATGACCATGACCGCCTTTATTGTGCAGGTCAGCCTGGGAGATGTCCCCTACGGTTCGTTGGCCTATAAAACTATCTTTGCCGTGGGCACGGCGCTGTTTTTAATGACGCTGACGCTAAATATTGTCAGCTACTGGTTTGTGCGTCGCTTTCGGGAGAAATACGAATAATGGCTGTTTCACCATCGGAGTTATTGCCGCCTCAGCCGCCGATCGCTGAGGTGCCCGAGTTTGCAGGCAATTTGCCCCAGCGCTACGCCACCGATCGCCTGTTTCAGGTAGCGTCTTGGGTGGCGACTGCGATCGCGATCGCAGTCCTGGGCTGGCTGTTGTTTGACGTGCTCAACCAGGGGCTGGATCGCCTCAGCTGGCAGTTTCTCACCAGCTTTCCCTCCAGCCGGCCCGCAAATGGGGGCATCATTGGGGCGCTGGCGGGCACCTTTTGGGTGATGATTATCGTTGCCGTAGTCGCCTTCCCCGTCGGCGTGGGGGCGGGGCTGTATCTCGAAGAATTTGCCACCGACAGCTGGTTTACTCGGCTAATTGAGATCAACATCAGCAACCTGGCCGGGGTGCCGTCAATTATCTACGGTCTGCTGGGTCTGGCGGCCTTTGTGCGGCTGATGGAACCCATTACCGGCGGGCGATCGGTGCTGGCCGGGGCGCTCACCCTGGCGCTGCTGGTGCTGCCGATCATCATCGTCGCCACCCGCGAGGCCCTGCGGGCGGTGCCCGACGGCATCCGCCTGGCGGGGCTGGCCATGGGCGGCAGCCGCTGGCAGGTGGTGTGGGATCACGTGCTGCCCGCCGCGCGCTCAGGCATTCTCACCGGGGTGATTTTGGCGCTGTCGCGGGCGATCGGCGAAACCGCACCGCTGATCACCATCGGGGCGCTCACCTTTGTGCCCTTTACTCCCGGCTGCACCGAGAATTTCCCTTACTTCAACCCTGCCGACCTGCTGCGCTGCCCGGTGGCTCTGGCGAAAAGCTCGTTTACGGTGATGCCGATTCAGATTTTTAACTGGGTCAGCCGGCCCCAAAAGGCGTTTCACGAGAACGCCGCGGCGGCCATCATTGTGCTGATGGTGGTGCTGGTGCTGATGAACAGCGTGGCGATCGTGTTGCGCAGCCGCTTTAGGCAGCGGGGCTAGGCCAGCTAGCGGCTATGGGCCATGGCGCTGTTCAAGTTTTCGCCTGTGCAGAGGCAGGTATGCTCAGCGCTATAGTTCGCGATCTGGCGCAAATGATTAGTGGTTAAAGCGACAATCGTTACAAATCAACTAAAGCCCTAGAAGGCCAGAGTACGATGGGACAACCTCTGCTCGAACCCAATGAAATATCCTAAAACGCTGTATCTGTCTTGTTTGTTGGCGATCGCAGCTACTCTGACGCTGGGCACGGCCGTCGCCGACCAGCCTGGCTCAGACCACTGTAGCTCTGGCGCTGAGGAGCGGGTTAAGTGCGGCGAGACCACCCTCAGCCAAGACTATATCCAGACCGAGCTAGATGCCTTTTTTGACAGCGAGTACAGCTACTGGGATGCGGCTCAACTGGCCAACTATTGGGGCCAAGCCCTCGATGAAGCCAAGGCTCGGATGGGGCGCAAGATTCTTTGGGGCCCTGCCGATGTCGCCATACTGGAGCAGTTTTTGCTCGATGCCCGCATCGAGTCGCTGGCCTACATAGACGAACTGCGCTTTTACAGCGAAACCAGCTACACCTACGACGATGCGGTAGCCCTGGCTAACTTTTGGGGCGATGCCTCTCCCTACGATGCCAAGCTACGCATTGAACGCAACCTGGTCATGGGCAACGCTGATGAAGTAGAGACGGCACTCCAGATGGCTACCCAGCAGCCTTGAGCTATGACCCTACAGGGCAAGGTGGGGGTCGAAATTGAGCTGATGGCCCCCAGAGGAGCTAGCCGCCAGACTCTGGCTGAGGCCATCGCCCAAGCCCACGGGGGCAGCGTCAGCCGCATGTTTTATCCCCAGTCAGAGCCCAGCCAGATACAGGGCACCCCGGTGCTCGAAAATCTCACCCTGGGGTTTGAGGTGCGCGGTGCCCAGCAACAGGTGCTGGCCTGGTGCGTAGATGATCTGACCCTGCAGGCCGACTGCGATCGAACCCAGCCCCCCCAGCCCGGCTGGTATCGCATTGTGGGGGATGACATTCGGCTGATGCAAATTGTCAGCCGCCTGACCAATGCCAATCTGCCCCTGGCCGAGGTGCTACAACCCGTGGCCAAGACCTTGGGTCTAGAGCTCCAGCGAGGGCCAGCGGGCATGGTAAAACTGAGCGATGAACTGGGGCCACCGATTGCGATCGCAACAGGACTGCCCGGCGAACGCCATCGCCCCTGCGAGTTGATCACCCCGCCCTTGACCGATGCTCAGCTACCCCAGCTAGGGGCATATCTACAGGCCGCTCGTCAGCTCGGGTTCTATGCTCCGGTCGAAGGGGCCACCCACCTACATTTCGATGCCGCTCCCCTCTGTTCGGCTCCGGTGCTGCACAACCTGGTCAATCTGTTTTGGGCCTATGGGCCAACGCTAAAATCGCTGGTGGGCAGCAACCCCCACTGTCAACGCCTGGGGCTATGGCCTTTGGAATTGCTAACTCTGGTGAACGAGCCTGACTGGGTCACCCTAGCTTGGGCAGAGGCTGTAGAGCAGCTAAAAGCCATCGCGCTGACCAAGTACTGCGACTTTAACCTGAAAAATATTGTCTATGCCCCCCCCCACAAACACACCTTTGAGGTGCGGATTTTGCCCGCCTATCTAGATCTGCCGCCGCTCATGGCAGCAATGGAGCTAATGGGGGCTTTGATCGACCGAGCGATCAATTCAGCCCCGGTGCAGCCTCACGTTCCATGGCCTTTGGGCCGAGAGGGTATAGAGGCATTGCACCAAGACCTGCCACACCCTCAGCGAAACTTAGACCTAATGGCAAAAGCCCGATGGGCGAACTGACCGATCTATTCCACCGCCAGCGAGACGCGGTTGCCGCCGATCGCCCGCAAATCTGTCAATAGCCCCGACACCTCGCTGTAGGCCAATGTGCGGTCGGCCTTGAGCACCAGCTTGCCTCTGGGGTTTTGGGCAAAGTAGGTGCGCACCCGCTGGCTGAGCTGGTTAAAGGCGACAGTCTCGTTGTCTAGCAACAGGTTGCCATCCCTGTCAAGACCCACCACCAGGGCATCCATCTGGGTCACCTGGGGTTCTTCCACCGCGCCGTCACCCGGTACCGACTCGGGCAGTCGCACGTTGAGCAGCTGCTGCCCAGTCAGTCCCATGGAGATGATGATGAAAAAGGTCAACACCGTCATTAACACGTCCATCATGGGGATGAGGTTAACCTCGGGCACTTGAGATTCGGCGGAGCGGCGGCGGCGAGAGCGCATAAAACCGGGGGGAAACGGCTGGGGGTCACCACCAGTCTAAGGCTAGAACTAGGCGGTGGCGAACAGCTGTTTCTTAACCCAAATAAAGGACTGCCGTGAACTATATACCTTGAACCCCACTCACCTGTCATCTTTGGCCTGGCAGCCCCCTGAGGTTTTGCCTCAAGATTTTTGAATTTTTGATCTATAGTGCAACCTATGCCTCAGGTTTCTCTCTCAGAACTAGTCGTGGCAGCGGCGGCCGGGGAACTGGTGAGCTTTCCCACCGATACGGTGCCGGCCCTAGCGGCCTGGCCAGAATCGGGCGATCGCATCTACGACGCCAAACAGCGCTCCCCCGACAAGCCGCTGATTCTCATGGGGGCTAGCCTCGACGACCTGCGCCCCTACATCGCGGGCACAGCCGCCGAGTGGGTCGAGTGGGAGACGATCAGCGATCTCCACTGGCCCGGTGCTCTCACCCTGGTGCTGCCCGCCAGCCCCCACCTGCCCCCCGCCATCAACCCCCAAAACACCGGCACCGTCGGCGTGCGACTGCCCGCTCACCCCCTCGCCCTGCACCTGCTCAGCCACACCGGCCCCCTCGCCACCACCAGCGCCAACCACTCTGGCGAGCCCCCTTTAACCACCATGACCGCTATCGAGAATAGCTTCCCCCAGGCCTTCACCCTCACCCCCGCCGCTACCGCAGACATCTATCAAATTCTAGACATCCCCAGGCCCCAGGCCAACCAGCCCCAGGGCTCAGGCCAGCCCTCCACCGTCGCCCAGTGGCAAGATAGTCACTGGAAAATTCTCCGCCCCGGCCCCATCACCCTCCCCACCCCCGAACACCCCTAAACCCATCCCCTCCCCATGTACCTCCCCCAGAGCAACACCTTCACCGACCTCCCCACCCTCCAGCTGGCCTATGATCGCCTGCTCCACCAGGCCCAGCACCAAGCCGCCTTTCTCGGCACCGCCTCCCATGAGCTGCGCGCTCCGATCAACCAAATCATCAGCCTGCACCAGCTGATTCTCGAAGACCTGTGCGAAAACCCTGCTGAAGAGCGCGAGTTTATCGCTCAGGCCAACCAGACCATTCAAATGGTGCTGAAATACCTTGACCTGCTGATTACCCTCTCCAAGCTCGACATTGGCACCCTAAAACCCCAGATCCAGCCCACCCCCCTAGAGCCGCTGCTCACCCGCGTGCAGCGGCAGGTCGAGATGCAGTGCGTCAACCGCCACTGCCGATTTACCGTGGGGCCGGTGGCCGCAAGCCTCATCGTGAGCACCGACGCCACCTGGCTAGAGCAAACCCTGGTCATGCTGATCGAAGCCGCCCTAGTACAGGGCAGTCCCCAAATTAGCCTCAGCACCGTGGATGAACCCGATGACAGCACCGTGGCCCTGCACCTAGAGGCAAACCCCGCAGCATCCGCCGCGCCAGCGGTGCCAGCCCTGTCTCCCGAGTTTCGTCAGCAGCTTGCCGCCCGCATTGTTCCCCACCTGGAAGGCACCCTAGAAACCCTAAGAAACCTAGAGACCGTCAGCGATTTTACTGATCGCCTCTGTCTACGCCTGCCGCGATCGGCAGAATTGCTGGGCAATTGACTTCAGAGCACCTCGATTAACTGTTTTTTGGCTAGTTATCGTCTCAAATGAGACGACCCAGGCAGGACGGTTGACTTCATCAGGCCGGTAGGGGCTGTGAGCGGTTACCCCAATAGTGCTTCATGTCTGCTCCACGCTCCGCTCAATCCTAACTTGCCCTGGGAGGCTGGGTACAATACTGTTAACTGGGGTTCCGCCGCAGGCTAGCTCTTCCCCTTGCCCGCTCAGTTAACATCCTCTGTCACCACGTTAGATTGTTCTATGACTACGGTTAAGGCATCTGTATCGACCCAGGCGACGACCTCTCTATCCGCTCAAGAGGCCCTGTTGGCAGACATTCTGGGGGTTGCCATTTTTGATTTCAGTGGTCTTCCCCGCGAGTACTTCATCACCGCCGACAACGAAAGTACTAGCTGGGTGCAGCTCGTGTTCCAAGCCTTGGGCCTAAAGTCGCTGCTGATGTCTTCCCTTGAGCTGGAGGGATTTTCTCATATTTGCATTGACCTAGATCAGCAAACCGCCATTGTGGTGCGCACCAAAGAAGAGTACGTTGCCCTGCTGTTGGGCAGATCCTTGAAGTTTGCCACCGCCCAGGAGAGCGATCGCTTCAGCAACTGGGTGCGACAGTTTGAACGCCAGCTGTTGCGCAAGCATGACCGCTTCATTCCGGCGTAGCTATCCGACACCACTAGAATTCGTACTATGCCTCCGTCTTAGCTAGTCCCGTATTCAGGCCGATCAACTACGGTAAAAAGCGATCTAGGGCTGCCTTGAGTTCGGCAATTTCAGCCTCGATGTTGCCCTCTACAGCGGCGCGGCCAATGCACTCGCTCAGGTGCTCGTCAAGAATAATCCGGGCGACTCGGTCTAGGGCACCGCGCACTGCCGCTACCTGTACCAGCACGTCTGGGCAAGGGCGACTTTCCTGCACCATGGTTTTGATGCCGCGAATGTGGCCTTCAATGCGGGCCAGGCGATTGACAATGCGCCGCAGCGACTCGGGATCATGGACATGGGGTTGCACGACGCTGTCGGCGGCGGGGCCGACCTCGTGCAGATGGCCATGGGGGTTAGAGCTAGGGTTTTGCAATGGAATTTATTGAGTAGGGAAATTGTGGGTAACGGGTGGCAGACCCTCTGGCTTGGCCAAATATAGACTTAGACTAGTTGACTCGGACCAGGTTTTACTGCGTCTGAGAAAAGCCCGACAGGTCAGCCAACTCGGCTAGTGATAGCACCCCTGGGTAGAGCTGGCCGTCAATTTCCCAGGTGGGATAGCCCTGAATGCCACGCTGCTGACACAGCTCGGGCTGGGCGTCTTCACCGTCCGCAGCGCACTCTACATAAGGCACTGCGTCAGCGGAGCTACTAAACATAGCTTTCTGATCGGCGCAGTGGGGACACCAGTGGGCACCGTACATAACCCCACCATTGGCAGCCAGGTGCTGGGCTAGCTGGGTTTCGTAGGCGATCGCCCCGTCTGCCGCACTGCCGCTCTGGGAAGCACAGCCCGCCAGCAGCATGATGCTGAGAGCGATCACGCCGAGGCCAGCTAAGTGCTGAGCAGGTCGAAATTGAGAAACACGTAGTGAGACCATAGACCCTTATCGGAACTAGCCCCTGAGCAGAGGCCCAAGGTGTTGCCACAGTAAGTATGTCAAACCAAATGTAGCGTCAGGCTACCAGGATCACCGCCGGTCAAGCCACCGAGATCGCTATAGCTTCAAGCTACTAGCTCTCAGTGTAGCGTCAAGCCACCAAGATAGACTCGTACAGCTCCATTACCCGCGCCAGATCGAGCCGCGACTGCGCTCCCAGGCTCATCCCCGAGCAGTGGCCATGGGCTAGGTGATCGGCGGCGGCACAGCCAATCATGGCGGCATTGTCGGTGCAGAGACTCAAGGGCGGAAAGATCACCCGCAGACCGTGCTCTACGGCGGCCTGCCGCAGGTGCTGGCGCAACCCGCTGTTGGCCGCCACGCCGCCCCCCACGGCCACAGTGGTCAGACCGTAGGCCTGGGCGCAGGCCACCACCCGCCGGGTCAGGCCACGGGCCACCGTCGCCTGAAAGCTCGCCGCCAGGTCAGCCACGGGCAGCGGGTCTACCCCCTCGGCCCGCAGCTTTTCGACTAAGCGCAGCATCGCCGTTTTCAGGCCGCTAAAGCTCGAGTCGTAGGGGTGAAAGCCCCCCTCGGGCAGAGAAATATTGCCCTCGGGCAGTGGAAATGCCTTGGGGTTGCCCTGCTGGGCCAACTGATCCATCACTGGGCCGCCGGGGTAGCCCAGCCCCATCAGCCGGGCCACCTTATCAAAGGCTTCGCCAGCGGCGTCGTCGCGGGTGTGGCCCAGGGTTTGATATTGGCCGCAGCCCTTGACGTAGATCAGACTGGTGTGGCCTCCAGACACCAGCAAACACAGGTAGGGGGGCACCAGGTCGGGATCAGCCAGGTAGTTGGCGTAGATGTGCCCTTCTAAGTGGTGAATGCCGAGGAATGGCTTTTGGTGCACCATGGCCAGGGTTTTGCCCGCCGTTAGCCCCACCAGCAGCGCCCCCACCAGGCCCGGCGCACAGGTGGCGGCCACCCCGTCAATGGCGTCCCAGCCGACCTGGGCCTGGTCTAGGGCAGCGCTAATGCTGTCGCCCAGGGTGGCGACGTGGTAGCGCGAGGCCACCTCAGGCACAATGCCGCCGTAGGGCTGGTGGACGGCGATTTGGGAGGCGACCACGCTGCTGAGAACGGTGCGATCGCGCACCACCGCCGCCGCCGTTTCATCACAGCTAGTTTCTAAAGCTAAGATCGTTGCCATTTTTGTCGCTATTTGATGTCGTCGTCAGGGGAGATGAACTGAGTTATGCGGGCCGTAACTTGTGGAGTAGTTTGTAGAGATGTAAACACCCTACCGATCTTAGCTTTACGGGGGTTCGGTCGCGGGTTATTATGGCGACCAAGTTGGGTGGATTTTTGTTCAAAAAACTTAACTTTACGTTCAAATCGCCCTAGGTTTCTTAGGTAATTAAAAGGAACAATTTATGCGACGGTTTTTTGCTGTAGCGCTCGTAGTGTTTCTCTGGTTTGGGTTTGCCGCCCCGGCTTCCGCTAGCCTGGCTGGCGACAATGTGGCGGGCTTGACCCCCTGCGGCCAAAACGAGGCCTTTCTAAAGCGGGCTGCTGGTGCCAAGACTGAATCGGCCAAGGCTCGGTTCGACTTTTACAGCAGCTCTAGTCTGCTGTGCGGCACCGACGGTCTCCCCCACCTGGTGGTAGACGGCGACCTGGCCCACGCGGGTGAGTTTTTGATTCCTAGCCTGCTGTTTCTCTATATCGCCGGGTGGATTGGCTGGGTCGGTCGCGCCTACGTGATCGCCGTGCGCGGTGAGAAAAACCCCGAAGAAAAAGAAGTCATTATTGACGTGCCCCTGGCCATCAAGTGCATGTTAACTGGGTTTGCCTGGCCCCTGGCTGCTTTTAAAGACATCGCCAGTGGCGCCATGTTTGCTAAAGACGACGAGATCACCGTATCTCCTCGCTAGGCCATCCCGCTGCCTATTCCCACAACCTCCAGGAGGACTATCTCCTGGAGAACTAGATCCTTGGAGAACTAAACCATGAACAATGGCCTGCTTCGATACCTATCGTCTGCCCCGGTGCTGGCCACCGTATGGATGGTGATTACTGCTGGCGTTTTGATTGAGTTCAACCGCTTCTTCCCTGATTTGCTGCTGCATCCCTAGGGACAGCCCGATTTAACTGAGTCCAGGTGCTAAATTCAGTTGGAGCGCGACCCCGCAAGGGTCTCCTCAAACTGGAATTCCCTCTGGACCTGTCATATCTGGGGAAGCTTGCTTTCCCAAACTTCCTTAAGGGCGGCTTCAAAGTCTTAGCTGCTTCTAAGGCCGTCTTTGATCATTTGCTGTGATTTTGTTTGAGTTGGAGATTCTCCCCCATGACAGACCTCATTCAGCCCGCTGGGGATCCGCAAATCGGCAACCTAGAGACGCCGATTAATTCCTCAGGTTTTTCTAGAGCCTTTATTGGCAACCTGCCTGCCTACCGCAAAGGGCTTTCGCCCCAGCGTCGCGGCCTGGAGATCGGCATGGCCCACGGCTATTTCCTCTACGGTCCCTTTGCCCTGCTCGGCCCCCTGCGCGACTCCGACATTCCCGGTTTAGCCGGGCTGTTGAGTGCTTCGGCGTTGGTGGTTATTTTAACCGCCTGCCTATCGATCTACTCGGGTGCTGGCGTCAACACCGCCGTCACTAAAACCACTACCCCCTTTACTCCTCCGGCTAGCCTTGAAACCGATGAAGGCTGGAGCGAATTTGCGGGCAGCTTTTTGATCGGTGGCATTGGCGGCGTCACCTTCGCCTACCTGCTGGCGGCTAATTTGCCCATGCTGACCACTCTGGTCAGTGGTGGCCACAGCTAGATAAAGACTCTAGGCTCATACCCCGTAGGTTAAAACCCTAAAGAAGGGAGCGCTGGATAATCCAGCGCTCCCTTCTCTGTAGCGCTTCATGCTGGCCCAATCGCCTCCACCGCCGCCTCGATCGCCAGAGCCACAT
Organism: Phormidesmidales cyanobacterium; assembly: GCA_038256265.1. Lineage (GTDB taxonomy): Bacteria > Cyanobacteriota > Cyanobacteriia > Phormidesmidales > Phormidesmidaceae > Nodosilinea. Next base: position 24,560 of record JBBSKN010000058.1, read on the forward strand.
GGGTCCAGTGGGTGCCGCCCTGGCAGTAGACAATGTAAGGCTCTCGCAGGGGGCCGTCGGCAGAGAGTTCTGAGGTGCTGCCGTCGATAAAGGTGCCTCCGGCCATGACTAGCTCGCTGTCGTAGCCAGGCATGGCGGCGGGTACCGGCTCCACGTAGGCATCGATGGGCGAATGGCGCTGCACCGCTTTGCAAAAGGCAATCAGTTTTTCAGGCGACCCCAGGCGAATGGCCTGGATGACGTCGCGCTGGGGAGCGCTGGGGGCGGGGTTGACAGGGTAGCCCAGGGCCTCAAAGGTGGCGGCCAGCAAATAATTGCCTTTCATCGCTTCACCTACCATTTGGGGGGCGAGGAATAGCCCCTGGTAGAACAGCCGGTTGAGGTTGAGGCTAGAGCCGCTGCTGGCCCCAATGCCGGGGGCCGTGAGGCGACAGGCCGCTGCGGCCACCAAGTCGGCGCGGCCTGCCACGTAGCCGCCAGTGGGGGCGATGGTGCCGCCGGGGTTTTTGATCAGCGACCCGGCGATCAGGTCAGCACCGACGGCGGTGGGTTCGCGGTCTTCTAAAAACTCGCCGTAGCAGTTGTCGACAAAGCAGACTATGTGGGGGTTCTGGCCTTTTACTAGGCGCACAATTTTTTCGATTTCAGCAATGGTGAGGGTTGAGCGCCAGCTGTAGCCGCACGATCGCTGGATATGTACCAGTCGGGTTTTTGGCCCAACGGCAGAGGCCAGTGCCGCCCAGTCGACGGTATGGTGATCAGTAAGCGGTAATTCTCGATAGGACACCCCAAACTCTGCCAACGACCCCTGCCCGCAGCTGCGTAGACCAATCACCTCCTCTAGGGTGTCGTAGGGGGTGCCTGCCACCGCCAGCATTTCATCACCGGGGCGCAGCACACCATATAAGGCGCAGGCGATCGCATGGGTGCCTGAGACAAACTGCGATCGCACCAGGGCGGCCTCCGCCTGCACCACATCGGCAAATACGCGGTCAAGGGTGTCGCGGCCCAAGTCATCGTGGCCGTAACCTGAGACGCTGTTAAAATGATGGCTGCCCACCCGCTGCCGTCGAAATGCCTCCAGCACCCGCCCTAGGTTTTGCTTGACCTGGGCGTCAATTCCATAAAAAATCGGAAGAAGTGTCGAGTCTGGCGGCATGATCAGGTTTGATGGTTGCAATGGTTAATTTTTTTCGTTAAGAAACAGGGGTAACTATTGTCCCCTACATTTACTCTGCCTGA
>JBBSKN010000059.1:0-25720 GCA_038256265.1 Phormidesmidales cyanobacterium
AAGTCTAGACTGGAAAAGCTTAGGAGAGTTGCTGAGCAACGGGAAAAAACAATGACTCAGCTTGTGGAAGACTGGATAGATCGACTGCAAGAAGAAAATCCGTCCTAAAGGACGGGGCTTGAAACCCATCGCTTTTGGTCATAACCACAGCAGAGCGCTAGCGGAGGACAGTTCCCACACACCCTGGCTAACGAAACCTTGACAAGTATTTAAAAATGTTAAATTGGTACATGCGTTGTCACAAAGCCCCCAGACATGCCCAAATCGGACGCTTCTGCCAAGAAAACCACCGCCTCTAAGAAGGTTCGAGCGTCCAGCAAAGACAACGGTGACTCTAAAAACAGCAGCCAGCACACCGGCTTAGCCCACCACCACGCTGCCCTTGACGACAACGTGATCCGCATTCGCGGTGCCCGACAGCACAACCTGAAAAATCTCGATCTGGAGATTCCCCGCAACCAGCTGATCGTGTTTACCGGGGTGTCCGGCTCGGGCAAGTCGTCTCTGGCCTTTGACACGATTTTTGCTGAGGGCCAGCGCCGCTATGTGGAGTCGCTCAGCGCCTACGCCCGCCAGTTTCTCGGCCAAGTCGATAAGCCCGATGTGGATGCGATCGAGGGGTTGAGCCCGGCGATCTCCATCGACCAAAAATCGACCTCCCACAACCCGCGATCAACAGTGGGCACGGTCACCGAAATCTACGACTACCTGCGGCTGCTCTACGGCCGGGCGGGCGACCCCCACTGCCCGATCTGCGATCGCAGCATTTCCCCCCAGTCCATCGACCAGATGATCGACCGGGTCATCGCCCTGCCCGATCGCACCCGCTTCCAGATTCTCGCCCCGGTGGTGCGGGGCAAAAAGGGCACCCACAAAAAGCTGCTCTCTAGCCTGGCCTCCGAGGGTTTTGTGCGGGTGCGGGTGAATGGCGAACTGCGCGAACTCACCGACAACATTGAGCTAGACAAAAACTACAGCCACAACATTGAGGTGGTGGTTGATCGCCTGGTGAAGAAAGAGGGCATGGAGGATCGCCTGGCGGATTCGTTGCGCACCTGCCTGAAGCGATCAGAGGGCATCGCCGTGATCGACATTCTGGCGGAAAAGCCCCAGACCGCAGAGACCCAGGACTCCGGCAGCAATGTGGTGTCCCTGACCGACCGCCTACCCCAGGCCGCCGAGGCAGAAGGCAACTACGGCCAGCTTAAAGAACTCGTCTTCTCAGAAAACTTCGCCTGCCCCGAGCACGGCGCGGTGATGGAGGAGCTGTCGCCCCGGCTGTTCTCCTTTAACTCGCCCTATGGCGCTTGCCCCCACTGCCACGGGCTGGGCAGCCTGCGCACGTTTTCAGCCGAACTGGTGGTGCCCGACCCGGCCCTGCCGGTGTACGCTGCGATCGCTCCCTGGTCTGAAAAAGACAACACCTACTATTTCTCGCTGCTCTACAGCGTCGGCCAGGCCTTTGGCTTTGAAATCCAGAGCCGCTGGGATCAGCTCACCCCCGAGCAGCAGCACATTGTGCTCCACGGCAGCGAGGAGAAGATCTACATCGAGTCTGACTCGCGCTACCGCGATCGCAAGGGCTACCAGCGCCAGTACGAAGGGGTGCTACCCATTCTCGAGCGCCAGTACAAAGACAGCAGCTCTGAGCTTCACAAGCAAAAGCTCGAAAAATACCTGATCGACCAGACCTGCGAAGTGTGTAACGGCACCCGACTCAAGCCCGAGTCCAACGCGGTGCGCATCGGGCCGCACTCCATCAGCGACCTCACCAACGTCTCCATTCGCGAATGTCTCAAGCGCATTCGCCAGCTGGTAGGCGAAGAGGAGTCGGGTGAAGCGGGCAATGCCCCCAAGCTCTCGGCCCGGCAGCTGCAAATCGGTGCCCTGGTGCTGCGCGAAATCCGCGCCCGGCTGCAATTCATGATGGATGTGGGGCTAGACTACCTGACCCTGCACCGCACCGCCATGACCCTCTCCGGCGGGGAAGCCCAAAGGATTCGCCTGGCTACCCAAATTGGCTCAGGACTCACTGGAGTCCTCTACGTGCTGGATGAGCCCAGCATTGGTCTGCACCAGCGCGACAACGATCGCCTGCTCAACACCCTCTACCGCCTGCGCGACCTGGGCAACACCCTGATCGTGGTGGAGCACGACGAAGACACCATTCGCGCCGCCGATTATCTAGTCGATATTGGCCCTGGGGCCGGGGTGCACGGCGGGGCAATTGTGGCCGAGGGCGATCTCAAAACCCTGATGTCGGCGAAAGATTCCCTCACCGGGGCCTACCTGTCAGGGCGCAGCAGCATTCCCACCCCGTCAGAGCGGCGGTCAGGGAACGGGCGATCGCTCACGATTAAAAACGCCTACCACAACAACCTCAAAAACCTGGATGTCGAATTTCCCCTGGGGGCGCTGGTGTGCGTCACCGGGGTCTCTGGCTCGGGCAAATCGACCCTGGTGAATGAGCTGCTGTACCCCGCGCTCCAGCATCACTTTGGCAGCAAAGTGCCCTTCCCCAAACGCATGGATAAGCTCGACGGGCTGAAGGCGCTAGACAAAGTGATCGTCATCGACCAGTCACCGATTGGGCGCACCCCCCGCTCCAACCCCGCTACCTACACGGGGGTCTTTGACGTGATCCGCAACCTGTTTACCGAAACTATCGAGGCCAAGGCACGGGGCTACAAGGCGGGGCAGTTCTCGTTTAACGTCAAGGGCGGGCGCTGCGAAGCCTGCGGCGGCCAGGGCGTGAACGTGATCGAGATGAACTTTTTGCCCGATGTTTACGTGCAGTGCGAGGTGTGCAAGGGGGCACGCTACAACCGCGACACCCTGCAAGTCACCTACAAGGGCAAAAACATCTCCGACGTGCTGAATATGACCGCCGAAGAAGCTCTACAATTCTTCGAGAATATTCCTCAGGCCGCCAGCCGCCTGCAAACCATGGTGGACGTGGGGCTGGGCTACATTCGCCTGGGGCAGACGGCCCCCACCCTCTCCGGCGGCGAGGCCCAGCGGATGAAGCTGGCCACGGAGCTAGCCCGCCGCTCGACGGGCAAAACCCTCTACCTAATCGACGAACCCACCACAGGCCTCTCGTTTTACGATGTCCACAAACTGCTCGACGTGGTTCAGCGTCTGGTCGACAAGGGCAACTCGGTGCTGATGATCGAGCACAACCTAGACGTGATTCGCTGCTCTGACTGGCTGGTGGATCTGGGGCCAGAGGGGGGCGATCGCGGCGGTGAGCTGATCGCCGTAGGCACCCCTGAAGCGGTGGCCCAGGTGGAAGGTTCTTACACAGGCAAGTACCTGGCCAAGGTGCTAGAGCAGCATCCCGCCGCCAAGCAGAGCGCCAGCCACTAAAAAAAGGCAGGGGCGATCGCCCCTGCCTTTTTTGCGTTATTCAGCAAGCCCGAGGAAAATCGCCCTTTCCCCTAAAACCCGGCTTCAGAATCGGTCCAAGTTTCGCAGGGTTCGAGGCTACAGCCCGCCATCACCACCTCAATCAAGAAATCGCCCTCGTAGGGGGCGATCACCACAGGGATGGCGTCTTCCAGGGTATCGGAAGCGACCAGGTCGCCGGTTTCGGCGTCGTAGAGAAACAAGTCGATGTCGTAGCAGTCGTCATCACAAGTGGCGTTTACCGCCTCACCGTCATAGAGGTAGCCGTCGTACATGATATTTTCGCCGCTGCTGAGCCAGTCGACTCGCGACTGCGCCTGGGCAATGGCCGCACTACTAGCCACTGCGATCGCCCCTAGCACCACCGCTGCCACCGTCTTCACCCCAAATCTAGCCATAGTTCACAACTCCGGGAAATAAAGAATCAGGCCAATGACCGGCACGTAGACAGCAATTGGCCTTAACTCTAGACTGCCCTTTTCGGTAGCTAATGCGACATTGATCTCCGTCAACTCTACGGAGGCTTCACCCAATGATTAAGGCAGCTGCACCAGCACCCAGTCGCGCACCTGGCCCAGACGCACCGCCTCGGCGGGTAGCGAGCTCAGGTCTGGGGTGGCCACCCAGGCATAGCTGCCCGGTGCTAGGCTCTGCCAACTATCGGTAGCGCTGCCCAGATGGGGCGTGTAGAACGTGATCAGCACCATGTCTTCCTCGGCAGGGCTAACGGTTTTGAAGACGGCATGGATGGGGTGATTAGCCACAATTTCCTGTAGGGGCGGCGTGGTCAGCGCCAGTTTGACATCGGGGTTGTAGTTGCCCCAGAAGCCGGTGGCGTAAAGTAGCGCGATCGCACTCCAAGGCCCCAGCAGCCAGCCCCACTGCCACAGGGCCGTATTGCTGGCGCTTTGTGATCGCGGTGCTCGCTGTCTATAAGCGCCCAAAGGCACCAGCCAACCCAACCCCGCCGCGATCGCCAGCAGGGCGTAGCGCCCCAGCCCCTCCACTACAATTCCCTGAGCCACAATCCATTGGGGTTGCAGCAGCGCCACGGTCCCCGCCACCACCAGCACCGCCCCAATTCCGGCGAGAGCGTAGGTCAGGCCCGCCACCAGCCGACGGCGCTGGTGCGATCTATAGAGCTGCCCCAGGGTGGTCAGGGTGAGGGCCGCCAGCAGCGCGACAAAGGGCAGCAGCTGTAGGGGATAGTACCAGGTGCGGGTTTTAAACAGGGCCAGCAGGGTAAACAGCACCAGCGGATAGCCCAGCCAGAGGGCCTTGCGCGGGTGGGGCGATCGCCAGCCCAACCACACCCCCGGCACCGCCAAAAACGGCCAGGGAAAGGCGTTAGCTGGGATATTCCAGAAATAATAGAAGGGGCCAGCGTTGTGATAGTCTTCCTGGGCCAGGTTGACCAGCAGCCCAAAGGTGCGCTCTAGGGGCAGGGTGCCGTAGCGCTCTACGCTGAGGGCCAGCCAGGCGATCGCCGGTACCATCCCCAAAGCCAGACCCAGATATAGCCCTGGGTTGAGCAGGTGGCGATGGCGACGGTGCTCTAGCACCAGGTATGGCCCCAGGGCCATCACCACCGGAATCACCATAATGCTCTTGAGCATAAAGCCCAAGCCCACGGTGCTGCCCGCCAAAAATCCCCAGACCCGCCGCCGAGGCCGGGTTTCTGCCTGAAGCAAGGCCCAAATGCCCAGCAACTCTAGCGCCGTCAGGGGCACATCTTGAATCGCTAACCGCGAAGCCTGCATCCAAATCGGGGTGGCAGCTAGGATAGCGGCCCCCCACAGGGCAATCTGCGCCGTCAGGCACCGCCGCCCGATCGCGTAGGTGAGCATGACCGCGCCCCAGCAGGCGATCGCTCCCGGCAGCCGGGCGGCCCCTTCACTCACCCCAAACAGTTTGTAGGAGGCAGCAATTAACCACTGAATGCCCATCATGCGATCGTGCACCGGCTCGCCCCACCACTGCTGGGTGACCCAGTCACCGGTTTCTACGATCCAGCGGGCCTGCTGGGCATACCAGCCCTCGTCGTGGGGCATTAGGCTTTGCAGCGGGCTGCGCAGCAGCAGTACAATGCCCACCCACAGGCTCAGGGCCACATAGGGCGCTAGGGATGACGAATGAAGCGAGTCGGTTTTGAACCGCTGGGCAACGGGCAGTGACATAGATGACGTAGAAGATTTCTAGGAAAGAAGATACCAGCTTTAATCCAGCGACTATAGCCGCTGTAGGGTGGGCACTGCCCACCATTAGAGAAACTATCTTCCAGAAATCGCCTTGGTTCGCGGGCTCAGTTTGCCGCAGGCCAGCCCAAAAGCCGCCCAATTTTACCCATTACTATAAATAGAGTAGGGGCTCGCTATGGATTTCGCAGTCTGAGAAGAATGCTTAAAGTAGCTGAGGCCCCCTGGGCAGAGATGAGGACATAGATTTGGAAAGCATTGATCGGCATCATCAAGAAATACTCAAGAATGCCGATGCCTGGAAGCAGAAACCAGCTCTGCGGGCCATCTATAAAACATTTCATCAAGAAATCGCTCAGCATCTAGCGCCATTGCCCCACCTCACCGTAGAACTTGGCTCGGGGGTAGCCGATATTCAGCGGGTGATTCCCGGCTGTGTGCGCACCGATATTTTCCCCAACCCCTGGATTGATCAGGTTGAGAATGCCTACGACCTGTCGTTTGCTGGCCAGAGCGTTGCCAACCTGATTTTGTTCGATGTGTTTCACCACCTGCGCTACCCCGGCACGGCCCTGCAAGAATTTTGGCGCGTGCTGGCCCCCGGCGGGCGGGTAATTTTGTTTGAACCCTGCGTCAGCCTGCTAGGGCTGCTGGTATACGGCGCGTTGCACCCCGAACCCCTGGCCCTGAATTGGGACATTGAGTGGCATGCACCCCCCACCTGGGCCGCCCACGACATTGACTACTACGCCGCCCAAGGCAACGCCAGCCGCATTTTTCTCGAATCAAACATCAAGCACGACCTGCAAGGGTTTCAGCTGCTCAAAACCCGGCGTTACGCGGCGGTTTCCTACGTGGCCTCGGGAGGCTACTCTAAACCCCAGATGTATCCCAATTCGTTCATGCCGCTGATGGCGACCGTTGACCGCCTGTGCGACCAGTTGCCCTGGCTGTTTGCCACGCGTCTGCTGGTGGCCTTAGAGAAGCCGGCCTAGTATTTCACCAAGTTCGCGGTTTACGGTCTAGGGTTTACGGTTTACGGTTCGCGGTTCACGGTTTCCCTTGCACCTTGCACCTTGCACCTTGCACCGCACACCTTATACCGTCTCCCCCCTTCCCCCTACACCCTGACAATAAACGGGTTGTCAATCCGCTTGGCCCGCAGCTGTAGCACCAGCGCCTGGTACACCGCCGCGCAGACATCGGCGCGGGTGGCCACCCGGTTGGGGTTGAGCTGGACGATGTCGGGCACGTTCACCACCAGGCCGAGCTGGGTGGCCTTGGCGATCGCATTCGTTGCATAGTCAGGGATTGTGCTGCGATCGCTATAGCGAAACAGCAGCGCCAAATTGCCCGGCTGGTTGGGCAGCAGCGCCAGCCCTGCCACCAGGGCCACCCACACCTGGGCGCGCAGCAGCGGCGTGTCTGGCCCAAAGGTCTGGTCTGGGAACCCCGAGAGAAAGCCGCCCCGGTAGGCGATTTGAATCGCCCCAGCGGCCCAGTGACCCGAGGGCACATCGCGAAACAGCAGCGCCGGTCGCCGGGGAGGGGGGGCAAAGGTGCGACTTACCAGGGCCGAAAACTGGGCGCGGGTCATGGGCTGGGTGGGGTTAAAGCGGCCCGCGTCGTCGCCCTGCACCAGGCCCAGGTTGAGCAGCCCCTGAATAAAGTCCATGGCCCAGTGGGTTTGAATATCGGGAAACGATCCTTGGGCCATGGCGGGGGGTGGGGGAATGACGGTATCTAATCGCGGGGCTTTTGCTTGCGCCACTAGCCCTTGATAAATTAGCACCGCTACCTCGGCGCGGGTCATGGTTTCGAGCGGTCGCAGCAGTTCAGGGTCGGGGTAATTGATCACCAGCCCCGCCTGGGTGGCGCTGGCCAGCGCGTCAATCGCATAGCTGGGAATCTGGGCGCGATCGCGGTAGACCCCCAGCCCGCTGGCCGGAGCTGGCGGCAGCTTGAGCCCTGTGGCCACCGCCACCATCGCCTGCACCCGCACCATACCCTGGTCGGGGCGAAAGGTCGCATCGGGGTAGCCGCCCAGAAAACCCTGGCGCTGGGCTTGGTCAATGGCGCTGGCCGCCCAATGGGTCGGCGGCACATCGACAAACGTTACCGCCCCCCGCACGGGCGGCAGACTGCGGTAGCTGGCGGCCACCAGCGCGGCAAACTGAGCCCGGTTGATGGTGGCCTGCGGACGGTAGGTGCCGTCGGGGTAGCCCTTCACCAGGTCGAGATCGGCCAGGGCCTCAATGTAGGCGGTGGCCCAATGGTCGCCCAGGTCAGCAAAGCGACTGGGAATAGGCACTGGGGCCGGGGTTGTGGTTTCCTCTGCGGGGCTGGGAGGGGGTGGGCTGGAGGTCTGCGGCAGGTCGGGACGGTCGAGCAGGGCGGCGGGTACGGCGGCGGGGTCGGGGCGTTGGCTGGCCGCGAGAGTGACGGCCCCCACCAGCCCCTGGGGCAGCACGTCGTTGCCCACCAGCACCAGCGCCTGGCGGGTGTCGTTGCGCAGGTCGGCCTGGCGGTTGTAGCGCAAAATATTGCCCGCCGGGTCGTCGGGCTGGCCCAGTTCGGGGCGGGCCGTGTCTTGCACCACCAGGCCAGCGGTTTGGTTTTGCACCAGCCGATTTTGCCGCAGCACAGGGCTGGCCCCGCCCGCCACCTGCACCCCCACCTGGTTGCTAGCGCACTGGCAGTCGCGAATCAGCGGCGCGGCATTCTGACCCACGTAAATGCCGGTGCCGCAGCGTTCGACCACGCAGTTTTGGACTTCCCCTCGGGCTTGGTCGACAAAGCTGAGGCCGCGATCGCGATTTTCGTCTACCCGAGTGTTGACCACTAGCGGGCTGGCGGCCCCACCCACCTGTAGCCCCACCGCGCACTGGCTGAGGCGGCAGGCCCGCACCAGAGCCGCACCTGCGTTGATTAAAATGCCGATGCCCTGGGGGTTTTGCACGGTTACCCCCCGCAGCTGGCTCTGGCCCTCAATCACTAGACCCACCGAACTCCCCCCCGGCCCGGCCCCACCCCCCGTGACCACAACCCCCTGGCCCTGGGTGGTTTCTTGCCCGGTAACCATTACCCCGTCGGATAGGGTGATGGGAAAGCGCTCGCCAGCGCTGTAGGTACCGAGGGCCAGCTTAATTAGGGTGTTGCTCTGGGCCGCCCCGAGGGCCGCAGTCAGGGTTTTGTAGGGCAGGTGGGGGCGACCCGAGGGTTCGTCAACGCCGCGACCGGGGTCAACATCGAGGGTTTTGGCAATGGTATCCAACGGGGGAAGATCCTAATCGCAGCAAGGTATATGGGGGAAGGTGTACGGGGGAAGGTGTACGGTTCGAGGTGTACGGTTCGAGGTGTACGGGGGAAGGTTCGAGGTGTACGGGGGAAGGTGTACGGTTCAAGGGCTGCCGTGTACCGTATACCCTGCACCCTGCACCGCGCACCGCTAGAGCCTGGCAAAATTAGGTTGATCAAGTCCTCGGCCCCACTATCGCTATGGCAAAATGCAGTTATGATTTAGCCAAGTAAAAGGATAGGCGAAAGTTGTGATCGCGGTTGCCGTTACCCTAAATCTGGTCATTGCGCTGTTTTGCTTCTACGTGGCTTGGCGGCTCTGGCGGCTGAGCCAGAGCCTGGGGGCTGCCGCCGATGCCCTGATCAACTGGGATTCCCAGGCCCACAGAATTCTCAACCCCGAGCGGATTCCCCCCGCGATTTTGCGCGGTCAGACCGGCACTGCTGGGTTACGGCAGCGCTACGGTCTGCTCCAGCTGCAACTGCTGCGGCTAGAACAGCTAATGGCAATGGTTGGCTATTTGCCCATGGTGGGGCGCTGGCTGGGGGTGACCCAGCTGCGGCGGCCAGGCAGAGCGGGGCTGAAAAAGCGATCAGTTAAAAAGCGAGAGGATGGCCTTACCCTTAGGGAAAAGGCTTTTGGCACGGTTGCGGATACCCATAGGAAGACAAAACCATGAGCGACAAGCAATCGGGAGGGTTCGTCGGTGGCCTAGTGCTGGGGGCTGCGATGGGCGCCGTAGCGGGGCTGCTGGTGGCCCCCCGCACCGGGCGCGAAACCCGGCGTATTTTGCGCAAGTCGGCGGATGCCTTGCCAGAGCTGGTGGAAGATTTGTCGACATCGGTATCTCTCCAGGCCGATCGCCTATCGGAAAACGCCCTGGTTAACTGGGAGCACACTCTCGACCGGCTGCGGGAGGCGATCGCTGCGGGTCAAGCCGCCAGTCGCCAAGAGTACGAACAGCTGAGCCAGTCTGCGCCCGTAGCCAGTAATGGGTCTGCCCAGGAGTAAGAACATTGGTTTTGGCAGACCCGCTGTTTTGGTTAGCCCTGTCGTTTTTACTGGTCGTCATCAGTCTGACGGCGGTGCTGCTGGTTGCCATACCCACCTTCCGAGAGCTGGGACGAGCCGCCCGCAGCGCCGAAAAATTCTTCGATACCCTGGGGCGCGAGCTGCCTCCGACCCTAGAGGCCATTCGCCTCACCGGGCTAGAGATTACTGAGCTAACCGACGACGTCACCGAGGGGGTGCAGAGCGCCGGGCAGGTAGTGCAGCAGGTAAACCAGAGCCTGTCCACGGCCCAGACTGGGGCCAAACGCCTGAATACTGGCACCAAGAGCTTTTTGGCCGGGGCGAGGGCCGCCTGGCAAGCCTGGATGGAGGAACCACCCACCCCGACTCAGGAGCTGCCTCGGCCAAGGCCTAAGCCCAATCAGCCCGCGCTGCCCCGATTACGCGATCACCCTCAACCTATCACCACCGATTCTGTAGCCAACACCACCGATCGCGCCCCCAACCGCCCACAGCTAGAAGAGACCGCCCTCCACGCCCTGCCCGAGCCGGGGCCAGCTCAGGAGTTAGACGCTCAATTGCCCGATCAATCTTCCCTCTGGCCTACCCCAGATGCCAACCAGCCCTCTCAGGTTGACTAAAGCTATCAACCAAACCCAAGTCCAGATCCCTTGTTTGTCTTGAAATCTCCTTTCACCCTTCTTTTCATCCTTCTACCTGGCGCTACCGGGGTTTCAGACCAGGTGGTTTAATAAGTAGGGATTCGTCGAGTTCATCGTTCAGCCGAGCGCAGGAGTTGGTGCCTTGTATCAGTGCCCGAAGGAAGGGGATATCGATCTCCAAGATAGTCAGCTAGCGCCGGGGCTGATGGTTAGTGCCTGCCCCAGCTGCGGCGGTAGCTGGATTCCGCCAGAGCACTACATCACCTGGCAGCAGCAGCAGATCGACCCCGACGCCCCGGTGACCGTGGCAGTGCTGCCCCTGTCGCTGAGTACCGACTTTCAGCCGGCGGCGCTCGACAACCGGGCAGCCCTGTGCCCCGAATGCCGCAGCTACCTGGTGCGCGGGCGCATTACCCTCAAGCAGGGGTCATTTTATGTGGAGCGCTGCCCCAGCTGCAACGGCATCTGGTGCGATGCTGGCGAGTGGGAGATGCTGCAACAGCTTGAGTTGCAGGCTCACATTGACTACATTTTTTCCGCCAACTGGCAGGGTCAGGTGCGCGATCTAGAGCACGTTGAGCGCGAGCGCCAGGCCACCGTCGATAAGCTGGGGCCAGACATCGCCCAGCGCGTTTTTGAGCTGGCCAACCTGCTAGAAGAGCACCCGAATGGGGATTTTGGGGTGGCGTATTTGATGCGACGAGTTGATCAATGAGTGGGTGAGTAGATGGGTAGGTGGGTAGGTGAGTAAACCCCAACACACCTACCCACCTACTCACTTACATGACCTACCTACCTACACCCACCCACTTTATGTCCGACACCCTCCTCGCCCTCGACTCTTTCTCGGTCACCTACCCTGGCCAGGGCGATCGCGCGGTGGATCGGGTATCGCTAAAGCTGTCGCCTGGCGAAAAACTAGGCCTGGTGGGCGAGAGCGGCTGCGGCAAGAGCACCTTGGGTCGGGCGGCGCTGCGGCTGCTGCCCCAGGCGACGGAGTTGCAGGGGCGGGTGTGGTTTAACGGTGAGTTAGTGCTCGACTTTAGCCCCCAGCGGCTGCGGCGGTTTCGCGGCGAGGCGATCGCCCTGGTATTTCAAGACCCGATGACCCGGCTCAACCCGCTGATGACGATTGGCGACCACTGCACGGAGACCCTGCGCGCCCACCGATCTGATGTGTCGGCGGCGGCGGCGAAGGAGCGGGCGATCGCCGTGCTCGAAAAGGTCAACATTCCCGCCAGCAGGTTTGGACAGTATCCCCACGAGTTTAGCGGCGGCATGCGCCAGCGGGTAGCGATCGCCCTGGCGATGATCCTAGAGCCTAAGCTGATTGTCGCTGACGAGCCGACGACGAGTTTGGATGTGACAGTGTCGGCCCAGATTCTCGATGAGCTGACCCGGCTGTGCGACGAGTTGGGCACGGCGCTGGTGCTGATCTCCCACGACCTGTCGCTGGTGGCCGAGTACTGCGATCGCGTGGCGGTCATGTACCAGGGCCGGGTGGTGGAAGAGGGCACGGCGGCTACAGTGTTTCAAAATCCCCAGGATATCTATACGCGATCGCTAGTCGAGTCGGCCCTGCACATGCAGCAGGCCGAGGGGCTAGCCTACACCGCTACGCCCACCGAACCGATTCTGCGGCTGAGGGATGTGACTCAGCACTACACCCTAGAGACCAATCCCCTCGCTCGGCTGCTGGGAAGACAGAATACCAAGGTGATCAAGGCCGTAGATGGGGTAACGCTGGAGATTTTCCCCGGTGAGGTGGTGGGGTTGGTGGGCGAGTCGGGCTGCGGCAAGAGCACTCTGTCGCGCACCATTCTGCAATTGGTCAAGCCCACCGGCGGCCAGGTGCTGTTTGGCGGCACCGACCTCACCACTCTTTCCCGCGAAGCCATGCGGCAGCAGCGGCGGCAGCTGCAAATGGTGTTTCAAGACCCCCACGCCTGCCTTAACCCGATGATGACCGTGGGCAAAAGCATCGCCGACCCCCTACTGATTCACGGGCTAGCCACGGTGGCCGAGGCCGAGAAGCAAGCCCACGACATGCTGGCTCGGGTCAGCCTCAACCCCACCGCCGACTTCTTTGACCGCTTTCCTGGCGATCTGTCGGGGGGGCAGCAGCAGCGGGTGGCGATCGCCCGCGCCCTGATCACCCACCCCAAGCTGGTGATCTGCGATGAGCCGGTGAGCATGCTCGACGCCACGGTGCAGACCCAGGTGCTCGAGCTGATGATTGCCCTCAAGCAGGAGTTTGACCTCACCTATCTGTTTATTACCCACGACCTGTGGGTGGCGCGGTTTATGTGCGATCGCATCGCCGTCATGCAGCAGGGCAAAATTGTGGAAATTGCCCCCACCAAAACTCTGTTTGAGTCGCCCCAGCATCCCTATACGCAAACCCTGCTAAAAGCCGCTCCCGTCCTGGCAACGGGGGTATAAAAGCTGACGGGGTTCAGCCTATGCGGCGCAGCTCGCTCAGCAGGGCAGTACCGGGAGAATGGTTTGGAGAGCCGAGGCAAAGCCATGCGGCAGCGTGACATAGATTAGGCGTCTGGCCTGACCGTGAACGGCCAAGACGGCTATCTGATCTGATTAAAGCCTGGCGGCGCTATCAACCTACATTTCATTAACTTAAAGCGCCACTGTCTGGAAAGGTCAGGTACGCTCTTGAAATCTTCTCGTGACAGGTCTTTTAGGGCATCTATGAACCAGCTTCCTTTCATCATTCAAAAATTTGTCTTTCAGCAAGAGAGCTTGGCCCAAATTGTCGATATAGACGAGGCCAGTGGCGCTGAAGGCAACATTCCGGGCTACTTTGTCATGAGTAGCGCCCCGCCCAACATTGAAGAAGCTGTGGAAGCCAGCGAGACAATTCAGCGGCAGGCGGCCCAGGGCATTGACGAGATAGCTGATCACCTGCATCGGATGATGGCCACCGCCGCCGATGGCGCTGCTGAGCTGGTGATCACCGTGCATGGCTACAACACCAGTCGCGGCGGGGTAGAGGCCTGGTACAAAAACATCTTTAAATACGTCAATCGCCACGACCCGGCGATCACAGCCCAGACCAACCGAGTGTTTATTGGCTACCGCTGGCCCTCCGAAAATGTCGCCCTGAGCAGCCCCCAAAAAATTCTTCAGGCATTGCAAGCGCTGCCGCCGCTGCCCCGCGATGTGCTGATAATAGGCGGGGTCTGTGCCCTAGCGCTGCTGATTCTTGAGCTGACTGCCTTTGGGGAAAGCATTGCGGGCTTTGTGATCAGTTTGTTTCTGGTGCTGCTGTTTGTGCTGGGCACGCTGATGCTGGCTCTGGTGGTGCTGCGGCTGGTGGTCTATTTTCGCGACAGCTACCGGGCCGACAACTTTGGGGTGCTCGATCTAGTAGAGCTGCTGCGCCAGATCGACCAGGCGATTGTCAAACGCACCGCCGCCGAGATGTTTCCCAATACCGTAGGGGAAGCCGACCATCGCAAGGCCATGGATCAGGCGCGGGGTTATTGGCAGCGGCGATCGCAGGGTAAGGTGAGACTCAGTTTTATTGGCCACAGCATGGGCGCGTTTGTGGTCACCAACGTAGTGCGTATCTTGTCGGATGTGTTTGACAGTGCCTCAGTCGAAAAGCATCCCGATTCCTGCATTGGCGATGTATTTAGTCTGGGCCGTCTAGTCCTCGCGTCGCCCGATATTCCGGTGCTCGCGATTGTCTCTAGCCGAGCCAATTTTCTGGCATCGTCCCTGCGGCGGTTTTCAGAATCTTACCTGTTTAGCAGCGAGGGCGACATTGCCCTGCGCATCGCGTCTACCACCGCCAACTATATCGCCTTCCCCAGTCGTACCCAGGTGCGGGGCTATCGCCTAGGCAATGTGGCGCTGCAAAATAAATTGGGGGACGTAGAGGATTACGGGCTGGTTAACCTAGCAGCATTAGATCAAGATTTTTCGCCCAGTTTACCCATTGGCGAAACCATCGCCCGGTCGCATAATAATGTCATGGAGCAGCTGTTTTTAACCTACAAACGCTTTCAAAAACGGGGCGTGGTGACCATGGCTGAATTGTTTAAAGTGCAGGCTTCTGGAGACAGTAATCGGGCCAGCGTAGCCGACTTTTTCACCTACTTTGACTGCACTGACTATATAGATATTAAGTACGACCCCAACACCAACACCTGCTCGGCTCAGCCCACCGGCATTTTGACCCGCGCCCTGGGCAAGGCCGTTCTCACCCCCTGGAATTACTTTATGCTCACCCTCGACTATGCCCGAGGCAAGCGCGATGTCCACGGCGGCTACTTTCAAGGCAAGTTTAGCCAGCAGATGCTCTACGGTCTGGCATTTTTGGGCTTCGATGACTATCTGCACACCTTTGACGCCGATGCCCAGGTGGCCCTGAGCCAGCTCCACCTGGCCTGCCAGAGCCACAGCATTCAGGGGCATTTGTCGCCGGTTCGCTATCGAGTCAGCATTCAGGGGGGCACTATCAAGGGCACTAAGTCAGACATGCTGAATGCGATCGAGCGAGATTAGGGATGGGGGGGAGTGGGTAGGTGGGTTACATCAACTGCTTACCAGGCGGTGACCGAGGGGCTAGAGTACGGGCTGATGATGGAGACGGCCCACCCCACTGTGCGATCGCGCTTCAGGCGGGGCTTAAATCATAATTATCTGTCACTCGGTCAGGTGAAATATTATAGTTAAAGAACCTTCTGCTGAACTCCATTTAAGAGGTAGCGCTATGGATAGTTCGCCTAAGCTGGAAAAACCCATTAAAGATCTTGAAATCCCTCTGGAGAGGGATGTGTTTTTACGCACCCTAATTCGAGAGTTGGCGGGTACGTTGCAGGATGTTGTGGGCTTAGAGGAAGCCTCAGGGTTTATCAGTGTCGTGGGGCAAAATATAGGAAGACAAATTGACCACGACTATAGAGCGGCTCTAGAGGTATCTCATCTAACGCGAGAGCAAGTAGCCGATGTCTTTGTGGATTTAAAAAAGCGAATTCAGGGGGACTTTTATATTATTGAGCAAACCGATGAAAAGATTGTTTTAGGAAATCGGGCTTGTCCGTTCGCTGAAAAAGTCATTGGCCGTCCCTCCATGTGCATGATGACCTCCAATGTGTTTGGTTCCATTGCAGCGGACAATTTAGGATACGCCAAAGTAGACCTGCAAGAGACGATCGCAACGGGTGCATCGGGATGTCGGGTAGTCGTTTATCTAAAACCTACGCCAGAGGCAGAAGAAAGTCACGGAAGAGAATATTTTAAGGGCGAGGGCGAGGGGTGACTCCCGAACAGTTTTTCGAAGTTGCCAGAATTTTGCCAGAACCTATACTTCTACTTGAGGGAAGCGGTCAGATTTTGGTTGCCAATCCGGCATTCTCCAAACTGCTGGGGTTATCTCGCCAGATCCTGCAAGGGAAGACAATTTTTGATCTAGCAACGGATTCACCAGATAAGGTCAAACAGTATCTGCGGACTTGCTCCACCAGTCGAGAGCTCGTGCTGGGCTCATTGTCCCTCATTACTAATAATGAAGAGACTTGTTTGTGTCGCTGTGAGGGGGCTGTTATCCGGCCGTGGTCACCCGAAGCACCTGCACTCATTTTCTTGCGGGTACAAAATCGAGAGTCTGCCAGTAATCGATTCACTCTACTGAACAAGAAAATTGATGAATTGGCAAAAGAGATCCAACTGCGCCAACAAGCAGAAGAGGAGCGGGCGCAACTTCTGGTACAAGAACAGAACGCACGAGCAGAAGCGGAGAGGCTGAATCGATTGAAGGATGAATTTCTATCAACCGTTTCCCATGAGCTGCGAACCCCCCTTAATGCCATCCTCGGCTGGTCTCAGATCCTGCGGACTAACATGGCAGACGAAGCCAGGATGAAGCGTGCTCTGGAAACGATTGAGCGCAATGCCAGATCTCAGGCTCAATTAATTGATGATCTCCTCGATATTTCACGCATTATTACAGGCAAAATTCGCCTCAATGTTCAAACGGTTGAGCTATTGTCAGTCATTGAGGCCGCGATCGATACGGTGCGACCTGCCGCTGATGCCAAGAAGATTCGCTTGCAATCGGTGCTCGATCCAGCAGCAGGGCCCGTTTTAGGAGATGCCGAACGGTTACAGCAGATTGTTTGGAATCTGCTCAGCAATGCGATCAAGTTCACACCGAAACTCGGACGGGTTCAGGTTTACCTGCAACGCATTAATTCTCATGTTGAAATTGTTGTGGCGGATACAGGTCAGGGAATTAGTGCAGAATTCCTCCCTCACGTCTTTGAGCGCTTTCGTCAGGCCGATGGCTCCACGACCCGTTCCTTTGGTGGGCTAGGATTGGGTTTAGCGATCGTCCGTCAATTGGTAGAGGTGCATGGCGGAACGGTTCATGCTGAAAGCTCAGGAGAAGGACAGGGCACAACCTTTACTGTAAAACTACCTCTGCTAGCCGTTGGGCCAACAACCATTGAACCTGAACGGGTGCATCCAGCGCTGGGAGGCAGGGTTCCATTTATCTGCTCCCCTCGGCTAGACGGATTGAGGATACTGATCGTGGATGACGACGCGGATATGCGGGATTTACTCACCTACACGCTAGAAGTTTGTGGGGCAGAAGTCAGGGTTGCAACGTCAGCAAATGAGGCTATCTCCTTGCTGACCACATCGTTGACACCTATGCATATCTTAATTAGTGATATTGGCATGCCGGATGAAGACGGCTATGCTCTGTTGCGTCGAATCAGAGCATTGAAACCGGAGCGTGGAGGCCGAATTCCGGCGATCGCCCTGACGGCCTATGCCCGAACTCAAGATCGCACGGCTGCGCTGTTAGCAGGCTTTCAATCCCATGTTGCAAAACCCGTTGAACCTGCTGAATTAATTGCAGTGCTTGCGAATCTGGCTGGACGGATCAAAGGTATCTAATCGAAATTTGCAATTTTGGCTCTGGCTGGAAGAATGTCTATGGGTATGCCACGTCCAGAGTAACCATTGGTAGCGCGATCGCACTGAGCAAAGCGGTGCAATTCTCAAAGAAGGGGTTAACGTACGTGGTACAGCGACAGCCGCAGACGAAAACCTGTCGGCGGGTGGGTTAAATGCGGTTTTCAACAATTTTTATCAGGCGCAAAATCAGCAGAGCAAACCCTGTACCCATGAGGCCCAGCTGCCATAGCCCTAGCCCCGCAGCAACGCCAGCCCCGGCAGAAACCCAGACGGCGGTGGCTGAGGTCAGCCCCCGCACCCGGTCTTCGCGCAAAATCGAGCCTGCACCAACAAACCCTACTCCGGTAATAATTCCTTGCAGACTTCTAGGCAGGGCGGTACTATCGACCTCTGCCATGCCGCTCTGAAGGGTGGCCATCATAAACAGCGCTGAACCCAGGGAAACCAGCATATTGGTTCTGAGGCCGGCGGCCTTGTGGCTATACTCGCGATCAAGGCCAATCACGGCCCCTAAGATAACGGCTATGCCCAGGTGAACCGCGACATCTAGCCAGGGTAGGGGAGAAAGCGAGGTCATGGCAGAGGTGTGAGCTGGGGGTCTTCAGGCCCGGTATACCAGTAGGCCCAGGCGATCAGCACCCCCTGAAATGGCAGTCGAATTGCCTGAAACCACCAGGCATCTGGAATGCCAGCGATTTGAATATGGTTAATTGCCATGTTTAGATTGGCCGGAAACACGGCGATGAATAAAGCCACCAGCCCCCAGGCCGAAATCTGACGGAGAGGGGGCCACAGTAGGCCAATGCCCAACCCAACTTCGATCACACCGCTGATATAGACCAGCGCCGCTGGAGCGGGTAAAAACCCCGGCACAATGCGAATGAATGGGTCTGGCTGGGCGAAGTGCAACAGACCCGCGACCACCATGCAGACGGCCAAGATGCCCCTCAGGGTGTCTTTATTGTGGCTGAGTATAGAAACCATTGCATTAGGTTGAAAACAGTGGTCAGAGCATTTTAGCGTCAGATCCTCGGGCGATCGCCGTCATACCCAAACTCGAGGCCGAAGAACAGCCCTAGCCCTTACCCATTTTGCCCTGGCTAGGCGACAGCACTAGCCGCGAGACGCCGAGGCCTCGACCAGATCGCCCTCAACCTCGTGACGCAGACGGGCTAGGGTGGCCGACGTGTCTGTGTCTTTAAGGATAGCGGCTAGGGTGGCGCTCACCCCCTCTGGCCCCCAGGTGCAGCCCTGCTCTAGGTAGGTTTGGGCCGCTTTGCCCACGGTGTATGACCCGTAGCCTGCGGCGCTGGCTTGGGCGGTCATGGCCCCGGCCAGGGCGGCTATTCCCGCAGGGCTATCGACTAGGGTAAGCAGGGCGGCGGTGGTTTTGCCCGCCCCCAGCAGCCCGCTGCCCAGTTCGCTCAGCAGCAGGGTGCCCGAGCTTTTGAGAATTGCCCGCCACAGCCGCCCCGCCTCGTGGCCCGTAATTGGGAAGCCGTAGAGCCGAGCCAAGGTGCGAATCATCACTAGGTCGATCACCACCCCGCCCAGCAGGTCGAGGCCAGCGATGGGGTTGAGGGCCACGGCGGCGGCTTTGTACTTGGCAAACTGCCAGATGGTGTCGTCGGCGCGATCGCGGTGCAGGCGGGCCATGTGGTCTACCATGTCGCCCTCGATCAGTCGGGCATTGCGCAGGGCATTGAGGGCCACCAGAGCCGGGCCATCCTGGGCCACAATGGCCAGCAGCGCCGATTTTAGCGGCTCAATCTGAGCTGGCTGGGGTTCCCATTCTTCGGTGGTGTGGCCATCGGGCCATTCGACCCGCACCTTAAGGGCAGCCGGGCTAGCGGCCACCATCACCACGTCGTCTACGGCCAGCTGGGTGCCGGGGCCGTCTTCGCCCAGCTCGTTGTGCAGACTTTTTAGGCTGTCGTAGACGGCCTGGCGATCCACCTCTGGGTACAGGTCTATTTTGTTAAATACCAGCAGCAGAGGTTTTTGCCCCCGCTGAAGGGCCAGCAGAGACTCATACTCTAACCGGGTCATGTCTCCGGACACCACAAACACAATCAAGTCGGCCTGGGTGGCGACGGTCTGGGCCATATCGGCACGCATATCGCCACCTACCTCATCGAGGCCGGGGGTGTCAATTAGCTCAATCTGCCAGGGCTGGTCGTCCTCTAGATCGGGCTGCCAGGAAACCGACCGGGGCCAGCGAGTGACCCCGTGCAGGGGGCCAGTTTCAAGCATATCTTCACCGACCAAGGCGTTGATCACTGCCGACTTGCCCCGGCTCACCAGGCCAAACACCGCCACCCGCAGACAGCGCGACTCAAGCTTGGCGCTGAGACTCTCTAGCTGGCCCAGACCTTGTTTGACCGCCGCCAGGTTGGCCGGGCTAGATCCGCCCTGGAGCGCGGTGGAGTAGCGGGCAACGGCCTGGGTGAGGGTTTGGCGAGCGCGGTTGAGCAGGGGGGAGGGCATGGGGGGAGTGGGGAGTGGATGGGTGGATGGGTAGGTGGGTCAGTGAGTGGGTGCGATCGCACCCACTCACTTCTCTTCAACAACAACCGCTTCAGCTACCGGCTCAGCCGTCAACTCCACCACCGGAGCGGTGCTGGCAGGCAGCTGGGCGGGCTTGAGAATATCGATGCCCTGCTTGGTCAGGGTTTTCAACAGGCTGAGCTGGCGATTTTGCTGAATGGTGCTTTGTAGCCGCTGGCCAATGGATTCCCAGGACAGGTCGGTGGTGGGGGTGCCCGCCAGGGCGGCCTGCTCAAAGTAGTCGACTAGGCTCAGCCCGGCCATGCGGGTGAGGTAGGCGGCGCTCAGACCCTGCACGAGGCCCCCGGCTAGGTAGGTGGCAAAGTGGCCTTTGAGTACGGCGGTGAGCACCTGGGTCGAGAGTTCGACCAGGCCCAGCTTGACAGTGAGGCTGGCCAGGGTGCCGGCGGCGGTTTTGGCTTCGTCGAGGTTGAGGTTAAAGCCGTAGAGTTTGCCCAGGTTCATAATCAGTTGGCCGTTGATGGCGACGGTGGCCAGCAGATCGAGGGTGGGCACGGGGTTGGCAAAGGCGGCGGCCCCCGCCACCCACTGGAGCTGGTCGATCAGGGGCAGGGCGCGATCGCGTCTCACCCGATTCAGATCAGTCTGCACCCGCTGGCCTAGGGCCTGGGTTTGGCGCAGCACCGTAGCCGCCACCAGGGCCGAGCGCTCGGCCCCGATCGCCTCGCCCAGGGCGGCAGTGAGGTCGGTGATCGCTGGCTCCGGTGTCTCTAGGGTTTCGGTAAAGCTACCGTCGGCTTGGTGACGACGCACTTTGATCGGGCGCGGGGCAGCGGCGGTGACTACCACGGGCACGGCTGCAGGCAGAGTAGCCACCTGTTGCAGCAGCTGGGTGAGAATGGTTTGCTGGTCGGCGGCGTCATAGTGGTCTTGCTTGTTGAAGACCAGCACCGCCCCCTGGCCTGTGATCAGGCGATCGCGCAGCAGGGTCAAGGCACTGGCGGTAATATCGCCATCGGTGAGCAGCAGCAGAGCGTCGTAGCCCAGCCAGTCGGGGCCTAACCCGTTGAGATTGGCAGTAAGGGATACCTCTTCAAAGGCCACATCGGGATGGCTTTCAGCGGCAGCGAGCCGGGAAAGCAGAGTGGTTTTGCCGGTGCGGGGGTCACCTGCGATCGCCACCCGCAGCGTCTGCCGATCTAGCTCTGCGATCAGCACTCGGTGTCCCTGGCGATGGGCGGCAATGGCGTCGGGCGAAATCGCCGACGGGCTGGCCAGCTCAGTTTCTGTGGCCAGACTGTCGATCAGGGCCAGCATGGCCGCCAGCTCGGTTTCGGCCCGCGCACGATCTACCACTGGGGGGGCAACGGCTTTGGGGGCAGTGGGGGGGCGATCGCCCCGTCGCCACCACCACACCCCCGACCCCAGGGCCATGGCGCTCAGCAGCGTAGAGCTATCGAGCGGGTTAAAGTGGGCACTGCCCAACAGCGCCAGGGTGGCCGATAGCCCCAGGCCGCCTACCAGCAGCGGCTGCTTGAGCAGGCTGGGTAGCGCGGGGCTGAAACGTTTTCCAATAGCCTTAAAGCCTGCCCTAGGATTGAACTCGACGGCAGCTTTTTTAGTGGTATTCGCCTGATCCATTGCCTCTAGCCCCATGACCTGACTGCCCTTAAGTAATGCGATGAAGTTACTGCGACGGAACTAGTCCTTGACCACCCTAGTTGTGACAGCCTTTATAAGGTCTAAAGGTGCAGGGTTTAAGGTACACAGTTCAAGGACTGCCGTGAACCGCGAACCGTAAACCGTATACCCTCCTTTATTGTCGCAAAAGGGTGGGCATCCCTTCAGTAGGGACTTCCTCCCCACTGGTGGCGTAAACCCTGGCCTTGGGTGGCTCAGGGCGCGGTCGGTAATCCTACTGTAAACTGGTGTAGCGCTTCTGCTGACCGCTCCATTTCAGACTTATCCTTTTCAAAACCATCTCTTTTCAAGCCCCACACTTTCCGCCCCCGAATCGCTTCGAACGCTATGCAACCCATTCTGACCCCTGGTACTACGCTTCAAAATCGCTACCGCGTGCTGCAAGAGCTGGGGCACGGCGGCTTTGGGCGCACTTACCTAGCCGAAGATGTGGGCCGCTTTAACGAGCGCTGCGCCGTTAAAGAACTCGAACCCCAGCAGGGCGATCAGTTCTCCGACAAGGCGCTTCAGCTGTTCCAGCGCGAAGCTGCCATTCTCTACAGCATTGAGCATCCGCAGATTCCCAAATTTCAGGCCATTTTCGAAGAAAATCAGCGCCTCTTCTTGGTACAAGACTACATCGACGGGGTCACCTACCGCGATCTGATCAACCAGCGCTTGCAGCAGGGCATGACCTTCGCTGAGGCCGAGGTGCGGCAGTTTTTGCAGCAAATTTTGCCGGTGTTGGCCCACATCCACGGCAAGGGCATCATTCACCGCGACATTAGCCCCGACAACATCATGCAGCGCCGCGCCGACAGTATGCCGGTGCTGATTGACTTTGGCGTGGTCAAAGAAGTGGTCACCCGCATTCAGCCGCCGGGTACCCACAGCCAGGCCACCTCCGTGGGCAAGCTGGGCTACGCCCCCAGCGAGCAAATGCAGTCGGGCCGGGCCTACCCTAGCAGCGACCTCTACGCCCTAGCAGTGACCGCCATTGTGCTGCTCACCGGCAAAGAACCCCAGGAAATCTTTGACGATGTCAACCTCACCTGGAATTTGCCCAACACCCTCAGCCCCGGACTGCTTCAGGTGCTGCGGCGGGCCACGAGCTACCGACCGGGCGATCGCTACCAGTCGGTCAGCGAGATGGCCCAGGGCCTGGGCGCAGTGGGCACGGTAGGAGCCGCAAGCCCGCCCGCCCCGCCCCGGTCCCAGGTGAGAACCGTGGCGGTGGGGCGGCAGTACCAGCCTACCCAGGTGGCGGCACCGCCCCCCGCCCCCAACTACACGGCCCCGGTGCCCCTGGCCGAACCCGCCTCTGTGTGGGAAAACCCCTGGGCGGTGGCAGTGATTGGTGGCGTTCTGGCCCTGCTGGCGGGCCTCGGTGGCTGGACGGTGGTGAGTCTGCTCAACCGCACCCCGGCTCCGGCCCCCACCCCTGAGATCACTATTGATCCTCAGCCCACTGCCCAGCCCACCCCTACCCCTGAACCCACCCCTGAAAACAGTCCGGTAGAGTACAACCAAAACCTGTCCATTGCGCCAGGCGAAGACCGCACCGTATCAGGCAGTCTGCGCCGCAATGAAACCATTAACTACCGCCTCAGCGCCACCGCTGGCCAGGTGCTGCTGGCCAGAATGCAGGGCGAAGGGGTGCTGCTGACGGTGCTCGACCCCCAGGGGCAGCCGGTCAACGATTCCGCTCAGCGGGTGCCCAACTGGCAGGGCACCCTACCCGCTGACGGCCAATATACCGTGCAGCTGCGGCCCGTCCAGGGGCTAGCAGAGAGCGATTACGAGCTAGAGGTCAGCCTTAGCGCCCAGCCCGAACCCGAGCCTACCGTAGCCCCCCAGCCCGAACCCACCGTCGAGCCGCCCCCAGCCGGTACCCCGCCACCCGAGCCAGCGCCTGAACCCAACCCAGGGGCCAACGTGAACGAGCAGCGGGTGCAGATTCCACCGGGGCGCACCGATGTACAGGTATCGGGGCAGGTCAACGAAGACCGCATTCGGCGCTACATCATCAATGCCCAGGAGGGTCAAATTATGGCTCTAGCGCTGCCCAACGTCAGCGGCCCCGTTACCCTAGATGTGCGCTTCCCCAACGGCGAGATGATTCCCGATGCGTCGCGGGTGCTCTCGTGGCAGGGGCAGCTGCCCACCAGCGGTGACTACATCGTCGACGTCAAGTCGGCCCGGCCCTCGAACTACACGCTACAGGTGTCGGTCAATTAGTGGGTTTTAGGTATCAGGTTTTAGGTGTCGGGTGTCAGGTATCAGGCCACCCCGAAACCCGAAACCCAATACCCGACACCCCCCTCCCCTTAACCCTGTCCCTCTCACAACTCAACCGTCTATGGCCTCTTTAAATGCCCTGCTCGTGGCCGGTACCGATACCGATGTGGGCAAAACCGTAGTGACCAGCGCCCTGCTGGCCTACTGGCAGAAGTATCGGCCCGCCCAGGCCCCGGCGGTACTCAAGCCGTTTCAGTCGGGGGCGGGCGATCGCGAGCTGTACCATCGCCTGTTTTTCCCTGAGATGTCCCTAGATGTGATTAACCCCCAGTACTTTGAGGCTCCCCTCGCGCCGCCCCTGGCCGCCGATCTGGAGGGGCGTTCTGTCGATCTCACCCTGGCCTGGCGCGCCCTAGAGGCCAGCACTCAGCAGTATCCCTGGGTGCTAGTGGAGGGGCTGGGCGGGCTAGGCTCGCCGGTCACCTACGAGCTGACCGTGGCCGATCTAGCGGCGGCCTGGCACCTGCCGGTGGTGCTGGTGGTGCCGGTGAAGCTAGGGGCGATCGCCCAGGCCGTGGCCAATGTAGCCCTCGCCCGCCAGAACGGCATTGACCTGCGCGGGATAGTGCTCAATTGCCCCCAGCCCTGTACTGCGGAGCAGATCGGCCAGTGGGCACCGCCAGATTTCATCGCCAGTTTGGCCCAGACTCCGGTGCTGGGGGTCTTGCCCTACCTGCCTAGCCCTGAGTCGACCGAGGCTCTCGCTGCTGCTGCCTCTACCCTAGATCTAGACGCGCTGCACCCCGCGCTGGTCTCAGCGAAAGGCTGCTGAAGCTACCTTCAGCGGCCTTTAGTCAGAAAATGAATTGACAGTCTGCAATATCGGCTGCCGTGCTGCTACAGCTCAGCTTGAGAATGGAACAGGCTAGCTAAAGCCAGCTGCATAGATCGGGGTGCTAGCGCGATCGCGACTTCGGGTGCAGCGCCAACGCGATCCGTGGGGAAGCAGTCACGGCTGCCCCTGGGACAGTCTGGACTGTCGCTGTCCCCTACAAAGACGGTGACCTGGGCAGGAGGCGGAGCTGGCGGAAGCTGAAACATCATTGGTTAACCCTCAAGAGCACCCTAATATTTGCGAGTCTGGTTGTCTGTGAGCCTGGCAACGAGCTGAGGTCAAAGTCGGCGATCACAGAGATAAACCTCATCCAAGTCCAAAAGTGGAATTCTACCTGTAGGAAAACTACAGATCCTGAGCTGGGCTCGTTGATATTACCTTAATTCAAAATAGTGAACTGGCCATCGTTATATATCAGCGGGCTAAATTCAAATTCAAAAATGCTGCTCCTTTGCCCTGCCGGCCAGAAAGGTGGTGGGGATCAGAGGTAATCAGGTTAGACTTAGAGGAAAAGCAGGCACGTCATCAGCATTCCCACTGCTATCCTTCCCTTGGCGAAGACTCCTAGAGAATTTACAAAACTTAGGTTAATCTTTCGTTGACGACAAAAAAATGTGCTGCTGTCGTTAGCAAGCGGTAGATCAAGGGGTTGGCAAGACTTAAGATTGCTGCGATCGCCCCGCAACATCCTGTTGCATGCCTACCCCGTAATAAAGCCTTAGATTACTTAATAAATTTCTCATGAAGGCAGTGATAGGATTTCCTCAAGTCAGTCATAAGATTTTTTCATCAATCAATTGCTGGTCGCTGTTTTCTGGAGAACCCAATCATGTCTACAAGCCCCGTCGGAATCAAGCCCGAAACCCGTAATCACAAG
>JBBSKN010000060.1:0-25712 GCA_038256265.1 Phormidesmidales cyanobacterium
CCTGGGTGATGTTTGCCTGGGCCATCGGCATCATAGTGATGCAGTTCGTGAGCTAGAGGCCTGTTTTACATAGCCCTGTTTGATATAGCAATGAGGGATAGACCGCATGCCCGTTTTAGCTCAGGTGTTAACGACCCCAGCGATCGCTTCGAGTACGTTCCGCCCATCGCCGCCCACAAGGCCCAACGCATTTTGGTCAAACCCGATCTGGGCTATCCGGTAGGGCCGCCCGCCACTGTGGGCATGGCGGTGCTGGGGGAGGTGGTGCGATCGCTATTGGTCAGGTGATCTATGGCGACAGCCTGCTGGCGGTAGACCGCACCGCCTGCCAGGTCGGCCAAGAAGACCTGACCGACTACATCACCGCCCTAGAGACACGACTAGAGACATGCCTAGAGCCGCTGGGCTAGCGAGAGAAAATAAACGTAGGGGCCACATCCTCAGGGCGGTAGCCAGCGGCACTACAGCGGCTCATTGACTCCGCCGGGGGCAGGGTGGCGGCGGTGGCTACCCCGATCACGCAGTCGGCAAAGCGCGTGGGCAAAATGCTGCGACGGCAGTTGTTCAGCACCGCTGTGGAACTGGCAATCTCAAGGCTCTGGTGAATATCGCTGACGCAGGTGGCCAAATCCTGGGGGCGGCGATCGCTCTGACAGGCCAGCAGGGCTTGCTCAACATCGATATCGGCGACGCCAGCAACGTCGAGGGTGCAGCTCGACAGATCGGCAGGTTGCAGGGCCTTGCCGCAGGCCGCCGCCGCCGCAGAGCCGTCTATACCCGCTTCGAGCAGGCGGCTGGTGCAGGCCTCAAAGTCATTGGCGATCGCTCCGGGAGCCGCCAGCAGCACCAGGGGAGTCGCCAGCCCGGCAATCAGAGCAAATGGTATTGATGAGCAATGGCGAGGGGTCGCAAAGGCAAAAAAATGAACCATAACAGAACGTTAAAGGTTATATCGCTTAGTTAACAGGCTTAATCAGTGGTTACAGACTGTTAGTCAATTAATTACAGAGAATTAATTCAGCAGAGTTAGTCTTAGATTGGCATTGGGTAGCCGATGCCACCGTCCCCAATGTTTCTAGTCGTTGAATCTTCTACAGTGGACTGTAGCAGGAAAAACTCCATAGCGTGACGCAGAGGTTAAGGCAGTATGCACCTGAGTGACATAACTCACCCCAATCAACTCCACGGTCTGACCATTCGGCAGCTCGAAGACGTGGCCCGCCAGATTCGCGAAAAGCACCTTGAGACCGTGGCGGCCAGCGGGGGGCACCTCGGCCCAGGGCTGGGGGTAGTAGAGCTAACCCTGGCCCTGTATCAAACCCTTGACCTTGACCGCGATAAAGTCACCTGGGACGTGGGCCACCAGGCCTATCCCCACAAGCTGATCACCGGCCGCTACCACGACTTCCACACCCTGCGCCAAAAAGATGGCGTAGCGGGCTACCTCAAGCGCAGCGAAAGCAAGTTTGACCACTTTGGTGCAGGCCACGCTTCCACCAGCATTTCGTCGGCCCTGGGTATGGCCCTGGCCCGCGATTTGACCGGCGACAACTACAAGGTGGCGGCCATCATCGGCGACGGCGCGCTGACCGGCGGCATGGCCTTAGAGGCGATCAACCACGCCGGGCACCTGCCCAACACCAACCTGCTGGTGGTGCTCAACGACAACGAAATGTCGATCTCACCCAACGTGGGGGCGATTCCGCGCTATCTCAACAAAATGCGCCTCAGCCCGCCGGTCCAGTTTCTCACCGACAATCTCGAAGAGCAGTTTAAGCAACTACCCTTTGTCGGTACCTCCCTATCGCCTGAGCTAGAACGGGTCAAAGAGGGCATGAAGCGCCTGGCGGTGCCCAAGGTAGGGGCCGTGTTTGAAGAACTGGGCTTTACCTACATGGGGCCGGTGGATGGCCACAACCTGCAAGAGCTGATTGACACCTTTAAAGAGGCCCACAAGCACACTGGCCCAGTGCTGGTGCATGTGGTGACCACCAAGGGCAAAGGCTATGCGATCGCCGAAAAAGACCAGGTGGGCTACCACGCCCAGTCGCCCTTCAACCTCTCCACGGGTAAGGGGATGCCCTCCACCAAGCCTAAGCCCCCCAGCTACTCTAAGGTGTTTGCCGAAACCCTGATCAAGCTGGCTGAAGACAACCCCAAGATTGTCGGCATTACCGCCGCGATGGCCACGGGCACCGGGTTAGACAAGCTTCAGCAGGCGCTGCCCAAGCAGTACATCGACGTGGGCATTGCCGAGCAGCATGCCGTGACCCTGGCGGCGGGTCTGGCCTGCGAGGGCATGCGCCCCGTAGCGGCGATCTACTCCACCTTTATGCAGCGCGGCTTTGACCAGATTGTCCATGACGTCTGTATTCAAAAGCTGCCGGTGTTCTTCTGCCTCGACCGGGCGGGCATTGTCGGGGCCGACGGGCCGACCCACCAGGGGCTCTACGACATCGCCTACCTGCGCTGCATTCCCAACATTGTGCTGATGGCCCCCAAGGACGAGGCCGAACTCCAGCGCATGATTGTGACGGGGATAGAGTATAAGCAAGGGGCGATCGCCATGCGCTACCCTCGCGGCAGCGGCTACGGTGCCCCGCTGATGGAAGAGGGCTGGGAACCTCTGCCCATCGGCGAGGCCGAGGTGCTGCGCCGGGGCGACGACCTGCTGATGCTGGGCTACGGCTCCATGGTCTACCCCGCCATGCAGACCGCCGAGATTCTCAGCGAGCACGGCATTGAGGCCACCGTGGTCAACGCCCGCTTCGCCAAACCCCTCGACGAGGAGCTGATTTTGCCCCTGGCGCGGGAGATTGGCAAGGTGGTCACCTTCGAAGAGGGCTGTCTGATGGGCGGCTTTGGCTCCGCCGTAGCCGAGTCGATTTTAGATGCTCAAGTGCCCGCCTCGGTGCTGCGCATCGGCGTGCCCGATGTGCTGGTCGACCACGCCACCCCCGACCAGTCGAAGGCATCGCTGGGGCTGACCCCGCCCCAGATGGCCGAGCGCATTCTCGCCACCTACCAGGTCGAGAAGCCCGTGCTGGTGCGATAAAACGCTTAGGCGGCGGGAGGAAACTTTCCTCCCGCCGCCTAAGGGCTACAATGCCGGGCAAGGTCATGCATTAACGCTAAGTTACTGGCGAGTCCCTGCGTCAAACGAGCACTCCACGGTGATTTTGAGATTGCTCTCTGCGGTGCCTTTAGTAACGTAGGGAACTCCTGCCTCTCCGCCGACCTTGAGGCCAAACTCTAGGGTGACTTTTTCGACATTGGCGGTGGCCATGTCTTTGAAGGCGTTCATGGTGTAGCTGGTGTAGGTGCGAATGGTACTCTCAATGGCCTTAAAGCTTTGGGCCGCATGGGCCTGGGCTACCTGGCTAGGCATGCCCAACCCCTTGGCGGTGCGGGTGGTTTCGCCGTAGGTTTCTGAACCCAAGGGGGCTGGGGCAACCACGTCTTCGGTGGCCTCCATGTAGATCTCGGTGCCATCCTCTAGGCGGATCGGGACCAGTTGAGTCATAGTGCACACTCCGATGGTTAAGATGCGTATCCAGGGTTAGCATTCCCGATATGCTGTCGTTCTTGCCGTCTGAAGGGTAAATTGCTGGAAAAGCAGCAACCGCTAGGGCTGACTATCTAAGGTCTCTAAGTAGTTACGAAAGTTAGTCCAAGTGGTTTGGTTGGGACGAGTATCATCCAAAGCAGGCGGATTTTGATAGAGCGCAAATTCACCAGCAATTTGGCTGCGTAGGGGTTCGGGTACCTGTTGCCACGCCGCTAAGCGGGTACTGGCGGCATGAACTACTAGCTCACCGGGCCTCCCTCCCATTTTCATCCAGGGTAGCCAGGGAGAAATACGGCTCCAGCTCACTGCAACATTATCTATATCCTGGTCGGCTGAGGCTAGGAGGCGCGATCGCTGAGCGGCAAAGTTAAACATTTCCATGGCGTGATAGTGCCCCCCTGTATAGTCTTGGTGGTCTCCCCCCAAGGGGTTGGGATAAAACAGGGGCAGCGTCACCGTGAAGAACAGCAGATCGGTATCGCCAAAGTGCTGAAATTGCAGGCGTGGCCCTGTGGTGTCAACCCAAAAGGGGGACGAGTTGACTGGATCGTTGGCTACCGGGTGTACGGTGGTGGTTTCCCCAGTCCAGGGGTTTTCCCAGGTGTTTAGCAGAGCATTTGTTTCAGGGTCAAGGTAAATCATCACCTCTCGGGTGACTTGCCGAAAGCCGGCAGCACCGGTTTCAGACGTTAGGGATGTACAGGCGCGGGTGCTCATGCCCTGTACATTAAACAAATGGCGATCGCTTTCTCCGGGCTGGCGGCTAAAAACCTTACCCTGCCAGACAAAATAAATGGCTTTGCCGTCTTCCACTGAGCAAAGCAACTTGCGAAATATTTGAAGCGCATCCTCAGGGCGATCAGGATCGAGGGGAGTGGCGATCGCCGTTCCAGACCAGTTGGTGGCCAACCAAAGCCCGACCGTAACTCCCAGCAATTTTGATAGCACGAGCGTTCTCCTCAACGACTGATACCTCATGGGCCGCTGATCGACAATGCTGACAGGCCCGCATTCATACCTCTGAGCAGGGATCTCCACGATATCAAATCCAGCCGTCTAGGCATTACCCTGACTAAGATTGCTAGCTTGAAGCCAGCAACCTGCGATCACTCAAGTCCGTGACGAAAGGTTTTCCGTACCCTAACCTCACCCCCAAAACCGCCAAATTTTGTTTATAAAAAGAAAGAGAGTTTTGGCAGGCGGGGGCGGCAATGGCTGATCTAGTAACCGATTCATACATCAGCGACGGCGAGTTTTTGTACCCCGCCGAAGATGCTCAGCAGATTTTGAGCCTGGCGATCGCCCGTCAAACCGAGTCGGGCGAGCTCTCCCGTGCCCAATTGCTAGAGATTGCCGACGAACTGGGCATAGCCGCCGAGAGCATCGCTGCCGCCGAGCGCGAGTGGGATGTGAAAAAATACGAACTCGCTGACCAGAAACTTTTTGATAGCCAGCGCCGGCAGCGTTTTTACCATGGGCTGTCTCAATTTGCCATTTTTGGCGGGTTCTTGCTGCTGTTTTTGGTACTGACCGGCGGCGTTGGGTTTTGGGGCGGGCTGGTGAAATTTTTGCTCTACCTGGGAGTTGCCCCCTGGGGCCTCAAGCTCAGCTGGGATGCCTGGCGCATCTACCGCCCCAACGAATATGGCTACCGCAAAGAGTTTCAGAACTGGCGGCGTAAGCAGCAAATGAAGCGAGCCGTCGGCGGTGTCATGCGGCGGCTGTTGGGGCCTTCCTAGTGGCTTTGGTTGTGGCAGCGGTGCATCGGCTGCGCGGATGGCACCCTACACGTGGGTCGTCTCTGCGGTGGGAGCTTGAACACATGATTCACTAGGGGTGGCGACTGTCAATTTCACCCACTCAAACCATTCCTCTAGCCCTTCCCCGGTCTTGGTTGAAACCGCAATGATGGTGACGTGGGGGTTCATCTGCCGCACATTGGCCGCAATCTGCTCGATGCTCACGTCTAGATACGGCACCAAATCTACCTTTGTAATCAGCAGGCAGTCAGCTTCCTGAAACATGATCGGGTATTTGAGGGGCTTATCTTCCCCTTCGGTGACGCTCAGTAGCGCAATTTTGGCATGTTCGCCGACCTCAAACTCGGCGGGGCAGACCAGGTTGCCCACGTTCTCGACCAGCACCAGATCTAAGGCGTTTGGGTCGTAGCTGTGCTCCAGGGTGTGAATTCCACCCGCGACCATTTTGGCGTCGAGATGGCACGATCGCCCCGTGTTGATTGCCACCACCGGCACCCCATACTGGCGCAGGCGATCGGCATCCAGTTCGGTGGTCATGTCGCCTTCGATGACGGCGATCGCCAGATCCCCATGCAGCCCCTCCAGGGTGCGCTCCAGCAGCGCGGTCTTACCCGCCCCTGGGCTGCTCATGATATTCATGCAGGTGATGCCCCAGCGGTCGAAGTGGGCGCGGTTGTGGTCGGCCCCGCTCTGGTTGACGTGGAGTAGATCGATTCCTAAAGCAGCGTCAAAAGTTTGGTGCATGGGACAAGTTTAATTTGCGATTTTGCCTTGGGGATTGTCCGGCTCCCCTCCTAGAAGGGGTAGGGGTGGGTCTGCCAAGAGGTTGTTGATGGGGTTCGGTCTTCTATACCAGAAATGAGGTGGTGCATTAGCGAAGCAATGCACCCTACGGTTGGGCGATCGCCTCCGCATACTCTACTCGATCAATCTTCAGCTCGCGCCCAGAGCGAATGTCGCCCATAGGTGACTTGCAGGTGGGGCAGGCGTATTGCAGGCCAATTTCGGGTTGATACTCGCTCTGACAATCGTGGCAGAAGGCAATCAGCGGCGTTTCGCTAATCACCAGCTCGGCTCCGTCTAGAAACGTGCCCTTGGTCTGCACCTCAAAGGCAAACTGTAGACCCACCGGCTCCACGCAGGTAAATTTGCCCACGGTCAGGTGCACTTTCTCAATGGCGGGTTGCCCTGGCTGTTCTTCCCACCAGTCGCGCACGGTGAGAATGAGAGCCTTGGTCATGTCGGTTTCGTGCATAGAGCTTTCCTACTGCCAGGGTTCATCCACATTTATGTTCGCCTCTTCGTGGATGTACGACGGCTTCTCGCGGCGGGGCAGTTGGCCCGATTTGACTAAATGGGCCATGGTGTCGCAGATCACGCGGGTGGCCATCAGCGAGGTCATGTCGCTGACATCGTAGGGGGGCGAGACTTCCACTACTTCGATGCCGCAGACGGTGGTTTCTTGAATGATGCGCTTGAGCAGGTAGAGGGCTTCGCGGGGCAGCAGACCACCGGGTTCGGGCCAGCCGGTACCGGGCACAAAGCCCGCGTCGATGCAATCAATGTCGAAGCTGATCCAGACGCAGTCGGTGCCGTCGGTGGCGCGCTGAATAGCAAAATCAGCCGCCGCATCGAGGCCCATTTCGGTAATGTCGGTGACGGTGAGAATGTTGGTGGCCCGCTCGCGGCAGACCTTCACCCCCTGGCGGGGCACCTGCCAGCCGCCGATACCCAGCTGCACCAGGTTTTTGGCCGGGGCGTTGGCCATGTTGGTGGCGTGGAACCAGGGGCAGGTGTGCATGCGCTCGTCGAGGTCGGTCTCCTGGGTGTCCACGTGGCGATCAAAGTGGATGATGCCGACTTTTTTGTCGCCCAGGTGGCGGCAGATGCCCCGCACCGTGGGGAAGCCGATGGAGTGGTCGCCGCCGAGCAAGATCGGGAACGCGCCGGAGGCAAACACGTGGGCCACGCCCTTGGAGATCTGGTCGAAGGATTTTTCGTTGTTGGCGGGGATGGTGAACACATCGCCCACGTCGCAGAGGGTGATGCTTTCGCGCAGGTCGATCCCCATTTCAAAGTTGTAGGGGGTGTAGAGGGCCGAGATGCGGCGAATGCCCTGGGGGCCAAAGCGGGTGCCGGGGCGGTAGGTGGTGCCGCTGTCGTGGGGAATGCCGACGATCGCCACGTCAAACTCGCCTACCCGGCGCACGTCTTCGATGTAGGGCGCTTTGAGGAAGGTGTTGATGCCCGCGTAGTGGGGCAGCTCGCCGCGCGAAAAGGTGGGGATGGTGCGATCGCGAATGCTGGCCGCCGCCTCTAGGCCATACTCTAGCCCCTGGGAGACCTCCTGCTGCCAGCCGGTCATGGGCAGGCGGGATTCCATCTCCAGCGCCCGCTGGGCCTCAGAAGAAGTGCCATCGGGGCTTTGAAATACCGGATCATTAGCAGGGTCGGTGGTCATCGGCAAGCCTCACAGGGGTGAATTGGGCAATAGACTAAAAATAGACTAAACGCGATTCCCAGGCCAGATACAGCAAAGCCCAGGAAAATCAAAGCAGTTGAATCGATCAACGCCTAGAATCCTCCCGGGCTTTTATCCCGCCGTGTAGTTGGCAATACAATTAAGACTGCACCAACCCGCCTCTCTCGGACCAGCCATTTGGCCTTTCAACCAAACCGGAACCCTAGAGGCGTAAATTTTCATGCCAATACTCTAAGCCCAGAACCTACTCTGGTCAAGGCTGGGGCGAAACAGCGCCTTGGGTCGCGTCCGAAGGAGCCGCTGCGCCGCTGCGAGGGCGAAACAGGTGGGTGTGGTCGGGGTTGTAGAGCCGCGATCTGACCTTTTGCCCCCGCAGCGCTGGACTAATCACGTAGAGCGTGGTGCGAATCAGGTCTTTCTCGCGGGTGGTTTTGGCCATCTCTGATAGCGGTACCACCACCAACTGCTCGTCGGGCCAGCCGATGCGAAAGCAGATCGCCACGGGGGTATCCGGCTCGTAGTGCTTCAACAGCTGCGCCTGAGACTCTTCCACGTGGCGGGCGCTGAGGTAGAGGCACAGGCTGGTCTTGTGGGCCGCCAGACTGGCCAAATTCTCCGCCTCGGGCACCTGGGTGCGGCCACTGATGCGGGTGAGAATGATCGACTGTACCAGTCCCGGAATGGTCAGCTCGGCGTTGAGCTTGGCCGCCGCCGCCTGGTAGGCACTGATGCCCGGCACTACCTCAAAGGGCACCTCGGCCTCCGCCAGTGCCTGAATCTGCTCGTGAATGGCGCTGTACAGGCTCGGGTCGCCCGATTGCAGGCGAATCACCGATTTTCCGGCCCGCACCCGCTCCACCATCAGCGGCAAAATGTGCTCCAGGGTCATAGTGGCGGTGCCGATGCGCTCGGCATCGGGGCGAGTCCATTCAAGAATCTGCTGGGGCACCAGGGAGTTGGCGTAGAGAATCACATCCGCCTGGCTCAGCATGCGCTGGGCCTTGACCGTCAACAGCTCTGGGTCGCCCGGCCCCGCCCCGACGATATAGACTCCCGGTGCCAGCGCCCCATCCCCCTGGGAAGTATTTTGGGGAAAATCTCGAATCTTAGGGGAAGTCACAGGGCTAGCCATAGGGCAAAGGTCAACAATTCATACAGCCCCCAGATCATAGCCACTTTGTTTCAAGTCTCGGTAAACCCTAAATATTTCCCCGGAATTCCGCCGCCGCCTCAGGAGATGGGAACGGTAGATGCACCCTGATTCGGGCCTCTGAGGATAGCTAACTCAGAGGCCTTTTTTTATTTGAGAATGGCAAAGGGCAATAGAGGACGGGAAATGTTGGATTTCAGATTTTGGGCAGGTATGATATCTAGCTCAAGGCTCTATCGGGGTTGTAGGTCTAATGACGCCTCATCTAACTCGCATTGATATTTTTCCGGTCAAGTCGCTGGATGGGGTTTCGGTGGCCCAGGCAACGGTGCTCGGGAGTGGGGCACTGAAGGGCGATCGCACCTACGCCCTCTTCGATACCCAAGGTCGCTTCATCAACGGCAAACGCACCGCCGCCATCCACCACCTGCGCTCGACTTTTTCTGAGAATGGCGAGTTCATTACCATCGCCGTTGACAGCCATCCCACAACTTTTCACCTTCAGCAGCAGCGTTCAGAACTCGAAGCCTGGCTCAGCGACTACTTCCAGCAGCCCATCACGCTTCAAGCCAACCACGACCGCGGGTTCCCCGACGACACCGCCGCTGCTGGGCCAACGGTGATCAGCACTGCGACCCTCCAGACCGTTGCTGATTGGTATGGCCTCAGCCTAGACGAAACCCGCCGCCGCTTTCGTACCAACCTCGAAATCGACGGCGTGCCCCCCTTTTGGGAAGACCAGCTCTTTAGCCCCAATGTGCTCCCAGTCCATTTCACCATTGGCGATGTGGTGCTAGAAGGCATCAACCCCTGCCAGCGCTGCGTAGTGATTACCCGTGATCCGGTCACGGGCATTGCTACACCTAACTTCCAAAAGACCTTTGCTCAGCAGCGCTCGGCAACCTTGCCACCCTGGGCACCACCGCAGCGGTTCAACCATTTTTACAAGCTGGCGATCAACACCAATATTCGAGAGCAGGCAGGCCAAGTCCTCCGTGCTGGGGATAGTGTTAGCGTGATGGCATGATCCCCAGCCCAGCCGCTGCCTACATCCACATTCCCTTCTGCCGTCGTCGCTGCTTCTACTGCGACTTCCCCATCTCGGTGTTAGGCAACCAACTGCGGGGCGAGACCTCTGGCACCGTGGCCAACTACGTAGATCTACTCTACGAAGAAATTGCAGCGACTCCAACGCTGAATGAACGCCCCTTGCAAACTATCTTTTTTGGCGGCGGCACCCCGTCCCTACTCTCCGTTCCTCAGCTAGAAACAATTTTGGCCCAGCTTGATCGCCGTTTCGGCATTGCCGCCGCCGCCGAAATCTCCATGGAAATGGACCCCGGCACCTTTGACTTAGAGCATCTTCAGGGCTACCTAGCCGCCGGCATCAACCGCATTAGCCTCGGCGTTCAAGCCCTCGACGATGCCACCTTAGAAGGCTGTGGCCGCTACCACCGCACCGCCGATGTGTATCGCTCCGTAGACTGGCTTCATCAGGTTGAAATGTCCAACTGGAGCTTGGATTTAATCTCTGGCCTACCCCACCAAACCCTAGCTGATTGGGAAGCTGGGCTAGCCAAAACCGTGGCCCTGTATCCTCACCACCTATCGATTTATGATCTGACGGTGGAGCCCCAAACCGTTTTCGCCAAACGCTACCAGCCCGGCGATGCCCCCCTGCCGACAGATGAGCAAACCGCCACCATGTATCGGCTGGCCCAAACATTTCTCACCGCTCAGGGCTACGACCACTACGAGGTCTCGAACTACGCCCAGGCCGGGCACCAATGTCAGCACAACCTGACCTACTGGCGCAACCAGCCCTACTACGGCTTTGGCCTAGGGGCGGCCAGCTATACCCAGTACCAGCGAGTCGGTCGTCCTCGCACGCTGAACACCTACGCAGAGTGGGTTAGAGCATTTCAGGCCGTTGGGGGAACCCATCGTGAACCGCCGACACCGCCGATGGAGCAGCTGTTAGATCGGCTGATGGTGGGGCTGCGTTTAAAGGAGGGGATTGGCGGGGATGAGCTGCGATCGCATTGTTCTCCTAAAACCTGGGCCATTCTCCACCAAACCCTCAAACCTCACATTGAACAGGGGTTTGTCATCGTTGAAGGGAACACCTGGGACAATCTCCACTGTTTGCGCCTCAGCGATCCCGAAGGTTTTCTGTTTTCCAATGTGGTGCTGTCTGACTGTTTTCGGACGTTAGAAGATTTGGGCGATCGCTGAGATTTGCGCAATGGTGCATCGCTGCGCGGATGCACCCTACAGCCCCGCCCCTTCCCCATCTTCTTCATCTCTTCCCCTGCTTAAATCCTCTATCTACCCATCCCCTCTGCCCGCTGCGCCAAAAGTGCTCCTCACACTAATGCCCCGCCCCGCCTTTGCAGTAAAGTAGATCCCTGTGACATTTTTATGGCTGACCCATGCCCAAGGTTCTAGTTTCTGACCCCGTTGACCAGGCGGGCCTCGACATTCTCTCCCAAGTCGCCCAGGTGGATGTCAACACCAGCCTTTCTCCCGAAGAACTGGTGGCCACCATTGGCGACTACGACGCGCTGATGATTCGCTCTGGCACCAAGGTGACCAAAGCGGTAATTGATGCGGGTCAGAACCTCAAAATTATTGGCCGGGCCGGGGTCGGGGTTGACAACGTTGATGTGCCCGAGGCCACCCGGCGAGGCATTGTAGTGGTCAACTCCCCCGAGGGCAACACCATTGCCGCCGCCGAGCACGCCCTGGCGATGATGATGTCAATGTCGCGCTACATTCCCAGCGCTGATCGCTCCGTTAAGGCGGGCGAATGGAAGCGCAAAGACTTTACCGGGGTTGAAATCTACAAGAAAACCCTAGGCGTGGTGGGACTGGGCAAAATTGGCTCCCACGTGGCTACCGTAGCGCGGGCCATGGGCATGAAGCTGCTGGCCTACGACCCGTTTATCTCGGCTGAGCGGGCCGAACAGCTGGGCTGCCGCTTGGTGGATCTAGACCTGCTCTTCCGCGAAGCCGACTACATCACCCTGCACCTGCCCAAGACCCCCGAAACCACCCACCTGGTGAACGAAAAAGCCCTGGCTACCATGAAGCCCACGGTGCGAATCATTAACTGCGCTCGCGGCGGCATCATTGACGAGGCGGCCCTGGCCAAAGCGTTACGCGAGGGCACCATCGGTGGTGCGGCGCTAGATGTCTACGAGTCTGAACCCCTGGGCGAGTCGGAACTGCGGGAGTTGGGCAAAGGAATCATTCTGACGCCCCACCTCGGCGCTTCGACCGAAGAAGCCCAGGTAAATGTGGCCATTGACGTGGCCGAGCAGATTCGCGATGTGCTGCTGGGTCTACCGGCCCGTTCAGCGGTGAATATCCCCGGTCTGCGCCCCGAGGTAATGCAAAAGCTGCGTCCCTACCTGCAACTGGCCGAAACCCTGGGCAACCTGGTCGGTCAATTAGCTGGGGGCCGGGTCGAAGAACTCACCGTGCGCCTTCAGGGCGACATCGCCGGGGGCGACACCCAGCCAATCATGGTGGCGGCGCTGAAGGGGTTGCTCTCCCACGCGCTGCAAGAGCGGGTCAACTACGTCAACGCCTCGATTGAAGCCAAGGAGCGCGGCATTCACGTGATCGAGACCCGCGATGCCGACATTCGCGACTACACGGGGTCGCTGAATCTGTCGGCCAAGGGCAGTCTGGGCGAGCACTCGGTCACCGGAGTGCTGTTAGGAGGCAGCGAAATTCGCGTCACCGATATCGACGAGTTTCCGATCAACGTGCCGCCGACCCAGCACATGCTGTTTACCCTGCACCGCGATATGCCAGGCATTATCGGCAAGATTGGCTCGCTGTTGGGCAGCTTCAACGTCAACATCGCCAGCATGCAGGTGGGCCGCAAAATTGTTCGGGGTGACGCGGTGATGGCGCTGAGCCTCGACGATCCTCTGCCCGAGGGCATTTTGGATGAAATTCTCAAGGTGCCGGGGATTCGCGATGCCTACACGGTTAATTTGTAGAATGGGCGAAGCGTAGGGCGCTTAAGCTGCGGTTGCGAGCGCGGTGATGCGGTGGGCTAACGCGATAGGCAGTGAGTTGATGGTGGGCAGTGCCCACCCTACAGCCGCAAATTTAGAGCCTTAGGCTCAAACCGAGTGCAGGCCCGATCTTGATAATTGCGAGGCAATGCCTAGAATGGCTGTGGTCAACACCTGGTGGGAAGTAAAGGTACTGTGCGATCCGGCCCTGGAGGATACGGTTTTTTGGCGGTTTGACCGCTTTGGCAGCCAGGGCACTTCAACTGAACAGCGGGGAACGTCCTGCATTGTGCAGGCCTATTTTCCGCAGCATCGGCTGGAGTTGCTCGATCTGTCGGCTTTAGCGCTGCTGATTCGGCAAGATGCCCTCTGCAACAGCCAGGTTCTGCCCCGCATTAGCTGGCAGCTAATCGACGAAGAAGACTGGTCGAAGAGCTGGAAGGAGCACTGGCAGCCTGAGCCGATTGGCGATCGCTTCCTAATCACCCCCGCCTGGTTAGAGCCACCGGAAGACAATCAGCGGCTAGTGCTGCGCCTCGATCCAGGGGTGGCCTTTGGCACCGGCAACCACCCCACGACCCAGCTCTGCTTAGAGTCGCTCGAGATGCGGCTCACCTACGAGCGAGCCGACGTCACCATTGCCGACATTGGCTGTGGGTCTGGCATTCTCTCGATTGGGGCGCTGCTGCTAGGGGCCAAAAAAGCCTACGCGGCAGATACCGACGATTTGGCAGTGCACTCGGCCATGGGCAACCGCGCCCTGAATGGGCTGACGGAGGCGGAGCTGCCGCTGCTGCACGGCAGTTTGGATGCGATCGCCCAGGCCATCGACGCCCCCGTAGACGGCATTGTCTGCAACATTCTGGCGGAGGTGATCATGGATCTGATCCCCCAGATGCACACCATTGTCACCGCCGACGGCTGGGGCATTCTCAGCGGCATCTTACTCGACCAGTCGAAGCTGGTGGCCGATACCCTAGAGCAGCACGGCTGGGTAGTGGCCACCCTGTGGCGGCGACAAGAATGGTGCTGTCTGAATGTAAGGCGATCTCCAGAAGGATCGCAGCGGTAACCTATGACCTCCTCTAACCTCGGCTTTGCCACGAAAGTCATCCTCCTCTCTGGGGCGATCAGCGCAGTCATTAAGTACGCGCTGCCGACTCTGCTGGCAGGCTCTGCTGCTGGGCAAAACAATCCTCCCCTGGGGGTGGTAGTCGGATTGCTAGTGGCGCCATCAGTGCTCATGGGCGGCCTATTTTGGCTGTGGCGCGGCGGTAATCGTTAAGCTAAGCCCATGCGTACCATTGACGGCATTAACGACAAGATTCGCCAGGGCAAAGCGGTGGTACAGACCGCCGAAGCCTTTAAGCTCTACGCCCAAGAACAGGGCGTAGCCGCCGCCGCCAAGGCGGTAGACGTGGTGGTCACCGGCACCTTTGAGCCCATGGAGTCGTCAGGGGCAATGCTCAACCTGGGCCACACCGACCCGCCTATCAAGCTGCTGGAGTGCTACCTCGATGGCGTGCCCGCCTACGCAGGGTTTGGTGCCGTGGACGTGTGCATCGGGGCGAGCCAGCCCGCTGTGGCCGGGCGCGGGGCCGACCTGGGTGACGTCGAAGTTGTGCGCGAGCAGGGGGGCGGCCACGTGATTGCCGATCTGATCGCCGGGCGCAGCGTGACGATTCAGGCCACGGGCCACGGCACTGACTGCTACCCGCGCACGGCTCTCGAAACCACCATTACCCGCGACACGATCAATCAGTTCTACCTGTTTAGCCCCCGAGGGCTGTACCAAAACTTTATTGTTGGGGTGAACGGGGGCGATCGCACCCTC
The DNA here is from genome assembly GCA_038256265.1 of Phormidesmidales cyanobacterium. Lineage (GTDB taxonomy): Bacteria > Cyanobacteriota > Cyanobacteriia > Phormidesmidales > Phormidesmidaceae > Nodosilinea. The sequence goes on from JBBSKN010000060.1 coordinate 14,826, forward strand.
TCCACCTACCTAGGCCCGCTACAACCGCGCCTAGGCAACGCCGTCTACGCTAACCCCGGTGCCCTCTCGCCGCTGTTGAATGATCCCGATCTGGAGGCGATCGGCATTGGTACTCGGATTTTTCTTGGCGGCGGCGTGGGCTACGTGGCTTGGGAAGGCACCCAGCACTTTCCGCTCCAGCGGCGGCTGCCCAACCGCACCCCTATCGGCCCGGCTGCCACCCTAGCCCTGATCGGCGATGCCAAGAAAATGCGCCCAGAGTGGGTACGGGGTTGCTATTTCAAGGGCTACGGCCCCTCGCTCATGCTGGGGGTTGGCGTACCCATCCCCATACTCAACGAGCAGGTTGCAGCCCACTGCGCTGTACAGGATGCCGACATTGTGGCCCCGGTGATGGATTTCTCCATTCCCCGCCGGGTGCGGCCCACCTTTGGGCTGGTCAGCTATGCCCAGCTCAAGTCGGGCAGCATTGCCATTGAGGGGCAGCCCGTACGCACCGCACCGCTGGCCAGCATCTATCTAGCCCGCCAGGTAGCTAGCGAACTCAAACGGTGGATTGAGTCGGGAGAATTTGAGCTAGCGGCCCCGGTAGCACCCCTGCCCCCAGACCGAGCCTTTTTGCCCCAAGATGCCATGGGCAGCTAAGGCCGCCTACTGGTCTTGACTGGGTTTGGCGTCTTGACTGGGTTCGGGGCTAGTCTCGGGGGGGTGCTCCCGCTTTTTGGGGCGCTCACTGCCCGCCACCCCAGCGGGCTTACGGCTAGGGATTGGGGGCCGGCTGGGCCCGCTGCGCATCCCTGGCTTGGCTCCTCGCCGCGGCGGTGCACCGCCGCTCCCCTTGGGGCGCTTCTTAGGCGGCACAATGCCCACCACAGTCGCTTCACTCAGCACCAGCACTTTAGCGTCGCGCTTCACCTTAAAGTCCCAAAAGTAGCCGACCGTGCGGCCCTCAATGGTGCCGTGCAGCAGCAGCTTAAAGGGCTTTGCCGCGCCTGGGCTGCGCTTTGGCCCTTGAAGAATCTTGACCGCAATACACTGATCCTCGGGCGTGTACTTGATGACTTCGCCACGAATGGAAAAAAAGTTATCGTCCACGGGGGGCAGGTCAGCCAGGTCTGGAGCCGCTTTTTCTGCGGCCTCTTCTGCGTCGCCAGCGGGGGCTTCGCCAGGGAGACCGAGGGTTTCTGGTTCCCAAACGCCAACGATTTGCAGGTGCAGGTCTTGGTCGTCGTTATCGAGCTCGCGGCGAGTGCGGGGATAGACCACCCACAGGTGAGGAGCCGATAGGTCGATGTGCTTTTTCACCAGGCTAGTAATGCGCCCCAGCAACACTGAGTCAATCACGTGGCCATCTTCAGTGGTGAGATTGCCTCGGTTGAGCTGGTCGGCCTCGCTAGGTTCATAGGTGCCTCGCACCAGGCCAATGGCCCGGTACTGCATTGGCTCGCTAGGGGGCGCAATGGGCTGATAGCGATAGGCCTCAGGGTCTGGCTCCGCCACTACAGCGGCAGCGGGCTTGGCCACAGCGATAGGTTCAGATGTCTTGGGCGCTGGTTTAACCGTCACCGCACTGGGCTCCGGGGCCACCGTAGGCCGAACCGGGCGCATGAGCGGTGGCTTCGCCGCCGCCCTTTGGCCGTCGTTAGTTTTGATATCGCTAGCTTTGATACCGCTTTTAGATGCGTCTTGCTCTGCAGAACCCATGACACCACCGATCCACTCTCAACATGAACTAGCCACCCGGGCGCAACGGCAAACGTGCGCATGACTTAGCCTGTAAGCCTAGCGTAACATCCACCGTTATATGCATTGTTAGGGTCAATCTTTAAGGGTCACCGGCCTCACTCGTCAGAGGTTGGAACTCTGACCGACGCAGCCCCTCTATCAACTAGCCCCAATTAGCCCTCAACAGTGCCGGCTTAAGAAGATTTCTGGAAAAGAAGATACCAACTTTAAATCCAGCGACTGTAGCCGCCGTAGGGTGGGCACTGCCCACCATTGGGGAAACTTTTTCCCAGAAGTCACTTTAAGGCCTTGCGATCGCACGCTCCACGGGGTGGTTGATCTAACTTTCCATACCTACCGGTTAGCAATCCGTATTGTTTCTGAGTTTCTTATCGATTTCTTTGTTACTGTAGCCCTGGCATTGGCTCAATCCTCTCCTAGATTGAGGTCTGTTCTAGGCTCATGTCGGTAGCTAAGCTCTGGCCTGGAGCGGAAGCGCTAAGATTATTGGCCTAAAGATATTCCCCCTTGCACCCCCAGATGAGGTAGACCCGTGACCGCAAACCGCAATCGTTGGCTCGTTGGCACCGTTTTGACCCTGGCCCTAGCCGCTTTCTTGTCGCTGTCGCTGCTGCCTTTTTTGGGCGGGGCTAGCAATCGTCGAGGGAACGATGCCGCTGAGCCCCCCGTCGCCGCCGACCCCACCTCTATGCAGGCCGAACTAGAAGCCCAGGCCCGAGGCTATGAGCTGGTGCTAGAGCGCGAGCCCGACAATCAGACTGCCCTTGAGGGCCTGGTGGATGCCCGCATTCAGCTCAACGACATTGAGGGAGTCGTTGGCCCCCTAGAAAAACTGGTCGAGCTCAACCCCGGGGTACCCGACTACGCGGTGCTACTGGCCCAAACCAAACAGCAAATGGGTGACCTAGAAGGGGCGGCCCAGACCTACCGCCAGGTGATCGATCAGCAGCCCGGCAATATGAACGCGCTCCAGGGGCTAACGGTGCTGCTGGTGCAGCAGGGCCGCCCCCAGGCCGCCATTGGCCTGCTGCAAGACACCCTTAAAACTAACGACCGTTTGCAGTCAGATGGCACAGCGCCTGGTATTGATGCGATCGCGGTGAAGCTGCTACTGGCCCAGGTGCATGTAGAATCCAACAGCCCTGACCAGGCGCTGGCCATTTATGACGAAACCATTGCTGTCGCACCAGACGATTTTCGCCCGGTGCTAGCTAAGGCACTGGTGGTGCGAGAGCAGGGAGACGCCGACTCAGCCCAGACGCTCTTTGCCCAGGCCACAGCCTTGGCACCGGCTCAGTTCAAAGACCAAGTCGAGCTAATGTCTGCTCAAGGCCAGCCAGAACCAGAGGCTGGTGGCGAAACAGTAGATATTCCAGCACCAGCCCCTGCTACCGAAGACCCAGCCGAGTAGGTTAGGGACTAGCCAATAAATCAAGTCCCAGCGTCATTCCCGCGCAGAGCCTGCCCCCGCGAAGGCGTGGGGCGAGAATTCAGCCTAGAACGTCCACCCTCTCTGGTACATTACTCGATGCGAATCCCTTAGCGCAGGGCCTGCGCCGGGGCGGTCGAGCTAACCGAACTCCCTGGAGAGTTGGTGTTAACCTGGCCAGCTTCTGCCGCCTCAAACTCAATGTGGTTGAACAGGGTGGTAACAAAGGCAAACAGCAGGAAGGGGAGCGAAAGCACCAAGATCAGCCCTACGGTGGCCAGAGCAAACACGGGCTGTCGCGCGCCCATCAGCGCCAGAGACGTCGCCAAGCTAATGAATAAAATGACCAGCCAGGCGATAATTTGGCCGTAGATATCACCGAAGGTGAGGGTGCAAGTGAAACGATACTTATTCCCGAATTCCATCATGGTGTCCTGCCACAGTCAGTCCTATAGGGATCAGCATATCGGTCAGACCACTGGTGCCATGGTTTCTCAACATTTCCACAAATGTTGCAATGAAATGTTGCAGCTGACCAGTCCAATCTCAGCCCATGGGAGCTATGTCTTACCGCTTTTAGCGCGGCCTCTCCGACAAAATCTCGCTGGCCCTCGGCGAAATCTGCCCTGTCGTTCAGATCTGGTTTAGGGCAGGAGGATGGCATACCAATTTGTTCTGTTTTATAAGCCTTACAACGTGCTGAGTCAGTTCAGTCAGGGGAGCACGCCCCCGGTTAATGACTCGCCCCGCCCGACCCTCAAAGACTTTGTTCCAGTTGCCGATGTCTATCCGGTGGGGCGGCTAGACCGCGATAGCGAAGGGCTGATGCTGCTTACCAACCATGGCCAAGTGCAGTATCGGCTCAGCGATCCACGGTTTGCTCACCCCCGCACCTACTGGGTACAGGTCGAGCATGACCCAGCCCCATTGGCTCTAGCCCAGCTACGCCAGGGAGTAACCATTAAGGGCTATCGCACTCGCCCCTGCCGGGTGGAATTGTTGGCAACCGCCCCGCCCCTACCGCCGCGCGATCCGCCGATTCGCGATCGCCAGAGCATTCCGACCGCCTGGTTAAAAATGACCCTTGAGGAGGGTAAAAACCGCCAGGTGCGCCGCATGACCGCTGCCGTTGGCCACCCTACCCTGCGGCTGGTGCGAGTGGCGATCGCCCACCTCAGCCTAGGTTCACTACAGCCAGGTGAATGGCGATTTACAACCCCAGCAGAGCATCAAGCATTGCTGCGGCTCTAGCCCTACCCGCCGCCACCTGGCCTAGGTCAGGTCAGAAATTGATGGGTTAAGCATGCCAGGGCCAAGGCATTAAGTTACCATAGGCTTGCAGTGGGGAGCTTTAGCCTTCACCCATGCAATACTTAATAGGCAGTAGCGTAATCGTTACGCTGTTTTGTTGGCGGGTGAAGATGGCTTCACTGCCGCATTTTGGCCTCAACCCTAACCTTCAGCTGCGGCTGATCGGTGCACCCAGGGCTGGTGGTTTCTGTAAAGTCGTCTAAATTAATTTCTGTGAATTAACGGCTAGCTGGCCTAACTTTGGATCGTCGCTAGGATGCTGAGTTGCCCTTCTTGTGAGTTTGAAAATACTGATTCACAGCGGTCCTGCGAACAATGTGGCCAGCCGCTCCAGCGCTGGCGAGTGATTGATATTCCTATTCCTGGGGTGGTGCCATCGGCGATCGCTCCGGCTGCTGTTGACGGCAGCCACTCCTATCTAGACGCTGGGCAGCGCTATCGCCTGATCGACCCACCATCTGGCATTTTCTTCTCTGAACCGTCGGTGCTCATGGTGCTCGACTGTCAGCCCGAGACCAATTCGCCCCTGCAAGCCCTACAGCAGGCCTGGCTGGAAAACCCTACCCTCGACCCTGCTAGTGAACCTCTAGCGGCTACAGTACCGGCTCCCGCCTACCCCTACCTGGCGCTCCAAGCCGACTATTTCCCGATTATTCCTGAGCTGCACAATGCCTGGTCGACCGGCGATCACACCCTGCTTCTGATCGAAGACCGCAGCATTTGGCTGTCTCTGGGCATGGGATGGGCTGCCATTGATGAGCCACTACAACATATCCAGTGGTTATTTGAGACCACGCTGCTGTGGCAGGCCTTGGCCCCCTGGCAGGGGCAAGCTACCCTGCTCAATCCCCAGCGACTTGCCCTCAGCGAAAACAGCCTTCTCTGTCTGACCCAGATTGACCAAAGGGCCAATCAGTCGCCCCTACCGCTTTCGGCCCTGGGCCAAATGTGGCAAGATCTGGTAGACAGCAGCGCCACCTCCCTGCCGCCCGCAGTGCAGGCCTTAGTGGAAGCCCTGATCAAAGGCACAGTGCTCAACCTCAATCATTTGCAAGACACCCTGGCAGAGATGGCCCAAACCTATCAAGAGCCGACGCCAGATTTACCAGACATCACCTGGTCTGACACCGAAGCGATCAACCCTGGCTCCGAGGATGAGTTAGACATTCCCCTGGACGATCTAGACCTAGAGTCAGATGCTGTCTTCGACACCCAGGAGATCGCCGAAGACGGCGGTGGCATCGAAGCACCCACTATGGTGCTGCCCATGAAGCTGGCCCACTTAGATGACGCCGGTCAAAGCCACGTGGGTCAGCAGCGCCACCACAACGAAGACTGGTTCTTTACCCAAACTCAGCTCCATAGAGTCAGCAGCCCCCAGGGCACCGTACTGCGGTCTAAAGGGCTTTACATTCTCTGTGATGGTATGGGTGGTCATGCCGCAGGAGAGGTGGCCAGCCAGCTCGCCGTGCGCACCCTGCGAGACTACCTAGCCCAGCACTGGGGCGACCAGCTGCCCGAACAGAGCGTTTTAGCTGAGGCGGTGACCGCCGCCAACCAAGCCATCTTTGACATTAATCAATCTAACGCCACTTCAGGGGTGGGGCGCATGGGCACCACCCTGGTCATGGTGCTGGTGCATAACCTAGACATCGCCGTGGCCCATGTGGGCGACAGCCGCCTCTACAGCTACAGCAAACGACGGGGGCTGCGGCAGATTACTCTAGACCACGAAGTTGGTCAGCGCGAAATTAACCGGGGGGTAGAGGCAGCCTTAGCCTACGCTCGCCCCGATGCCTACCAGCTTACCCAGGCCCTAGGCCCCCGAAGCAAAGAAGATTTGTTCCCCAGCGTTGCCTACCACGAAATTACCGAAGACACGCTGCTGCTGCTGTGCTCCGACGGCCTGAGCGACAACGATTTGCTAGAGCGCCATGTCGATAGCCATGTGGCAGGCCTACTCAGCTCTCGAGCAAACTTAGAGGCTGGGGTGGCTCAGCTAGTTGACTTAGCCAATGAAAAAAATGGCCATGACAATATTACGACCATTCTGGTACGTATCAAACTTCAGCCAGACATGACATCGCTGGCTAGCTTATAAAGATGTCATGTCTTGCATACAAGCCTCTGACGTGCAACTAATCTTCTTCCCAAGACTGCACCGCTAGCAGCTCTTGGATCGGGTCTAAGGTAGAGAAGTCAAACTCCTCTAGCTCCTGCTTCCAATGGCTCCAGTCATCGCCAAACAGAAAGGCGATCTTCCAGATCGGGTCGTTGGGGCTAACAACTTTAGATTTCTTGACTAGAGACTCAACTTGACGCTGAAATTTCACCATGGGGTGAGCGACAACTAAGTCGGCAATTGCTTCGGTCATATTTTCGATTAAAAAAGCTCTTCAGAACATTGGCTAAGAGCCAGTCTGCACACTCTTGAAACTTGCGCAGGCGCTAGCCCTACATTTCGGAACACAGCATAACACAAGACGGAAAAGGTAACTCTTCCCTAGAGATATCCTGCAACGGCAGCTTTACATTCTCAGCATTGGCCGTCAATGAGTATCATATCCAACTGCGGCAAAGGTTGTGGGGCATTCAATCCCTAGAATCAGGGGGAGATAACCGTACCCCTTGGCGGCCCAGGGGCTAAGGGTTGGCTCAATAGTCGCTAAACTATAATCTAAATTCTTTAACTGCCCTACCCACTGACCAATGGCTCAAACCGACCTCTCTGTATCTGACGCCGCATCTGAAGCCAATGTGCCCATGGCGCTGCCTCGCACCAGCGAGTCGGAGTCGCTCGAGCGTGTTCGCCATACCTTCTCCCACGTCATGGCGATGGCGGTGCAGACGCTGTTCCCCAAGGTGCAGGTCACCATTGGCCCCTCAATTGACTACGGCTTTTACTACGACTTTGACAGCCCAGAGCCCTTCACTGAGCAAGATCTGAAGTCGATCAAAAAAGAGATGATCAAGATCATCAACAAAAAGCTGCCGGTTATTCAAGAAACCGTGACCCGCGACGAGGCTCAGCAGCGCATTGAGGCCCTGGACGAACCCTACAAACTGGAGATTTTGCAGGATTTGCAAGACCCCATCACCCTCTATTACCTGGGCGACCAATGGTGGGATCTCTGCGCTGGCCCTCACGTGGCCACTACCGCCGACCTCAACCCCAAGGCCTTTGAGCTAGAGAGCGTGGCCGGGGCCTACTGGCGGGGCGACGAGAAGCGTGCCCAGCTCCAGCGGATCTACGGCACCGCCTGGGAAACCCCAGAGCAATTGCAGGAATATAAGCGCCGCCGCGAAGAAGCTAAGCGCCGCGACCACCGCAAGCTGGGCAAAGAGCTAGGCCTGTTTATCTTTGCCGACGATGTCGGGCCAGGCTTACCTCTGTGGACGCCTAAGGGCACGGTGCTGCGGTCTACCCTAGAGACATTTCTTAAGGAAGAGCAGACTAAGCGGGGCTACCTGCCGGTGGTGACGCCCCATATTGCCCGGGTAGACCTGTTTAAGATCTCGGGCCACTGGCAAAACTATCGGGAAGATATGTTTCCGCTGATGGCAGACGATGACGCGGCCCGTCTAGCGGAGGAAGGCTTTGTGATGAAGCCGATGAACTGTCCCTTCCACATTCAAATCTATAAGAGTGAGCTGCGTTCGTACCGGGAGCTGCCCTTACGGCTGGCGGAGTTTGGCACGGTCTACCGCTACGAGCAGTCGGGGGAGCTGGGCGGGCTGACCCGTGTGCGCGGCTTTACGGTGGATGACTCGCACCTGTTTGTGCGCCCAGAGCAGCTTGATGACGAGTTTCTCAAGGTGGTGGATCTGATTCTGACGGTGTTCCGCAGCCTGAAGCTGAAAAACTTCAAGGCGCGGCTGAGCTTTCGCGACCCAGAGTCAGATAAATATATTGGCGGCGACGAGGTGTGGGAGACTTCTCAAAATGCCATTCGCCGGGCGGTGCAGACCTTGGGCATGGAGTATTTTGAAGCACCGGGAGAGGCGGCTTTCTACGGCCCCAAACTCGACTTTATCTTTCGCGATGCCCTAGAGCGGGAGTGGCAACTGGGCACGGTGCAGGTCGACTATAACCTGCCCGAGCGCTTTGACCTAGAGTATGTGGCCGAAGACGGTTCGCGCCAGCGCCCGGTGATGATTCACCGCGCCCCCTTTGGCTCCCTAGAGCGACTGATCGGCATTTTGATTGAGGAGTATGCCGGGGATTTCCCGCTGTGGCTGGCTCCGGTGCAGATGCGGCTGCTGCCTGTGACTGAAGAGCAGCTAGGCTTTGCTCAGTCGGTGGCCGATCAGCTGCTCGCTAGGGGCGTGCGGGCTGAGGTCGATGCCAGCGGCGATCGCCTCGGTAAGATGGTGCGCAACGCCGAAAAGGCCAAGGTGCCGATTATGGCGGTGGTTGGGGCAAAGGAGCTGGAGGCCAACGCCCTCAGCATTCGCACCCGTGCCCAGGGCGAGCTGGGGGCGCTACCCGTGGCCGAAGTGGTGGAGCGGGTGGCGGGGGCGATCGCCACCCGCGAAGACTTCTAGACAGCCAGTCCCCTTAGCTTAGACCTCCGATTTCTGTTGCGGGTAGCCAGACAATACTGTGCCTGCCAGCCAGAAATCGGAGGTCTCCTGCGTTCTAGGGGGCCTCAGGCAGGTCAGACTCTAGCTGCCGCAGCTCGCTAAGGGACTGCTCCATGGACTGGATTAGGGACTGCACCTCGCGATCGCGCGCTTCAGCCTGTTGCGTGGCAATCCCCACCAGCGCACTCAGGCAGGAATCCATGCCCGCCGCAAACTCGTAGCGGCTAACGGCGTTTTCGCCCTGAAAGGTGCCGTCGGGGTAGCCGCTGACGCAGCCGTAGACCCCGGCCAGATTAAGCAGAGCTTGATAGGCCCAGTGATCGGTGGGCACGTCGGTAAAGGGTAGTACCAAGGTTTGGCCCTCTGCCTGGGCCGAGAGGTCGCCTGGGGTGATCAGCAAGTCAGGATAGGGGGAGTCAGGATTAGCCCAGGCGGCCTCTCCCATGGCCAGACCAACCAGGCTTAAGCCTAGGGCGGCACTCAATCCCCATCGCCCTATTGTCATGACTGCCATAATGCGAACTCCTAACGGCACTTAGATAAAGATCTAGACAAATAGTCCCAAAAGCACTTAGCGCCCTATCTTCAATCCTAGTGGAAACGCCCAGGGGCTGGGGTTCCACAGGCTGGAATGATAAGCTCCACAGGCTGGAATGATGCCCCATAACAAGGGATACTGGCTTTTGCTTAAATGTTCCTAAACTGCCGGAGGCTTTTGCGGTGTCTACATCTGTTTCTGTAACTGTGCCCGCTACCACCGCCAACATCGGCCCCGGTTTCGACTGTTTGGGGGCCGCCCTAACGCTTTACAATCGCTTGCACTTCACGGCGATTGATCGCGCGGCAGGAACGTTCACCATCACCGTCACAGGCCCAGAGGCCGAGCGGGTCGCTACGGATGCCTCGAACTTAGGCTACAAAGCCTTTGCCTACTTTTATCAGCAGCAGGGGCTGGCGGTGCCCGCCGTCGAGATGGCCATTGACCTGGCTGTGCCTTTGGCACGGGGGCTAGGCAGTTCATCGACCGCCATTGTCGGCGGGCTGCTGGGGGCCAACGGGCTGTGCGATCGCCCTCTGAATCAATCGGCCCTGGTGGAGATGGCGATCGCCCTTGAGGGCCACCCCGACAATGTGGTGCCGGCCCTAGTGGGAGGTTGTCAGCTCGCCGTAGCCCAAGCCAACGGCACCTCCATACTCTGTCCGATTCCCTGGCACAGCGAGGTGATCCCGGTGGTGGCGATCCCCGACTTTGAGCTGTCTACCGCTGAGGCCCGCCGGGTGCTGCCCACCACCTACAGTCGGGCCGACGCCATCTTTAACACGGCTCACCTGGGGCTGCTGCTGCGCGGGCTAGAGACGGGGCGGGGCGACTGGCTGCGGGAGGCGATGGGCGATCGCATTCACCAGCCCTACCGCCAAACGCTGATCCCTGGTTACGATGCCGTTGCCGCCGCCGCCCTAGAGGCGGGTGCCTACGGTCTGGTGATTAGTGGCGCCGGGCCGACGCTGCTGGCCCTAACCCCGGCGGTTCACAGTGCGGCGGTGGCCACAGCGATGGTCAAAGCCTGGGAGCAGTTGGGCCAAAAAGCCCAGGCCCATGTGCTGGCCCTAGAGACCAGCGGAGCACAGGTTGCCTGCCCCTAGGCATCGAGACAGTATTCGCTGACCCTCGTTCCAATTGGAGTTTAGACTAAGGCAAATTTCTCCCCTGTCGTCAGGGAAGGAAAATAGTGACGCCTTAAGGATGATTTGGGAGCTAAGCGACGGTTTTTGACAGTTTTTTAGGTCGACTCGCCTGTTTTCTGACCGTGGGATAG
>JBBSKN010000061.1:0-25199 GCA_038256265.1 Phormidesmidales cyanobacterium
GGCCTTGAGTTCTTCAATAGCAATAGTTTTGGCGGGCTTAGTCTGGGAAATAGGCATGGTCATCACACCTCGGCATAAGAATCCTGGATCCTAAGTAATTATACTGCCCTGCTTTCACAAATCATTCCGGATGACTATATTCAGATCGATTAACCCCTATCTCCATTGCATCTGCTCTGGAAACAGGGGTTAAAAATCAAAGCCTCAAGCCGTGTAACCTGAGCAAAGTCGAAGGTGAACGACTTAGGATTAATGGCAAAAAGTGACCTTAATCTTCGTCTTCGTCGTCTTCATCGGTGGGGTACACAAAGCTGGTAGACCGCCCGGTAAGTACAGACTTACCTAGGGACAGAGCTTTCTGAGCCTGGAGTGCGCCAGTGCGCTTCCAAGTGGCGCGACGCTGGTCACGCTTTTGTTTGGAGGTTTTCTTCTTGGGAACCGCCATGACAGCAACCGTTAATAGTTCACAACCTTTCAAGCATATAGCAAGAACCAGATTCTACGCAATTTTGTTTTTGAGCTGAAGGCTGAGCTAGTACAGCCGACTTTAATCGGTCAGCCATTCCCGACACCTGAAACCCGCAGCACAGAGGCTAGATCTATACCGTAAATGACTAAAGTCCCGGTACAGTATCTAAATAGCAGCAGTCACCCTGGTGCCCCAGCTCCGCCTGGGCATCCTGGTCTTGCGGCTCTGCCGCTCATTTGAGGAGGCAGAGCCTCCAACAGGCGTTCCAAGCACTGGAACGAGGGGTAACGAAACTGAATCGGCGCTCTAGTTCCCAGCCCCTGGGACATCATCCATCACCAGATAGCGAGAGGCCTCAAAATACTGCGCCCACTGGGTGACGTCGGGGATGAGCCGCCACTCGCCTCGACTCACAGGCACCGTCAGAATAGGCACCGAGATGCCCTGGTTGTCGCCAATCACGGTGACGATCACATCGGTCATCAGCACGTCGGCATCAAAGCTGCGTTGAACGGCGGCGCGGGCAATAATTTCAGAGCGCTGCACCAGGGTGGTAAAGCTTTCGCCCTGCTCGCGCACCAGGTAAAGGTTGACCCGCGAGGTGTAGGCCTGGGCGACCGGCGGAGCAACTAGGGCCGGCAGGGCCACGCCCCCAAAGCCCACCAGCGCGGCCAGCGATAGTCGCAGCCCCAGGGCGATTCTTCGAAGTTGGCGATCGCCCCCCCTCGAACTAGCCCCTTTCAAAGAATTGAATAGATTAGGTAGCGATTCCATGGCCTGCTTGCTCCACACATCCCCGCAGGATGCCCAAAAAGTGCCTTAACGATAGCGACAGAGCCAGCAATCGTCAATCAAGAACTCTCCCAGGCTTTGTCCTATTGCTCATTCTATCGACTGGGCTTCCGTTTAGCCCCACAGGCGCTACTATTGCAGGTGAATTTTCAACCCCTACATTCTCGCGCCTCGGGAGGCATTTGCAAGGCATGGCAAGCCACTGGCCCGTGATCGTTGGCATCAATCAATATCAATCGCTTCAGCCCCTGATGTATGCCCAGTTCGACGCCCTCGAACTGCGCGATTTTTTGGTCAATGAGGTGGGCTTGCCTCCCCAGTACTGCTCGCTGCTGACCGATGTGTCTCCCATGGTCTACCAGGGTGCGGCGGCCCCCACCCAGGAGGTGCTGCTAGAGCGCCTGGCCCAGAGCTGCGATCGCGCTGGCCCCGACGATACAGTGTGGTTTTTCTTTAGTGGCTACGGGGTGCAGTGGCAGGGGCAAGACTACCTGCTGCCCATTGATGCCGACCCCAACCGTATTGAGCAGACCGGCATTCTGGTCGAAACCGTTTTGAAAAAACTGGCCCAGGGCCACCAGCGCCAGTCGATTGTTATGCTCGACATCAACCGGCCCCAGAGCGCCCTCAACCCGGCCTCGGGTAGTCAGGGGCTGGGTGCCCAGGCGATCGCCCTGGCCCAGGAGTTAGCCATTGCCCTGGTGCTCTCGTGCCAGCCCGACCAGTTTTCGCAAGAAACCCTGGCGGTGCGCCACGGCCTGTTCACCGAAGCCCTGATTGAGGGCATGCGGTTCCACGGCTGTGTGACCCTGGCGCAGCTGATCGAGTATTTGAGTGATCGCCTGCCCGAGCTATGTCAGCACCACTGGCGACCCGTGCAAAACCCCGTGGCGGTGGTGCCCCCCGGCCAGCAGCACGCCATACTGGTGCCTCCTAGCCTGGTAGGGCAAATGCCCATTGGGGTGCCCCCCGAGGGGGAGGAGGCTTTTCTCCCCGATCAGCCTGAGCCTGAGCTAGTGATGCCTCTGCCGGGTGAAGCACCCGATTGGGACATAGAGCGGGGCCTTCAGCCTGCTGACCCAGCCGCTGGAGAAGCGACCCGGCCCTGGGTTCCGGCAGTCACCCCAGAACTCGACCTGCCCCCAGGCACCCTACCCACAGTCACCGACCCCACGACCGAGGCTAAGCTTGCGCCCGAGGGTTCTACCCTCTGGCAACGGTGGGGCCTGGTGGGAGGGCTGGTGGCGGCGAGCTTGCTGCTGCTAGGGGTGCTGTGGCGCAACCAAGATAGCTTTTTAGGCCAGAATCCTGCTCCAGAGCCTGCGTCCCCCCCGGCTGAAACCCTGGTAGAGGAACCCCCAGCTGTCCCCGCGCCTGAGCCAGCGCTTCCCCCGCCGGCCGATGCGCTGTTTCCAGGGCCAGCGGCCAGCGGGGCCGAGGCCCTAGCACGGGCTAGAAATGCCCTAGAGCAGCGCCAGTTTGGTGCTGCCCTGAGCTGGCTGATCCAAATCCCCGAGGTCGAGCGGCCGGTAGACTACCAGACGCTGGTCGAGCAGGCTGAAACAGGCTACGCCAATGCCGGCCTGTCGGGCGATGCCGCCCTCAACCAGGCCCGCCGCCTGATCGAGCCGGTCTCGGCCTCACTGTTTAACGATGCCATTGAGCAGGCTCGCCAGGTACCCGTGGGCGACGCTGCCTACGACCAGGCTCAAGTCGATATCGCCCGCTGGAGCCAGGTGATTTTAGACCTGGCTCTGGGGCGAGCGGCCTCCGGCGATTTAGCCGGAGCCATCAGCGCCGCTCGGCTGGTGCCCGAGGATCAGGGCGAAACCTGGGGTCAGGCCCAGAGCCAGATTCAACAGTGGGAGCAGCGCCAGACCAACCGACGGCTGCTGCAAGAGGCTCAGAGCCTGCTACAGCCCGACCAGGCGGCGTCGTTTCAGGCGGCGATCGCCCTGGCCCAGCAAATCCCTCCCGATTTTCCTGAGTCGCCCGTGGCCCAGGAGCGCATTGACCAGTGGAGTCGAGATATTTTGGCGATCGCCCGTGCCCGCGCCGCCGCTGGGCAGATCCCCGGCGCGATCTCTGCGGCTGGGCTGGTGCCTCCGGGGACTAGCGCCTACGACCAGGCCCAGCAGGAGATTCGTGGATGGGTAGGTGAGTAGGTGAGTGGATGGGTAGGGGCAAACGGCGTTTGCCCGGCTACGGATCACCCCACCAGGGTTTCTAGGCGGCTGACGGCGCGATCGACAATATATAAAGTGGGAGTTAGCTAACAACGGACAATAAACTCTATGTTTACTCCTGCCAACCACACTACCCCTGGTCCTGGTCAAGAATCGGTGTGGGAATACCCCCGCCCGCCCCGGCTCGAAGACTCGACTCGGCGCATTCGCATTGTGTTTAACGGCGTGGTGATTGCCGATTCGCAGCGCGCCAAACGGGTGCTAGAGACCAGCCACCCGCCCACCTACTACATTCCCCCAGAGGATGTGCAGATGCAGTACTTTCAGCCAGTGCCCCGCTCAACGGTGTGCGAGTGGAAGGGCGCGGCGGTGTATTTCACCATTGCGGTGGGCGAACAAATTGCCGAGCAGGCCGCCTGGGCCTACCCCCAGCCCACGGAGGCGTTTCAGGCGATCGCCGACCACATCGCCGTCTACCCCAGCCGCATGGAAGCCTGCTACGTCGACGACGAACGGGTACAGTCTCAGCCCGGCGATTTCTACGGCGGCTGGATTACCTCAGATATTGTTGGCCCCTTCAAAGGCGACCCCGGCACCTGGGGCTGGTAAGCGATCGCTTATAGCGATGAGCAGACTCGGCCAACTCACCCATCTACTCTCCTACTCCCCCACCGCCTCCGGCTCCGAGCTACAGGTGGGCGCAATCCCCAGGGTGTCACGGCTGCTAGTCATTACATCTACGGTGCGCTTGAGCTTGGCTTCTAAAAACCGCTTGTGGTCGAGCAGCTGCCGCAGCTTTTGGTGACGGGCGATCGCCAGGCTGATGGTAGACAACTGATCCGGCGGGCAGGGAAAGTATTGCACCCGCCCGTCGGCATCGAGGCTGCACAGACGGTAGCCGGAGCGGGCCAGGTCGCTGCCCAGGGCGGCGGTGGGTGGGATAGAGTCTGCGGCTTGGCACAGGCGTTCCACATAGCCCGATAGGGCTTGGGGGTCGCCATGGCGCAGCAGAGCCGCATCTAGCTCCGAAGCCTGGTTTGATGAGGTGGCATCGCCTACGGTTTCGAGCCAGCCGTCGACAATGGGGCCTTCCATGTAGAGCGCCTGGATGCGCTGCACCGTTTGCTTCAGGTCGTGGTGCCAGGCCTCTACCGCCATTTGAATGTCTTGCAGCACCTTGACCGCTAGAGCCGGGTTGGCGTCGTGGCGGTGGCGGCTAAAGGTAGGGCGCTTGCGGCGGGGCAGCAGGGGTGAACTTGAGGCCGAAGCCTGCACCGGAAAAGTCGACAGGTGAAACGGAGACCCGACGGGCTGCGGGGCGACTTCGAGTTCTGACCCCAGGACGGGGGGGCTGCCAGCGGGCGGGCTAGCACCAATGGTGAAAGAAACCGGTCGTTTAGAAGAACGCCCCTCCCCAGCTTCAGGACTGGGGGGCGCAGGGGGCTGGGCAGAAAAAAATGAGTTATCCATAGGGCGTGAGAAGCAGCTAAGCCAGACGGATGAAGCGAAACAAAAGCCGATTTCAGGGATAGATGACCTAACTTGACTAGGCTGATGGTTACAGAAGCCGGAGGACTAGGGTTTGAGGTATGTGGTCAAAGGTAGGCCGTAAACTGTAAACCCTACCCCGCACACCGTAAATCCCACTCCCTTGTCATCTTTGGCTGGGCAATCCGCTGGGTGACGCCGACCAATTATCAGCGTAGAGCACCATCTGCCTAAATTTATACCTGAATAGTTTGGTCTTAGGCCAGCGAATCTAGCCAAACTATTCGTTTTATGGAAAGAAGGGGCCAAGGCTAGCCGCTCCTAGCCGCCAATTTGTGACATGGTGCGCCGGTAGGCCCCGGTAGTGCCCGATTGGCGCATCTTGTAGTTGATCTCGGGCTTGTCGGCCAGTAGTGCAGCCACCTGATGTTTGAGTTCTACGGTGGGGATGCCCCGACGCAGCGGGGTTTTGAGGTCGATCTGCCCGGTTTCATTGAGCAGGCAGGGGCGCAGCCAGCCGTCGGCCGACAGGCGCATGCGGTTACAGCGATCGCAAAAACATTCCGACATCTGGCTAATAAACCCCACAGTGCCCTTGGCCCCTGGAATCTGGAACACATCTGCCGGGCCGTTACCTAGAATCTGGCCCTCGGCCAGGCCCCAGCGCTGACGAATGCGATCGCGCAATGTCTCCGAATCTACCCAGCCCTTGGCCTCAAACAGGCTGTCGTTGCCGATGGGCATAAACTCAATAAACCGCACATGCCACTCGCGATCTAGCGTCAGCGCCGCCAGATCCAGCACCTCGTGGTCGTTGACCCCCGGTATCACCACCACGTTGAGTTTTAAGGGCGAAAACCCCACCCGGTGCGCCGCCTGAATGCCCGCCCACACCTGGGGCCAGCGAGACTTGCCCCGCCCGCCCACGATCTGATCAAAAATCACCGGGTCTAGAGAATCGAGGCTGATATTAATCCGCCGCAGCCCTGCATCCCAGAGATCCTGAGCCATGGTGCCGAGCAAAAAGGCGTTAGTGGTCAGGGCTAAATCCTGGGTGCCGGGCAGGTTGGCAATATCGCGCACAATATCCACCACCCCCGGCCTCACCAGCGGTTCGCCCCCGGTGAGCCGAAAGTTTGAGAACCCCAGGGGCATAAACACCTCCTGTAAAAGCTGCCCTAGCTCGGTGCGGGTCAGCCACTCCCCCTGGGGCAGATACTGCAAATCGGCCCCCTCTGGCATGCAGTACTGGCACTGAAAATTGCAGCGATCAACGAGGCTGATGCGGAGGTAGTCAATGGCAGGCATAGGCGGTGGGGCAAGAGCCAGCGGGTACGTTCCTCCGATTATGGCACCCTGATCTAGATTCCCGTGGGTTCCCTAAAACCTCCCCTTAGGGATAGTTCCATGGTTGCCGATCTCTGGGCTAAGGTTTAGACGTTTGCGCTGTGATTTAACTCAAAGCTATGGTAACCGCCCTATCATCTGCCAAAACAATCGCCGACTGGCTCGGCTCTGAGGCTGAATCGCTGCTAAACCACGAGGCCAAGGTGCCAAAATCGCTGCTGCACCTGCCGGGGCCAGACTGGGTAGAGAGAATCTTTGCCCAGAGCGATCGCAACCCCCAGGTGCTGCGCAGCCTGCAACAGCTCTACGGTCATGGCCGCCTAGCCCACACCGGCTACCTCTCAATTTTGCCGGTCGATCAGGGCATCGAGCACTCCGCCGGGGCCTCCTTTGCGCCCAACCCGATCTACTTTGACCCGCAGAATATTGTGGAACTGGCGATCTCCGGGGGCTGCAACGCCGTCGCCACTACCCTGGGCGTACTGGGCAGCGTGTCGCGCCGCTACGCCCACAAAATTCCCTTCATCGTCAAGCTCAACCACAACGAGCTGCTCACCAGCCCCAACCGCTTTGACCAGATTATGTTTGCCGATGTCGAGCAGGCCTGGAACCTGGGGGCTACAGCCGTAGGGGCCACCATCTACTTTGGCTCTGAAGAGTCGACCCGGCAAATTCAAGAGGTCAGCGCCGCCTTTCAGCGGGCCCACGAGCTGGGCATGGCCACCATTCTCTGGTGCTACCTGCGCAACAGCGACTTTAAGCAAGACAAAGACTACCACGCCGCCGCCGACCTCACCGGCCAGGCCAACCACCTGGGCGTCACCATTGAGGCTGACATCATCAAGCAAAAACTACCCGACTGCAACAACGGCTATGGGGCCGTGGCTAAAGCCCTAGGCACCTCCTACGGCAAAACCCACCAGCTGGTCTACAGCGACCTCACCACCGATAACCCCATCGACCTCACCCGCTACCAGGTGCTCAACTGCTACGCCGGGCGCATGGGGCTGATCAACTCCGGCGGCGGCTCCGGCGACAACGACTTTGCTGAGGCCATCCGCACCGCTGTGATCAACAAGCGGGCCGGGGGCATGGGGCTAATCTCGGGCCGCAAAACCTTCCAGCGCGATTTCAAAGAAGGGGTGGAGCTGTTTCACCTGATTCAGGACGTGTACTTGTCAGAGGCGGTGACCATTGCCTGAGGCTGGGCGATCGCATCAGCCCGCACAGCGCGAAACATGCCAAAGCGGCACAGCCCCGCCCCAAAGGCCAGCCGCATCAGCAGCAGAGTGGGCACCTCCCGCACCGACTTGACGATGCCTGCTGGCCCAAAGCGCACCATACCCTGGGGCCGAATTACCCCTTGCCAGATCGAATCCAACCAGGAAGGCAGAGTTTCCTTTGACCAGTCGGCGGTTGCCACTTGGCCATCGACTAGCCCAGTAGCTTCGAGCTGCTCAGCAAAGCCTTCGATGCTGGCAAAAGCCGGGTGCGACCACTGATCGAGCAGCTGGCGCATCACCGGCTGCTCCCAGGCGTTGAGGGGCACTTTGCGATCGTCCCGTTGGTTCCAGTCGGCGACGACCAGCACCCCACCGGGCTTAAGCACCCGCAGCAGCTCGCGGGCAAACACGGCCTTGTCGGGCATGTGTGGGCCAGCTTCTACTGACCAGACCACGTCAAAGCTAGCGTCAGGAAACGACAGCGCCATGGCGTCATCCACCTGGAATCGGGCGGTCACCCCCTCGGGGGTGAGCTGCTGGGCGCGTTTTACCTGATTGGGGCTAATGGTGACCCCTGTGACCTCAAAACCGTAGTCGCGGGCCAAAATACGGCTGCTGCCGCCGATGCCGCAGCCCACATCCAGCACCGTAGTGCCCTCTGGCAGGCGGTCTAAACTACCCCAGCGCACCATCTCGTGTACAAAGTCGGCCTTAGCGGTGAGAAAGTCTTTACGGCGAGGCGGTGAGCCGTAGTGACCCAGGTGAATGTGCTCGCCCCAGTAAAACTCTAGAATGCCGTCATCGGTCCACTGGTCATAGGAATTGGCCACCGTGTTTGACGACTGGTAGCGGCGAGGCGTGAGCAGATAGAGTGCTGCGCCCCCCGCCAGGAGCGCAAGAAGCAGGCCAAGACCAATGGTTAGATTCATTTGAGAAGGAAGCTGCCGCGTTAAAGGTTGTACTGCAATTGTGATCCCATTGTGACAAGCTTAAGCATCCCAATCAACCTACGGCGGCTTCTGTCGCACCATCGACTTGGATGCCTACTTTGTTTGTGAACCGGTGATGAGGCGGTTCCGCCGTCGTCAGGTGCATCTGATTAGCCGAGTGCGGTTTCTGTCTAAATGCCTAGCTACCAAGCTCAACCCTCAGAACCCGCCTGATAGGCTACCCCGGATCCGGGCCTAGATCTACGCCTAGATCCAAAGAAAATTTGTGACTGCCTATTTAGAGTTAAATAACTGCGAGAGTTAAGTTATTTAAGGAGTGATAAGAGGGCATCCTTAGCTAAAGCAGTTTGGTTAGATGTTCCCATGAAGTCTTTTGGTAAGTGTCTTGAAGAAGAGTATCCGTGCGACCTAACGCCTCTCCTTCAATCGCAGGCAGACTCAGCCTACCCCCGCCCTCAGCTCCAGCGTTCTCAGTGGACTTCTCTGGATGGTACCTGGAAGTTTACCTACGATGATGAAGGGCACTATGCAAGACCTAGCGATATTACAACGTGGGAACGGAGGATCCAAGTTCCGTTCGCTCCCGAATCTATCCGCAGTGGGATTCATGACACGGGGTTCCATCCAAATTGCTGGTATGAGCGAGAGTTTGAGGTGTCGGCGGCGGCGGATGGACAAAGACCGGCCAAAGGTCAACGCGTCCTTCTGCACTTTGGAGCCGTCGATTACCGGGCGCGGGTGTGGGTAAACGGGCAGTTCATGAGTGACCATGAGGGCGGGCACACCCCCTTTTTCGTGGACATTACCTCCGTACTGCATCCCGATGGCAAACAGACGGTAACGGTGTGGGCAGAAGACGACCCTGATGAGCTGGCAAAGCCCCGGGGTAAGCAGGACTGGCAGCAGGAGCCTCATAGCATCTGGTATCCCCGCACCAGTGGCATCTGGCAAACGGTATGGCTGGAAAAAGTTCCCGGAACCTATATTGATCGCATCAAATGGACACCCCATTTTGAGCGCTGGGAAATCGGCTTTGAAGGTTTTGTCGCCGGCAACTTGCAAAAGGAAATGCACCTGAAGGTGCGGTTGACGGTGGGCCATCAGCTCCTAGTCAACGACATGTATGAGGTGCTGAATGGCGAAATTCACCGCCGCATTGCCCTGTCGGATCCCGGTATTGATGACTATCGCAATACATTGCTATGGAGTCCCGAAAAGCCTACCCTGATCGATGCCCAGATTCAACTCTGGTGCGAGGGGCAGGTAGTGGATGAGGTGACCTCCTACACAGCGATGCGGACGGTGAGTATTCAGCGCGATCGCTTCATGCTGAATGGTCATCCTTACTACCTGCGCCTGGTGCTAGATCAGGGCTATTGGGAAGACACGTTGATGACGGCTCCTTCCGATGAAGCTCTGCGCCGGGATGTGGAACTGGTCAAGCAAATGGGCTTCAACGGTGTGCGTAAGCACCAGAAAATTGAAGATCCTCGCTTTCTTTACTGGGCCGACGTCCTGGGGCTGATGGTGTGGGAAGAAATGCCCAGTGCTTATCGCTTTAGCCCTAAGGCAGTAGAACGACTCACGAAAGAGTGGACGGAGGTGATCGAGCGGGATGCCAGTCATCCCTGTGTGGTTGTTTGGGTACCCTTTAATGAGTCATGGGGAGTCCCTGACCTAAGCGCCACCCCGGCCCATCGTCATTATGTTCAGGCGTTGTATCACCTGACCAAAACCCTCGATCCCACTAGACCTGTGATTGGAAATGATGGCTGGGAAAGTACGGCGACGGACATTCTAGCCATTCATGATTACGACACCAACCCCCACAGTTTGGCGAAGCGCTATGGGCCTGAGGTGAAGCTGAGTGACCTGTTTGATCGTCAGCGTCCTGGTGGCCGGGTGCTAACCCTGGACGGCTACCCCCATCAAGGTCAACCCATCATGCTGACGGAGTTTGGCGGCATTGCCTGTACTAAACCAGAAGAACAAAGCAACACCTGGGGATATGCGCGCTCAGATAATGCACTGGAGCTTCAGCGGCAATATGCGGCGCTGCTGCAAACGGTGAACCAGGCGGAAATGTTTAGCGGTTTTTGCTATACCCAGCTGACGGATACCTTCCAGGAGGCAAACGGGC
This sequence comes from Phormidesmidales cyanobacterium, assembly GCA_038256265.1. Taxonomy (GTDB): domain Bacteria; phylum Cyanobacteriota; class Cyanobacteriia; order Phormidesmidales; family Phormidesmidaceae; genus Nodosilinea. The sequence goes on from JBBSKN010000061.1 coordinate 10,596, forward strand.
TGTTGACTATTGATCGCACGCCAAAGTTCCCCATTTGGGCGATCGCATCTGCCACTTTAGGTAGGGGGACAGGGGAGGATGTCCCGTCTATGCTGCAAGAGCCTGCAAACGTAGCGCAGGCCCACATAGAATATGCACTCTCAGACGCTCTTGAAGCCAGATGGGCGCAGTCTAACCCTGTACAGCCGATTACCCATTGCGGCGGGAATAACTGCGCCTAGTCCGAGCAGTGACCCCGTCCAGGCCAATCCCCACCTCCGCTGGCATCCGCTGCGGGGGGAGTGGGTGGCCTATGCCAGCCATCGCCAGGGGCGGACATTTATGCCGCCTCCAGAATATAATCCCTTAGCTCCCACTAAAGACCCGCAATTTCCCACGGAGTTACCCCAGGGAACCTACGACATTGCAGTGTTTGAAAATCGGTTTCCGTCGCTAACTCCGTCAGCGGCGGATGCCCCGCGCGAAATTGTGGATACGGTGCCTGCCAACGGGGTCTGCGAGGTGGTGGTGTTCACCCAAGATCCGGCGGCGGTGTTGAGTTCGTTACCGCTGGATCACATTGAGTTGTTGTTTCAGGTGTGGGGCGATCGCACCCAGGTTATTAGCCAGCACTCCCAAATTCAATACGTCCTGCCCTTTGAGAACAAAGGGGTTGAGGTGGGGGTGACGCTACACCATCCCCACGGACAGATTTATGCCTATCCCTTTGTGCCTCCGGTTCCGGCCCGGATGGGGGCCTGTCAGCGGGAATATTATCAGCAGCATCAGCGGGGGTTATTGCAAGATTTGATTCAGGCGGAGATTGAGGATAATCAGCGGATTTTGTATCGGGATGACTGGGCGATCGCCTTCGTTCCTGTGTGTGCGCGGTATGCCTATGAGGTATGGATTGCACCGATTCAACCCGTTGCCACCTTTCTGGATCTCACTGCCGATCAGCGGGCGAGCTTAGCCAGAGCGCTAAAGACCGTGACATTGAAATATGACGGTCTATGGCAGCGTCCGTTTCCCTACTTGATGGCCTGGTTTCAGGCTCCTGTAAATGGGGAGGCGCATCCAGAATGGCACCTCCACGCCCAGTTTTATCCCCCCTACCGCACCTCAGACCGGCTCAAGTATTTAGCCGGGACAGAACTGGCGGCGGGGATGTTTGCCAATGATGCGTTGCCCGAAGAAAAAGCGAAGGAATTACAGGCTGTTGAGGTTGAGCTTGAACCCATTGCACAGGTTTAAGTAAGTCGTCATCATTGACCCCTGAGTAAGGCAATTTATGCCATGAATCGATTAGAAGAAATTTCTGAAAAATTAGCCGTTCTGCGGCACACGCTCCAGGAAACAGACGCCGCCGGAATTCGCCTGCGGGGAACCGATTGGTTTGCCTGGGCAACGGCTGGGGGTTCTAATACGGTGCTGCTGGCCGCTGAAACAGGGGTGGCTGAGGTGCTGGTAACCCCTACCGATGCCTGGGTGCTGACCGATGAAATCGAAGCTCAGCGGTTAAAGGATGAGGAACTGCCCGAGGGTTCTCCCTACCAGCTTCAGGTCAACCCCTGGGCACAAGGTGCTGAGCGGGCAGCCTTGGTGCGAGAGGCGACGGGGGGCGGCCAGGTGTTGAGTGATCGGCCAGCGGGTGGATCCGCTGAAAGCCCCTTGCCCGCCTCCCTCATCCACCGTCGCAGGGTCATGTTGCCCAGCGAACTGGATCGCTATCGCCAGGTAGGACGGCTGGCCAGCGAGGCGATAACCGAAGTTTTGACCCGAGCCCAACCGACCTGGACGGAGGATCAACTGGCCGGAGCCGGGGCAGAAGCCATGTGGGCTAGGGGGCTACATCCGGCGCTGACCCTGGCCGCAGGCGATCGCCGTCTCCCTCTCTACCGCCATCCCCTACCCAGCGGCGAAACCTTGGGACGCCAGGCGATGCTGGTGTTTTGTGCGCGGAGTCATGGGCTGATTGTTAGTCTGACCCGCTTTGTTTTCTTTGAAAAATTGTCGGAATCAGATCGCCAACTCCATCGCACCATTGCTGAGATTGAATCCGTCGCCCTAAATCACTCCCAGGTAGATACGCCCTTGAATGCCATCTATCATGCTTTAGCTACGGCCTACGAACAACACAGGTATCCCAACGCGATTCGAGAACACCATCAGGGGGGGACCGCTGGCTATGGGGCGAGGGAGGTAATCGCTACGGCCGAGACGGGCGATCGCCTCGCTGCCCCCATGATCCTGGCCTGGAATCCCAGCATTCCGGGGGCAAAGGTTGAGGACACCTTTGTTTTGCACCCCGATAACGGTTTGGAGAACCTGAGTTTTGACTCTCAGTTTCCCCACCAGGAGATTGCCGGACGACTCCGACCGATTCCTCTGGAGCGTTAACCCCCTAGAGCCTTAATTATGGACTACAGGCAAATTTTCAACAGCGCCCCCGACATTGAAGCCCTTGCCCCCGGACGGGTAAATCTGTTGGGTGAACATACCGACTACAACGATGGGTTTGTGCTACCCACCGCTATTCCACAACACACCGCCGTGGCCATCGGCTTCAGCCCCGATCATCGCCACCATCTTTATTCCGCCGAATTAAAGGAGCAGGTTGACCTCGACCCCGCTGAGGCCAATCCCCAGGGCTTTGCCCGCTACGTTGACGGCTGCATTCGTGTTTTAGGAACAGCCGGTCACAACATTCCGCCTTTAAATATCTTCGTCACGTCGTCGGTACCCATCGGTTCTGGGCTATCCAGCAGTGCAGCGCTGGAAGTGGCCACCCTGCGAGGCCTACGATCGCTCCTTCACCTCCCGATAGACGATGTACAGATCGCTCAGTTCGGCCAGCAGGCCGAAATTCAGTATGCCGGAGTCAACTGCGGCATTCTCGACCAGATGGCCTCCAGCCTGGCCGATACTGAGCACATGCTGTTCCTCGATACCCGCACCCTTGATTGCCAAATTCTGCCTTTCCCCAAAGGCGCAGAGATTGTCGTGATCGATAGTGGCGTGGCGCGATCGCTCGCCACCAGCGGCTACAACCAGCGCCGCGCCGAATGCGAAGCTGCCGCCCAACACCTAGGCGTCAAAGCTTTGCGCGACATCAGCGACCCCCAACAAGCCGAGCCACTACCTGCCCCGCTCCGCCAGCGGGCCCGTCATGTAATCACCGAAAACAACCGGGTGTTGAAGGCCTTAGAGGGCATCACCGCCGAAAGCTTCGGGGAGCTGATGAATGCTTCCCATGTCAGCCTGCGAGACAACTACGACGTTTCTGTCCCCGCCCTTGATGCCCTGGTAGACATCCTTCAAAACACCCCCCAGGTCTTTGGCGCACGACTGACCGGAGCCGGATTTGGCGGGGCCTGCGTTGCCCTAGTCGCCGAAGGCAAAGGGGACGCGATCGCCCAATCTACCCTCGAACGGTACAACCACACTGGATACAACGGACGCATCCTTGTTGGCCAAAACCCATGAGCAGCGAACCACCCCAAAACCACTTGGGAACCATGCTTCCGTTCATCGAAGAGGCTGTCAAAGAATGGGTATAGCAGGGGAAATTGAGATTTTTGAAGAATCCGCCGGATCATGGGTATTCGCCTCCACCAATGGGGAGTATAGGAATACATCGAGGGTTATATTTTCTCTGCTGGTTGCCTTTAGCAGCCCGATGTTATCCCTATCCCCAATTTAGCGGATTGCGCAATGATTCAAAGCATTCAGGGAACAACGTTTAGCACAACCGATTTAGATCAATTTGCAGAAGACTTAAATCGAGATGGAATCTGCATCATTCGCGGATTATTTGATCGCACCCTGATTGATGAATGGAAAGCCGCCTTTGATGTCCTATTTCACCAGCGGCAGCAACAGCCGGGCGGCGTTGCCCCCAGAGGCACCGCCCGCGGTTACGTGACCCTGCCCTGGGTGGCCCCCTTTACCAACCCTAGGGTTTTCGCTAACCCGACCATTTTAGGCATCCTTGATCGCGTCTTTTATCAAGAATACAAGCTGGTGCAATTGGCCACCGATATTCCCATGCAGGGGTCTGAATATCAGGACATCCACCGTGACTTTCGCCCCCTGTTTTCTGACCAGATTGTGACGCCGCTCTATGCCCTGGCGGTCAACTTTCCCCTGGTCGAAGTCACTGCCGACAACGGCCCCTTTGAGATGGCGCGGGGCACCCACGTGATGTCTCGTGAAGAAGGATTGGTCAAAATTGGAGCTGGGGAAATTGCGATGGAGCAATTTTATATGCAGCCGGGAGACGTGATGGTGCGATCGCCCCTGGCTCTCCATCGTGGCACCCCCAACTGCACCCCCCAACCCCGGCCCATGGTGGTGATGGGGTATGTCATGCACTGGCTGCACACCCATAAGGTAGATTTAACTCTAGAGCAAGCCTATTACAATAAGTTGTCACCGCAGCAGCAGCAGTTGCTCCGGTGCAATACCGTAGAGCAGTTGCCAGATAACGCTACCGAAACCTACGTGAAGTTCGAATATTAGTCGCTAAACTTAGCCCTCACCCCAAACCCCTCTCCCAGAGGGCGAGGGGCTTTCAGAACCCCCTTTTCCCCTCGGGAGAAGGGGGCAGGGGGATGAGGGAAGGGGCAAGGCAAAATGCTTTGTTTTCGATCTAGTGAGACTCGGTCAAACCATGACTACGCAAACCTACACCAATCCGGTTTACCCAGAGTATTTTGCCGATCCATTCGTGTGGCAATATCAAGGGGTTTATTACGCGATTGGTACGGGGCCAGCGGAAGCCGCCGGAGAGGTAGATGAGCTTCACCAACGGCGAGTTTTTCCCCTGCTGCAATCCAAAGATTTAGTCCACTGGCAGCCTGCTGGAAACGCTCTGCTGCGCCCCGATTCGGCTTTGGGAGATAACTTTTGGGCACCGGAAGTAGCGCACCACCAAGGCACCTTTTATCTCTACTATTCAGTCGGGCATGGGGATAAAAACCACCAGCTGCGCGTTGCCACCAGTGCTAGTCCTCTCGGGCCTTATCAGGATGTAGGCAAGCCGTTAATCAATCCCAATTCCTGTGCATTTGCCATTGATCCAAGTCCTTTTCAAGATGACGATGGGCAGTGGTATCTCTTCTATGCTCAAGATTTTTTAGATACGAAACCAGGGATTCGGGCGGGCACAGCCTTAGTGGTTGATCGCCTCCTAACCATGACGACCCTCGCCGGAGAACCCCGAGTCGTTTTGCGAGCAGGTCATGACTGGCAACGATTTTTGGCCGATCGCCCTATGTACGGCGGCATTTACGACTGGCATACCTTAGAAGGCCCCAGTGTACGTAAACATAGCGATCGCTACTACTGTTTTTACAGCGGTGGACGGTGGGAAACGGAGAGCTATGGCGTTGACTACGGCGTTGCCGATCACGTTCTGGGGCCGTACTCAGATGCTGGGAATGACCAGGGGCCACGGGTGTTGCGATCGCAGCCCGGTTCTGTTCTCGGCCCCGGCCATAATTCGATCGCCCTGCATCCTGACAACTCCACTGAGTACCTGGTTTACCATGCCTGGGATCCATCGATGACGGCACGACGAATGTACATTGATCGGCTGCTCTGGACCCCAGAAGGCCCCCGCTGTCATGGCCCCAGCTGGACCCCCCGAGATATTTAACAACACTCGACAGGGTATGGGGATGCTATCAAACGTGACCACGGGTAACGCCTATAGCGATGGGGAAGAACGGCGAGGATGGTTTGTCGGCCCGTTTATCACTCCTGACAGTCCCCGCTCAACCGCCGCGCTGGAAGTGAAGTGGGCGGGGCACGGGGCGGGTGATCGCCGTGCCCAATGGGCAGAACCCGCTGAAACGACAACCCTCTCTATTTTGATTAGCGGTCGCTTTTGCCTACAGTTTCCTGACGGCAAGATCGTGCTGGCCTCCCAAGGGGATTATGCCCTTTGGCTTCCCGGCGTTGCCCATTTTTGGTGGGCAGAAGCAGACTCCGTGGTGCTGACCGTTCGATGGCAAGCGCCCCCTGAGTAGCCGAGTCTAGTGAATTGGAAGAAGATAGTAACCCTCGTCAATCGAGTTGAGCAGTTATCTCTAGAAACAACTACTCGATTCACTCAAATGCATTACTTTCGGTTTTTTAAACTTCTACCGAAGGAGATGTTTCTAATCAAAACAAACCCTCTACTCTAAAGGTGTCAGCCCCCATCGGAGATCCTTGGCGATAATTGATGGGGCGGATGAGAGTAAATATTTTTCAAAATCGAAAAATTGATTGTTGTTTTGATGGATAACAATGCAAGCTATAAAATTCGCCTGCATTAGCTCTTAAGAATAAACCACGATTTTGAAAAAATTGGTTTGCCAACCCTGTAAATTGAGAGGTAAAGATGTCCACTCACTATGGTTCAGAAAACTATTTTAATAGAAAGTTGTCCGATAAAGAACCGATAGAAGACCAGCTTTTTTTAGAGCAAAATGCTGTCTCTCTTGGTTTGCAGTGGTGGCCTGAAGGTATAGAGGTAGAACCCCCGGTACCAGGAGCACCGGATTTGATTTGCTTCTCTCATCTTCGGTGGGATTTTGTCTACCAGCGCCCGCAGCACCTGCTCAACCGTTGTGCTCAGGCTCGCCGCGTTTTTATTGTGGAGGAGCCAATTATCATTCCTGAAGAGACGTCTCGGCTCGACGTTAGCAGTCGTGACTGTGGGGTGTGGATTGTTGTTCCCCATATGTCGGAAAGGTTGAGCGACGAGGAACTTACGCTCTCCTTGAAACAGTTGTTGAATACCCTGCTTGAGGAAGCTCAAATTCAACAGCCGATCCTCTGGTACTACACGCCAATGGCGGTTCCTTTTACCCATCATTTGCCCGCATCCGCTGTGGTATATGACTGTATGGATGAGCTTTCTGCTTTCAAGGGAGCACATCCTCAACTGCAAGTGTGGGAATCTCATTTGTTTGAGCTGGCCGATCTCGTATTTACGGGTGGACACAGCCTCTACGAAGCTAAGCGGCACCAGCATTCCAGTGTCCATGCCTTTCCCAGCAGCATTGAGGCGGCCCACTTTTCTCAGGCTCGGCACTTCCTTCCAGAGCCGCCCGATCAGGTGGATATCCCCCATCCCCGCTTGGGATTTTATGGGGTGATCGATGAACGGATGGATTTAGAGTTGTTGGATGGGATTGCCGAGGCTCGGCCTGACTGGCATTTGGTCATGGTTGGCCCGATCGTCAAAATTGATTCGGCATCCTTACCCCAGCGTCCCAATATTCATTATTTAGGGAGCAAATCCTATCACGAATTGCCTCACTATTTAGTTGGTTGGGATGTGGCTCTGCTGCTTTTTGCCCGCAACGAATCGACTCGTTTCATCAGCCCTACCAAAACGCCGGAGTACTTGGCTGCCGGGAAACCTGTGGTGTCTACGTCGATTCGAGATGTGGTGCGACCCTATGGCGACGAGAAATTGGTTCACATTGCCGATACGGTGCCGGAGTTTGTGGAAGCGATCGCCCTCGCTCTTGACCAAAGCCAGACCCCTGCCGATTGGCTCGACCGGGTTGATGCGCGGCTGGCTCAAACCTCCTGGGATTTAACCTGGCAAGCCATGAATGATCTGATTGAGGAAGCGATCGCCACCAACGCCCGCCAGACCACCTCGTCTAAGCCCCCCTCGGCCAAGACCAAATATCCGACGGCGATTGCAGCCAACATTGACAAGGTAGCGATCTAATTTTCACCGCAAGGAGTTATTCCATGTTTGACTATTTAATTGTTGGCGCTGGATTTGCCGGCAGTGTTTTAGCAGAGCGCTTAGCCAGTCAACAGAATAAAAAAATTCTGATTGTAGATACTCGTAACCACATTGGTGGTAATGCCTACGATCATTACAATGAAGCCGGCGTTTTGGTGCATAAATATGGCCCCCACATCTTTCATGCCAACTCCCGAGATGTGTTTGAACATTTGTCCCTATTTACCGCATGGCGACGCTACGAACACCGAGTACTCGCCAGTGTGGATGGTCAATTAGTCCCCATTCCCATCAATCTGGACACCATCAACAAGTTGTACGGACTAAAGCTGACTGCCTTTGAAGTTGAGGAATTTCTGGCGTCTGTCGCAGAACCCAAAGACTATATCCGCACCTCCGAAGATGTGGTGGTGAGCAAAGTGGGGCGAGAGCTATACGAAAAGTTTTTCCGCAACTACACCCGTAAGCAGTGGGGCTTTGATCCCTCCGAGTTGGATAAATCTGTTACGGCCCGCGTCCCCACCCGCACCAACCGCGATGATCGCTATTTCACCGATACCTACCAGGCGATGCCGCTCCACGGCTACACTCGCATGTTTGAGCAGATGTTGACGCACCCCAACATCAAGATCATGCTCAATACCGATTACCGGGAAATTCAAAACATCATTCCTTACAAAAAAATGATTTACACCGGCCCGGTGGATGGCTTCTTTGATTACTGCTACGGCAAACTGCCCTATCGCTCCCTCAAATTCAAGCACGAAACGTTGAACGAGGACGTGCATCAACCCCAGGCCGTAATCAACTATCCCAACGAACACCTCTACACCCGGGTCACCGAGTTCAAATACTTGACGGGGCAGGAGCATTCTAAAACCAGCATTGTCTACGAATATCCCCAGGCCGAGGGCGATCCTTACTATCCCGTACCGCGCCCCGAAAATGCCGAACTCTACAAGCAATACAAAGCTTTAGCCGATGCCGAACCGGAGGTTCACTTTGTGGGGCGGCTCGCCACCTATAAGTACTACAACATGGATCAGGTGGTGGCTCAGGCCTTGGCCCTGTATGCCCAACTGGCCGGTCACTCAAGCTGGCACCCTAGGGAAGAAAGCCTGCCTCCGAAGCCACCCGTCGCGCCTATAGCCCATGGGTCTAATGGCGATCGCGCTTTCAAAGCTGCGGCCAGCAATGGCTCTAGTCGTGCTGCTACCCCCGTAGCGGCAGGCAAATCTGAGCAAAATGGTAAATCCCGTTGAGCAATAGTGAGCGTGTGATGAGTGCAGATCAGGTTTTGCCCAGGCTGGAACTGTGGGGTGGCGTTGAATGTACCCTGAACCGGGTGGGCGATCGCTACTTTGATCAGCTCCAGCGCAATGGTCACGATACCCGCCTAGAAGACCTCGACTGCTTTGCCGCCCTGGGCATTCAGGCCATTCGCTACCCCATTCTCTGGGAACGCACAGCCCCCTATGGCCCAGAGCAGGCCGATTGGGGCTGGGCCGACCAGCGGTTGACCTACCTGGCCGATATCGGTATTCGTCCCATTGTGGGGCTGGTGCATCACGGCAGCGGCCCGCCCCACACCAACTTGTTAGACCCGGAATTTGCCACCGGTCTGGCTCAGTTTGCCCAGGCCGTTGCCAGCCGCTATCCCTGGCTAGAATATTACACCCCAGTCAATGAACCTCTGACCACCGCTCGCTTCAGCGGGTTGTATGGGCACTGGTATCCCCATGCGCAAGACGATCAAAGTTTTATTCGAGCTTTGCTGAATCAGTGCCGTGGTGTTGCTCTGTCTATGCAGGCCATTCGTCGCATCAATTCGACGGCGAAACTGGTGCAGACCGAGGATCTGGGCAAGATTTTTGGTACGTCGCTGTTGAGCTATCAAGTTGCCTTTGAAAATGCGCGGCGATGGCTATCCTTCGATCTGCTCTGTGGCCGGGTAGACCAGAACCATGAATTGTGGAACTATTTGCGTCAGAACGGCGCTGAGGAATCCGATTTATCCTGGTTTCTCGACCATCCCTGCCCCCCCGATATTTTTGGCATCAATCGCTATTTGACCAGCGATCGCTTTTTAGATGAACGGCTTGATCGCTACCCGCCCCACACCCACGGCGGCAACGACCAACACCCCTATGCCGATGTGGAAGCCGTTCGGGTTTGTACAGAAGGCATTTGTCCCCCTGAGACCCTGCTTAAGGAAGTCTGGGAACGCTACCAGCGGCCCATCGCCGTCACCGAAGTGCACCTGGGCTGCACCCGCGAGGAACAATTGCGCTGGTTTAAGGAAATTTGGGATGCCGTCCAACAGCTGCGACAGGATGGGGTAGACCTGCGGGCCGTCACCGCCTGGTCACTCCTCGGTGCCTACGACTGGAACAGCCTCGTCACCCGCAACGAGTGCTTTTACGAACCGGGGGTTTTTGACGTGCGCCCTCCGTGCAGCAGCGTTTTGCTATCGCCCCCACCCCGCCCCACCGCGATCGCCACCGCGATTCGCCACCTTTCCCAAGGCGAACCCTACCATCATCCCCTTTTGGAAGCCCCGGGCTGGTGGAAACGCAGCGATCGCCTGCTGTATCCTCCGGTTTCCTGCTCGCCTATGTCAGAATCGGCTGACTTAGGGCAGCGGCCAGGGGTTGAGCCAGCTCGCCAACCCCGAGGGCAGCAGGGAGGCTTACCCCTGCACCCATCCACCCTCCTGATCACCGGAGCGACCGGGACTCTCGGTCAAGCCTTTGCCCGTATCTGTGAGCTGCGGGGCATTCCTTACCGCCTGCTGAGCCGACAGGAGATGGATATTACCAACCCCGTCATGGTTGGGCAGGTGCTCGATGAAATGCGGCCATGGGCGGTGATTAACGCAGCGGGGTATGTACGCGTTGACGATGCGGAGCAGGAGTCTCACCTGTGCCGCAGCATCAATGCCGATGGGGCCGCTATTCTGGCCGAGAATTGTGCGCAGCGGCATATGGGGCTGATCACCTTTTCCTCGGATTTGGTGTTTGACGGCGATCGCCAACAGCCCTACCTGGAAAGCGATCTCGTCGCGCCGCTGAATGTCTACGGCCATAGCAAAGCCCAGGCGGAACGGCGGGTGTTACATCACCATCCCAGTTCTTTAGTCATTCGTACCAGTGCCTTTTTTGGCCCCTGGGATGATCACAACTTCCTGACGATTGCCCTCCGCACCCTAAAGGCAGGACAGCCCTTTTTAGCGGCGGAAGATGCGATCATCTCCCCCACCTACGTTCCCCATCTGGTGCATGCCAGCCTTGACTTGCTGATTGACGGAGAGTGCGGTCTCTGGCACCTGGCCAATCCAGGAGCGATCGCCTGGGCCGACCTCGCTCGCCAGACGGCTCAGCTGGCCGGATTAGATGCAGCGTCCATTCAACCCTGCTCTACCCAGAGCTTCGGTTATGCGGCCTCTCGCCCGGCCTACAGTGTGCTCAGCAGCGAACGCGGGGTGTTGCTGCCAAATCTAGATCAGGCGATCGCTCAGTATTTGCATGAGTGCGATCGCCTCTCGTTGGCAGGCTGATGACGCCATCACACCCCAATTAGCGTCCTACAATGAAAGGGGAGTGATCGCCCGTGCACCGGCATCCCCTCTTTTAGACTCACCCTCAGCCCGTCGTCATGTCGCGTCAGTTCAAACTTGTCGACATCTTGACCTATCGGAATGGGTCGACGGCCAATATACCATTGCGGCCAGCGGGCCGAGTTGGCCCATGAAGTTCCCCAAATTCGTCAGACTTTTACCCAAGGCTAACCATGGGATATTTTCTCGCCCTGCCGTTATGACCGGCCCAGTTTCCCTTCCCTCCCCTCGCCTGGTCAAAGGGTTTGTCCTCGCCGGGCTGGCAGTGGTGTTTGCTACCGATACCATGACGCCCCTGGGGTTTGCCCACGCCAACCTATACCCGCTATTGGTAGCGGCGGCGGGCTTTTCTCGCAGTGATCGCTGGGTGGTAATGTCTGCCATCGCCAGTCTGGGCCTAACGGCGATAGGCTTCTTTGTGTCGTCGCCGGCTCCCCCCAATTTTGCCATTGCCTATGTGATTGCCAATCGGCTGCTGGCGGGGGCGTTGATCGCCATAACCGGTGGCCTGACCCTGGTCATTTTGCGATACATCAAGCAGGCAAACGACGCCCAGCGGGAGCTGAGCCACACCTACGAAACCCTGAGGTCGCAGCAGACCCTGCTGCAAATTGCCAGCGAGGTCAGTCGCTTGGGGGGCTGGCAGGTGCCTCTGCCCGAAGGCATCTGTATCTGGTCGGAAGAGGTATGTCGCATCCACGAGGTCGAGCCGGGGTTTGCCCCTACCGTGGCCCAGGGCATTGAGTTCTATGCGCCCGAGTACCGCGATCGCATTGCCACTGTCTTTACCGTCTGTGCCGAAACTGGCCAGCCCTTTGACGAAGAGCTGCAAATTATCACCGCCCGCCAGCGCCGGGTGTGGGTGCGCGCCATTGGTCAGGCCGTGCGCAACGACCGGGGAGACATTGTGGCGGTGCAGGGGGCCTTCCAAGACATCACCGCCCAAAAGCAGGCCGAAGCCTCCCTAGAGCGCAGCGAGCAGCGGTTTCGCCAGCTGGCCAACGCCATGCCCCTGATCGTCTGGACCGCCGAACCCGACGGCACCATCGACTACACCTGCCAGGCTCTGTGGGTCTACACCGGCATCTATGAACCCGAGCCCCACCCCAGCCAAACCTGGACAACGCTGCTGCATCCTGATGATCGCGCCCCCTGCCTGGCGGCCTGGACCGCTGCGGTACAAACCGCTAGCCCTTACAGCTTTGAGTTTCGGCTGCGGCGCTACGACGGCGACTACCGCTGGCACCTGGTGCAGGCGATCCCCATTCGCGACGAAGCCGGGCAAATCATTAAGTGGTACGGCACTGCGATCGAAATCCACGAGCAAAAGCAGCTTGAGCACGAGGCTCGCCAGACCGCCAATCGCCTCAACACCACCCTAGAGAGCATTACCGACGCCTTTTTCACCCTTGATCACGATTGGCGCTTCACGTTTCTCAACCACCAGGCCGAAGAACTCTTACAGCGCCCGCGGGCCGAGCTGCTGGGTAATTGTCTGTGGAATGAGTTTTCAGAAACGGTAGGCAGCGTTTTTGAACAGCAGTATAGACAGGCCGTTGACCAGGGGCGATCAGTCGAATTTCGAGAATTTTATCCGCCCCTGAACTGCTGGTTTGACGTGCGGGCCTACCCCTCCAGTGAGGGCTTAGCCGTGTATTTTCAAGACGTGAGCGATCGCATTTCCCTCGAAGATCAGCTGCATCAATCCCAGCGGCTAGAGTCGGTGGGGCAGCTTACCGGAGGCATTGCCCACGACTTCAACAACCTGCTGACCGTCATTTTAGGTAACGCCGAGTTGCTCACCGAAATGCTGGCCCCTGACCCCCGACTCCAGCCCTTAGCGGCAATGATTGGCAGCGCCGCTAGGCGCGGGGCCGACCTCACCCAGCGGCTGCTAGCCTTTGCCCGACGCCAGGCCTTAGAGCCAGAAGCGGTGGATGTCAATCAGCTAATCACTACGATGGATGGCCTGCTGCGCCGCACCCTGGGAGAGCACATCGAAATTGAAACAGTGCGTGGGGCCGGGCTGTGGCCCGCCTTGGTTGACCCCGCCCAGCTCGAAAGTGCCCTGCTCAACCTCTGCCTCAACGCCCGCGACGCCATGGTTCAAGGGGGGCGGCTCACCCTCGAAACCGCCAACACCCACCTCAACCAAAACTATGCCGACCAGCATGTAGAAGTGGTGCCGGGGCAGTACATCATGGTGGCGGTGTCAGACACGGGCCTAGGCATTGCCCCCGGAAATTTAGAGCGGGTGTTTGAGCCCTTTTTTACCACCAAAGAAACGGGCAAGGGCACCGGTCTAGGGCTAAGCATGGTCTACGGCTTTGTCAAACAGTCAGAGGGCCACATTAAGATTTACTCTGAACTGGGCCAGGGCACCACCCTGAGAATGTATCTACCCCGCTTTTGTGGCGATACTGAGCCTCGGCCTCAACTAGTAGATAGCTCCGTAGTGGGTGGCTCAGAGCTCATTTTGCTGGTTGAAGACGAAGAGCTGGTGCGCCGCTACGCCCACGATCAGTTGGTGAATCTGGGTTACCGGGTGCTGGTGGCCACCAACGGCCCCACCGCCCTGATCCTGCTGCGTCAGCGAGATGATATTGACCTGCTGTTTACCGATGTGGTTATGCCCGGCGGCATGAGTGGGCGCGAGCTAGTCTACCTGGCCCGGCGGTTTAAACCGGGGTTAAACGTGCTTTACACTTCGGGCTATACCGAAAATGCTATCGTCCATCAGGGAAGGTTAGACCCAGGGGTGCAGCTTTTGAGCAAGCCCTACAGCCGAGCCGAGCTCTCACAAAAAATTCGCGATGCGCTGGCCGCACCGCATCGCCCATGACCCTGCCCTCCCTTCGGCCACCCATTTCAGAGCAGCTGCGGCTGCAAGTGCTGCGATCGCACTACCTGCTCGACACCCCCGCCGAGACGGCCTACGACGACCTGGTGCGGCTGGCCGCCCACCTGTGCCAGGTGCCCATGGCCGCCGTCAACCTGATCGACGAGCACCGCCAGTGGTCTAAGGCCACCGTAGGTCTAGAGCGGCTTGAAAGTCCCCGCGACATCTCCTTTTGCACCCACGTGGTCGATAGCGATGCCCCCTTGGTGGTACCCGACACCCACCAAGATGCCCGCTTTGCCGACAACCCCTTCGTGGTCGGCCCGCCCCACCTGCGCTTCTACGCAGGGCTGCCGCTCAGGTCGTCCCTGGGGGTGCCCCTGGGCACCCTGGCGGTGTTTGACCGGGTGCCCC
>JBBSKN010000062.1:0-25186 GCA_038256265.1 Phormidesmidales cyanobacterium
GCGGGGTGCCCAGAAGGCATAGACCGAGTAGGCTAGCCCCTGGCGCGATCGCACCTCGTTAAACAGCCGCCCGCTAAAGCCGTTGAGCACCTCATTCATCACCGCCAGGGCGGCGTGGTCGGGGTAGTCAAGCCGCCCCCCGATATGCCCCAGCTGAATGTAGCTCTGGGTGAGCTGGGGTTGCGACACCATAAACACTCCGGCCCGCGCCTGCTCCACCGCAGGCAACTCTGCCTCTAGCCCGGCGCCCGCCTGTTGCCAGTCGCCAAAGTAGGCGGCAATCCACTGCTTCATCTGGGCGCTGTCAAAGTCGCCCACAATGCCCAAAATCGTCTGTTCTGGGCGAATTGAAGCCTGGTAAAACTGCTGAATATCGCTCTCACTAATGGCTCCTAGGGTGGCGTACTCAGTCGTGCGGGCGTAGGGGCTGTCGGCACCGTATACCAGCTTGCGAAACTCACGGCTGGTGATGTCGTCGGGGCTGTCGTTGCGGCGAGCAATGCTGCCGCCGTACTGCCGCCGGAGCAGGTCTACCTTATCGGCGGCAAAGGCAGGCCGCTGAATCACATCGGCAAACAGGCCAAACACCGTCTTGGTGTCTTCGGTGAGCGCCGTAAAGCTGGCGCTGCCCTCACTGGTGTCAATGCCCGTTTCAATCGATGCCGCCCGCTGCTCTAGGGCCTCGTTGAGGGCATCGCCATCGAGATCGGTGGTGCCCCCCAGGCGCATGGCAGCGCCAGTCAGGCTAGCCAGCCCCACTTTATCGGCTGGTTCAAACCGCGCTCCGGTGCGAAAGCTGGCGCTGCCGCTGACCAGGGGCAGTTCGTGATCTTCGAGCAGGTATACCACCAACCCGTTGGGCAACTCGTAGCGCTCGTAGTCTGGAATCTCAATGTCCCGCAGGGGAGAAAACTCTAGCTCGCTGTAGAAGCGCGGGGTCAGGGCGTTGGCCGGGGCCGGCCCGGCCAGCAGCAGCACCCCCAACAGCCCCGCCAGGGCCAGCATCGGCAGCAGCACCCGCCGCAGGGTTCGACGGATACCCAAAAGCCATCTATTCGCGTTTATCACTGTGCGTTTCACTACCGTACGTCTCGAATCGGGTTTGTTTTACTGCTCGGGGTGGTCTAGCTGTATTGGCACTATCCAACTCGCCTAAGGCCCCGATGGGGCCGGCAACAGCTTGCCTACGGTGCGGTTGGCAGGCTGAAATAGGGTCTGGGCCACCCGCTGAATGTCTACCGTTGAGACCGCCTCAATGGCCGTTAGCTCGCTAAAGAGGTTACGCCAGTCGCCGGTTTTGGCCTGATACTCGGCCAGCAGGGAAGCCATACCGCTGTTAGAGGCCAGTCTTTGCAGCAGCCCAGCGCGGGCCTGGGTCTTAATGCGGTCTAGCTCTTGAGCGCTGACGGGCTCTTGCTGAAGCCGCTGAAGTTCCTGGGCAAAGAGGTCGCCAATTTCATCGGGGGTATGGCCAGGGGCAGTCAGTCCGTAGATCAAGAAAATATTGTCGTAGCGATCGCCCGGAAACCCATTCAAGCTGCCGATGTCAAGGGCAACACGGGTCTCGTCAACTAGGGTTTTATAGAGCCTAGAGGTGCGCCCCCCCACCAGCACGCTGTCAATCATGCCGTAGATGACGTGGTCGGGGTGGGTCAAGCTGGGGCGGTGGTAGCCTTCTAAGTACCAGGGTTCTGAGGGTAGGGTAAGGGTAAACTCTCGCTGGCCCGCTTGGACTGGCTCATCGATCACCGGCTGCGGCGGTACCGGCCTAGACGGGTAGCGGCCAAAGTACACCTCTGCCATGCGCTGCACTTCGACGGGGTCTACGTCACCCACCACTACAGCGGTCAGGTTGCCGGGGCCGTAGTAGGTGTCGTAAAACTCTTGGATATCGTTGCGGGTGGCCACAAACAGGTCGTCTTGGTAGCCAATCACCGGTCGACGATAGGGATGGCTGACAAAGGCCTCCTCCAAGAATTTCTCGATCATGGTGCCGATGGGGGAGTTATCGACCCGCATCCGGCGTTCTTCGAGAATCACATCTTTTTCTTCGTAAAACTCCCGAAACACCGGGTCTAAAAACCGATCCGACTCCAGCGACATCCACAGCTCTAGCCGATTAGCGGGCAGGCTGTAGAAATAGCGGGTTTCGTCAGCCGAGGTGGTGGCGTTGAGCCCCACACCCCCCGCCTGCTGAATGATCTGGCCGTACTGGTTTTGCTCAATAAAGCTGGCCGCCGCCTGCTGTAGAGCTACTAACTCTGCTTGTAGCGCCTCTGCTTGGGCCGTATCGCCCGCCGCCTGGGCGGTCAAGAACTTGTCAAATACCGCGTCTAGCTTGGCCATTGCCTGCTGCTCGGCCGCAAAGTCTTTGGTGCCAATGCGACTGGTTCCCTTAAAGGCCAAGTGCTCTAGGTAGTGGGCCACGCCGGTTTTGCCGTCGGTTTCGTCGACCGCGCCCACGTTGGCGTGAATCATAAACGACACCACTGGAGCCTGGTGCCGCTCCATGACGATGAATTTCATGCCGTTGTCGAGGGTAAACTCGGTAATCGCCTCGGCGACGCGATCTAGGTAGGGCTGAACGGCCTGGGCCGTTTGCAGCGGCTGGCGCGCTGCCGCCGGAGCGATCGGCCACCACAGCCAAAGGCTGACCAGGGCCACTAGGCCGATCAACGTCGGGCGCAGGCGACCTGCAAAGAAACCTCGGACGGTCTGCATTCTTCCAGTCATAAGCTGCACTCAAACACTGGGAAACGTTACTACGGGAGACGTGGTTAACGACATCATGAGCCGGGTAGGGCTAAGCTCCGACCTTCAGGATAGTGGAGTCTTGCGGGCAATGACCACATCCCTAACCCAGGCCCTGACCTGAGGGCCTTAACCCTAGGGCAATGACCAGCCGGGGGGCAGTTGTCAAAAGCCTCAGATCCTAGGTAAGGTCCCAATAGCCGCTAGTTTGCGATAATGCTAGAAGTCGTGCCCTTCTGGATTGAGCAGTGGGTTGAAAGGTGCGATCGCATTTTCAACAGTGTTTACCCAAAGGGCTGGCAATCTAAACCCGACCTTTGGACGTAGTGGTTAGAGCAAGGTTCAAGCACAAGGCCTAGACGCGAACTATGTCAACTGGTTTCATCAGTATTGTTCTGGGAGAGGTTGAGCATTGGTACAGGTAATCGATGGCTCAAGCCTAAAGCAGTGGGGGCAGAGGTCTTTAGCGGCAACCTTCTTGGCGGGCCAAGTGGTCATACACCTGATCTCTCGCCCCTTGCACCGACGCAACACCCTAGATCAAATGGCGGCGGTGGGGCCAGAGTCGCTATTGATCGCGCTGATTACCGCTGCCTTCGTGGGCATGGTATTTACCATTCAAGTCACGCGAGAATTTATCAGCTTCGGGGCTGGCACAGCGGTGGGCGGCGTGCTGGCCCTCACCCTGGCTAGAGAACTGGGGCCAGTGCTGACGGCGGTAATCATTGCCGGACGGGTGGGGTCAGCCTTTGCCGCTGAAATCGGCACCATGCGAGTAACCGAGCAAATTGATGCGCTACAAATTCTCAAAACCGACCCCATCGACTACCTGGTGATTCCGAGGGTAATTGCCTGTGCTCTGATGCTGCCGTTGCTTAACGTGCTGTCGTTTATCACCGGCATGACCGGGGGTCTGCTGATTGCCACCAACCAGTACGACATTCCCTACTCAGTCTTTTTAGACTCGGCCAAAAATTTTCTATCCGTTTGGGACTTGGTCAGTTCGCTGATCAAGGCATTTTTCTTTGGCATTCTGATTGCCATCATCGGCACCAGCTGGGGGCTAACCACTACCGGTGGCGCTAAAGGGGTAGGGCAGTCCACTACCACTGCGGTAGTGACGGCGCTGCTGGCCATTTTCATCAGTAATTTCTTTCTCTCCTGGGTGATGTTTCAGGGCACAGGCAGCGCCGTCATGAGCAATTTCTAGGGCAACAGGTTACCTCAGACGCCCTGGCTCAACGGTTTAGCCAAAGACAATGGGAAAAGCTGATTGATGTAGAGCAGAGTACGCAGAGTAATTAGCTGATTATCTGGATTCTTCTATACTTTAGATATTCTTTCCAATTCCCTGGACCCCTTAACGCTGTGACCTCTACTCCGACTTCGACGACAACCCATACCGACTTGCCCTCTAGTTACCGCATTCCCCTGGCAGTGGGCGGACTAGCGGTGTCTCTGGCATCTATCAACCTCTGGCTGGGGGGCATTGTCGGCGTCTTTGGGGTGTTTTTGCTGGTGCAGGCCATTACCCTCACCCTGCGATTTACCAACACCGCTTTAGACATATACCGGGGCGATACTCTGATTCGCACCTTTCCCTACGCTGAATGGCAGCACTGGGAGATCTTTTGGGGGCCAGTGCCGATTTTGTTTTACTTCCGCGAAGTTAACAGCATTCACTTTTTGCCCATTTTGTTTGGCCCGACCGAACTGCGTGCCTGCCTCGAAACCCACTGCCCTGCAGCGAAAGATCCGGCGAAAGAGCCGGAGTAAGACCGCTGCCGGGGCGAACCTGGTCGGCATCTGATAGGCTGACAACGAGGTTTATGGGAGCCGTTATGACCGCAGAGGAGCTATCGAAATCAGGCCTGGGTCAGGGGGGTAGCGGCGGCGATGCCACCGCAGGAGCTTCTGAGTCAGCAGGTTTTAAGTCAGACTGGAGCACGCGCATTGATACGCTGCGCCAGCAAGAAACTGACCTCAAGCGTAGCATTGCCGATCTGCAATCGACCTATAACCGCCTGACCCAAGACCAGTTTCAAAAAATTCAGGCCGACATTGGCCGCATGGTGCAGCAGGGCACGGCTGATTTAGAGCTGCGTAAGCGCACCCTGCAAAACGAAATCGAAGCGCTAGAGCGCCGCCAAGAGCGTATTCAAGCCGAAATGAAGACCAGCTTTGCGGGTGCCTCTCAAGACCTAGCCGTGCGGGTGCAGGGCTTTAAAGACTATCTTGTAGGCAGCCTGCAAGACCTGTCGGTGGCCGCCGAACAGCTCGATTTGGCCCCGACTCGAGCCCAAAAGTCCCAGGATCTTGAAGACAGAATTGACTCCAGGACGGATAGTCGGTCTGCAAATCGTCCCCCGCGCCGAGCCGCTGAGTCTGCCCAGCCAGCCTTTACCTCTAGCACCTTTGAAGATCAGAGCGATCGCATTCGCAGTCTGCTCGACCAGTACCGCATGCGGCCCGACTACTACGGCCCCCTGTGGCAGCTACGCCGCACCTTCGAGCCAATTCACGCTGAGCGAGTTTCCAACTGGTTCTTTGCCCAGGGAGGGCGCGGGGCAGTCAAGAGCATGGGCAGCCGCCTGCAAAACGTGCTGGTGGCCTCGTCAGCGGTGTCAATCTTGCACGCTCTCTACGGCAACCGCCTGCGCACCCTGGTGCTTTCTAACAGCCCCGAGCGCCTGGGCGAGTGGCGACGGGGCCTGCAAGACTGCCTGGGCATCTCTCGGGCTGACTTTGGCACTGGCCAGGGGGTGATGCTGTTTGATGCCCCTGAGCCGCTAGCCCAGCGGGCCGATCGCATCACTGCTGACAACGGTCTGCCCTTTATTGTGGTCGATGAAGCCGAGTCGGTGATTAGCCTGGCGCTGCTGCAATTTCCGCTGTGGCTGGCCTTTGCCCCCGACCCCATGAATCCAGCGGCAGAGTACGATTCGTTTTAATACCAAACCTTGCTTGGGCGCTCCCGACTCAGCCGGGCAAGGCTAACAATAGACAGACTTTGAAATCTCGATCTCATGAGCCTTCATTTCTGCGAACTTTCGGTTGGAGAGATGTCAGACAAGCCAATCGAGACATAGTGCCGCTGGGCACCAAAACGCAATTGGGGCTGTAGCTGATCGTGGAAACTAATACCCTGAAACCGACCCCTTGAAAGCCTTACCAGGGGGGGTACTAGAGTACATAGAGGCCATCTCGATAGGAGACAGTGGTTATCTCACACCCGATCTACACCCAAACTTGGCTAACCCTCCCCGATCTTTATATATTTTCAGTACACAATTGCCACGTCGCGAAAACCCTAAAGAAAAGGAAACCCCCTGAAATCAATAGGTTTCAGGGGGTTTGGGGATAAGCTGGTGACAAGACTCGAACTTGCGACCGGCTGATTACAAATCAGCTGCTCTACCAACTGAGCTACACCAGCAAAAGCCTACTTAGTATAGCAACGTAATCGAGCAGCTTTGTAGCCAAAATTCTTGCTGGCTAAGACCCCACTTCGTCAGCGGTTTCTAGCTCGGGGGTGGCTTCTATGGGAGAATTTGCTGCGTCATCCTCCTTAAACACCATCCGCAGCAGAGGCGGTGCCAAAAACGTTGTAAAGATCACCATCACAATGATGGCCGCATCTAGAGACTCAGTGAGTACGCCGCTGGCAGCGCCTACTCCAGCAAACACCAGACCCACCTCGCCCCGTGGCACCATGCCAACCCCAACGGCTAGGCGGTTGATACCGGGCTGACCAAAGATGGCGAAGCCCGCAATCACCTTGCCGACAATGGCGACCACCACCAAGAACGAAGCAATCACCAGCCCAGCGCGGTTAGCAGGCTCTAGGGGGTTGAGCACGCTGAGATCGGTACGCGCCCCCACAACGATGAAGAAAATCGGCACCAGCATGTCGGCAATGGGGCTGATTTGCTCTTCTAGTTCTTTGTGCTTTGAGGTTTCGGCCAAGATCAACCCGGCGGCGAAGGCACCCAAAATCGCCTCTAGCTGAATGGCGGCGGCAATGTAGGCCAGCACAAAGGCAAAAATCAGCGAGCTGATTAGCACCTGGCCTCGGGTGCGCATCTGGTTGACGATCGCCACAAAGAAGGGGCTGAGCAACCGGCCAATGATAATAGAGCCGACCAAAAAGGTGGCGGCCCCGGCAATCAGGTAGACCACATTGAGAATTTCGATCTCGCCGGTTTTGGCCAGGCTGGCAACTACGGCAAGAATGATGATGCCAAGGACGTCGTCGAGTACCGCAGCGCCGATGATGATCTGACCTTCTTTAGAGCTGAGCTTTTGCATTTCGGCCAGCACCTTGGCGGTGATGCCAATGCTGGTGGCGGTTAGCGCGGCTCCGGCAAACACGGCGGGGATGGTGTCGATGCCAAACAGAGCAATTAGCCCGGCAGTACCAGCGGCAAAGGGTGCTAAGACGCCGACGACGGCAACTACCGCCGCCTGGGGGCCAACCCGAATCAGCTCTTTGAGGTCTGACTCTAGGCCAATTTCAAAGAGAAGAATGATCACCCCCAGCTCGGCCAGCACAGAAATCACCTCGCTTTCGCCCTGAAAGACTTTTTGGAGGCCTTCGGGGGCGATGTTGCTGGTCATGCCCACCAGGTTCATGAGTAGAGACTGCACTTCACCGCCGCCTTCAGGGAAGACAATCAGGTGCAGGGCCGACACGCCGACGATTACACCCCCGACCAGCTCGCCCAGTACGGCAGGGAGGTTGATGCGGGCGCACAACTCGCCGCCGAGCTTGGCCGCGAGGTAAACCACAATCAGGCTGAGCAGCACGCTGGCTAGCACTAGAGGCTCAATTTCTGTATCTGATATCTCTGGCGCGTTGGCTAGCTCAGGTTCCTGGGCCAGCCAGGGGCTAACCAGGGGGTTTAGAAATAAATAATTGCTTTGAATACTGCCAATCAGGTCGCCGCTGATGAGGCCACTCATCCAATTTGCCATGCAGACCGCTCTAACTCGTCCTGTCTAATGTACATGAGATCACTCTCTCTGTAGAGTTCACAGAGATCGTTCTGGCGGTCGTTCTATCTGGGGGAAAAGATTTTAAGGAAAGACGCGGTGGGAGAGGGAGGGCATTTGGCGGCGCACCTGGGCGATGCGGTCGGGGTTGATTTCGGCGATCGCAATTCCCTCTTCCACCCCAGCGTCGGCCAGTACCATGCCCCAGGGATCGATAATCATGGCGTGGCCGTGGGACTGGCGGCGAGCATTGTGGAACCCGGTTTGGGCCGGGGCAATCACGTAGCAGGTGTTTTCAATGGCGCGGGCTTGCAGCAGGATCTGCCAGTGGTCTTTGCCGGTGAACTCGGTAAAGGCGGCGGGGATCACCAGCACCTCGGCTCCCTGCTGCGACAGATGGCGGTACAGCTCTGGAAAGCGCACGTCATAGCACACCGACAGACCCAATATGCCAAAGGGTTTAGAGGGGAAGGCATCGGGCAGCAGGTGGCCCGAGATCACAGTGTTGGACTCGCGGTAGGTGTTGCCGTCAGGCAAATTCACGTCAAACAGATGGACTTTTTCGTAGCGCGATAGCTCTTGCCCCTCGGGGGAAACCAGCAGGGCGGTGTTAAAGACTTTGCCCTCCTTGGCGGGTACGGGGTAGCCGCCGCCAATCAGCGTCACCTGGTAGCGCTGGGCCATGGTCTTGAGAAAGGTTTCGCTGGCCTGGCTGATGGCGTCGGCCTGGGCGATCTTGGCAGCTTCATCGCCTAAAAACGAGAAATTTTCGGGCAGGCTGACCAACTCGGCCCCCTGGCGCACCGCTAAGTCAATTAGCTCTTCGGCCTGGGCCAAATTTTTGGCCAAGTCTGGCACACTGGTCATCTGTACGGCGGCGGCCCGATACGCTCTCATAAATTACCTGGCTGGAGTTGAAGAAACTGGAACTCAACCGTTCCACAGACTCCAATTTTATTCGCTTGGGGGAACGGTTTAGCCAATTACCCTCAAAACAGCCGAGGAATTCTCTAGGGTTGGGGGCCAGTTCCAGAGACCACAGTGATCGATAGAGTCTCTGGCCCCACGCTAAGGGTAACGGGTGCGGCAGCGGGGATAGGTTGGGGTTGACTGCTCTGCACCGTGCGCAGGCTTTCCAGTAGCCAGGGCTGGGCAGAGGCGTGAGGGTCGGCCAGGGCCAAAAACTGCTGGGCGTAGACCACCTGGGCCATGGTGAGGGAGGTGTCTTGGGCGGTGCGTGGCAGGACTAGGGTGGCGCGATCGCCCGCTAGCTCTACGGTAGCGAGGCCATCGGCAGATTTGCCCACGGCGCGGTCGGCGGTGCCGGGAGTAAACGTAAAGGCTAACTCGCTGGCGGCTAGAGCATTTTGGAGATCGGTTGTGGCCGTTGCCAAGCCCGTTGTCGAGGCAGGGGCAGCGGCAGTGTGGCGGTTGGCGGCGATCGCCCGATTGCCCCGATACTCCTCTACTTTGGCCTGGGCCTGATCGTAGTCAGCATCGCCTGCGGGGACGCTCTGTAGGGCGGCGATCGCCTGATCCCACAAACCGGTCACCTGCTGCCAATCGCTCTGGCTTTGGGCGGTTTGGGCCGCTACCGCTGCCTGCCAGCCCAGATCTTTGCCCTGCTGCCAGGGCGACAGAGAAAGGTTGTTGAGCAAGAGGTCGGGGTCGGCGGGGCCTGGGGCGGGGGCCTCGCCCAGGTAGGCCAAGGCGATTAGGGTGGCGGCGATCACACCCACCCCGCCAATACTGATTACCAGAGGTGACTTTGGCAGATTGAGCACCATAAGACCTTGCACCGTAGAGCAGACCTTTAGTTTTTCAACGGTGCTAGGGCGTCAACCGGGAAGTTTTGCGGGTTTCAGGGGCAAGGGACTGCCTGAAACCTAAAACCTGAAGCCGACTCAAATTAAACAGCTCAGATCGCCCGCCTTCTGGCTAAACAGCAGGTTTTCTCGGTAGTCGATCGGGCAGTCGATCACCGCCGGCACGTCATCTTCTAGGGCGGTCTTCAGAGTCGGGATAAAATCCTCTGCCGACTCGATCCGGTAGCCCTTCAGCCCCATGGCCTCCGCCAGCTTGACAAAGTCGGGGTTGGTAAAGTGAATGTAGGTCGACTCGCCGTAGTAGTTCATCTGCTTCCACTCGATCAGGCCGTAGCCGCCGTCGTTAAAGATGATGGTGACAAAGGGCGTGCCCACCCGCAGGGCCGTCTCTAGCTCCTGGCAGTTCATCATAAAACCGCCGTCGCCGGTCACCGCCACCACCTTGCGGTTGGGGTGCACCAGCTTGGCCGCCAGCGCCCCCGGCAGGGCAATGCCCATGGCTGCAAAGCCGTTAGAGATTAGGCAGGTGTTGGGACGCAGGCAGTGGTAGTTGCGGGCCATCCACATTTTGTGAGCACCCACGTCAGAGATCACAATGTCTTCGGCATCGAGCACCTGGCGCAGGTCGTAGATTAGCTTTTGGGGCTTGATCGGAAAACCGTAGTCGTCGGCATACTGCTCGTAGTCGGCGCGGATTTCGTCGCGAATTTTGAGGCTGGTTGGCTCAGGGCGGCCCTGGCGCTTCACCCGCTTGAGAATTTCTTCGAGGGAGTCGGAGATGTCGCCGATCACCTCAACCTTGGGAATGTAGCTGCTGTCGATCTCAGCCTGGGTGAGGTTGATGTGCAGAATAGGCAGGCTGCCGTCGGGGTTCCACTTTTTGGGCGAATACTCAATCAGGTCATAGCCCACCGCAATGATTAAATCGGTCTGCTCCATGGCGCAGGTGATGTAGTCGCGCTGCTGCAAGCCCAGCGACCACAGCGCCAGGGGGTGAGTGTAAGGAATCACGCCCTTGCCCATAAAGGTGTTGGCCACCGGAATATTGAGCTGGGTGGCAAACTCGGTGAGGGCTTCGCTGGCGCTGGAGCGAATCGCCCCGTTGCCCACCAAGAGCATCGGGTTGCTGGCCTGGGAAATCGCCACCGCCGCCTGCTGAATGCTCTGGAGCGAGGCGTAGGTTTTCTCCTGGCTGTCTTTTCTGAGGGCAGCCCCGACCACCTCCATTTCGGCGATGTTTTCCGGCAGGTCGATGTGCACCGCGCCGGGTTTTTCGCTCTGGGCAATCTTAAAGGCCTTGCGGACAATTTCGGGGGTGTTGCTGGGGCGCACGATCTGGGCATTCCATTTGGTGACCGGGGCAAACATGGCCACCAGATCGAGGTACTGGTGCGACTCAATGTGCATGCGATCAGTGCCCACTTGGCCGGTGATGGCGACGAGGGGGGCGCGATCTAACGTCGCGTCGGCCACCCCGGTCATTAGGTTCGTCGCCCCCGGCCCCAGGGTAGAGAGGCACACCCCAGCCTTGCCCGTCAGCCGCCCGTAGACGTCGGCCATAAACGCCGCCCCCTGCTCGTGGCGGGTGGTGATGAACTGAATCGACGATCGCTTTAGCGCTTGCAGCAGCTGAAGGTTCTCTTCTCCGGGCAGGCCAAAGATATATTCGACGCCTTCGTTCTCAAGACACTGGACTAGGAGTTCGGCGGTGTTCATAGGGTGTTGGGGGGGAGAGGGTGGGAAGGTGGGGGAGTGAGGGGGTGAGGGGGTGGGCTATTTGACCCAGACGGTTTTGATGTTGATGAATTCGTGAATACCTTGGCGACCTAGCTCTCTTCCATATCCTGAGCGCTTAATACCGCCAAAGGGCATGCGTGGGTCAGACTTCACCAAACCATTAATAAAGACTGCCCCAGCCTCTAGCTCGGCAATCATTTGGTCTTGTTCGGCGGGGTCTTGGCTCCAGCCGCTGGCCCCCAGGCCAAAGGGAATGTCGTTGGCGCGGGCGATCGCCTCATCCAAACTACCCACCCGAAACACCAGGGCCACGGGGCCAAAAAACTCCTCCTGGTCGGCGGGGGTGCCGGGGGGCAGCGCCGCCAGAATGGTGGGCGGAAACCAGTTGCCGCCCTGCCATTCCCCTGGCAGCTGTGCCTTAAACACCGCGACATCGCCGCCAATCAGCGCCTTACCGCCCTGAGCCAGACAGGCGTTGACCTGCTGCTCTAGCTCGGCGGCAATGCTGGGGGTGGCCAGGGGGCCAATGGCCACCCCGTCATCCAGGGGATTGCCAATCGTGAGGGCGGCAAACTTTTCGGTGAGGCCCTGCTCAAACTGGTCAGCAATGGATTCGTGGACGATAAACCGCTTGGCAGAAATGCAGGTTTGGCCAGTGTTGAGCAGGCGCGAGGTGGCGGCGGTGGCGATCGCACTCTCTAAATCAGCGCTAGGCATGACGATAAACGGGTCGCTGCCCCCCAGCTCCAGCACGGTTTTCTTCAGGTTTTGGCCGCAGGCGGTGGCCAGGCTAATGCCCGCCGGTTCGCTGCCGGTGAGGGTGGCGGCTTTGATCCGATCATCGGCGACGAGTTTGGCAATGCGATCGCCCCCGATCAGCAGCGTCTGAAACGCCCCCTCCGGCAGCCCCGCCTTCTGAAACACCTCCTCAATCGCCAGGGCACACTGTGGCACGTTGGACGCGTGCTTGAGCAACCCCACATTGCCCGCCATCAGGGCCGGGGCGGCAAAGCGAAACACCTGCCAAAAGGGAAAGTTCCACGGCATCACCGCCAGCACTGGGCCGAAGGGCTGGTAGCGCACAAAGCTGCGGCTGGCGTCGGTGGTGGCGGGTTCGTCGGCCAAAAACTCGGCCCCGTGGTCGGCGTAGTAGCGGCAGACCAGGGCGCTTTTTTCGACCTCGGTCACGGCGGCGGCCAGGGGCTTGCCCATCTCTAGGGTCATGATTTTGGCGTAGGCCCCCTTGTTGTCATCGAGCACCTGGGCGGCCTGACGCAGCCAGGTGGCCCGCTGCTCAAAGGTGGTGTGGCGGTAGGTGGCAAAGGTGCTGGCTGCTAGGGCCAACTTTTGGTCTAGATCGGCATCTCCCAGGGGCGCAAATTCTTTTAGAACGGCTCCGGTGGTGGGGTTAACACTGGCGATGGGCATGGTTTGACCTCCTGTTGGTCACCTGGGGTCGGCGGCGTTGGCTGGCTGGTTTCTGTAGGTGCAGCCGTTCTGCGATCGCAGCCGTTGAGCCGCGATCGCAGAGACACGCCTAATCTTGGGTCTAAATCTCGACAACTCCAGATCAGGCCCTTAGCCGGCTGCGTTAGCCCTTGGAAACAGCAAAGCGTCAGCAATCAACCCCTAGAACAAGTCTTGATCTAACTGTGCCCTGAAGCACAAAAAGTCATCCCCTTATCCTATACGTCTGCACAAAACATAGTGTTATGTAACGATGACGCAAATTCGGTCTTTTTAGGCTTTTTTAGCGGCCTCCGGCTGCTCGTCAGGGGCACCAAAGCTAGCCCTAGGCCAGGGGTTGGTCAGCAGAGCCGTAGCGGCATCGCGCCCCAGGGGCTGAGCAAACAAATAGCCCTGACCTCGCTGACAGCCCATGGCCCGCAGCCGGTTTAGCTGGGTTTGGGTCTCAATCCCCTCGGCCACCAGATCCATCCTGAGTTTTTGACCTAGGGCAATAATGGTGTGCACGATCTCCCGTTCATCACCGCTTTGATCCATCCGGCCCACAAACGACTGGTCGATTTTCAGCGTGTCGGTCGGAAAGCGGTGCAGATAGCTCAGCGACGAATATCCGGTGCCAAAGTCGTCAATGGCCAGCTTTAGCCCCAGTCCCTTGAGCCGGTGCATCAGCTCAGTGGCCCCATCCACATCGCGCATGATCATGCTCTCGGTGATCTCGAGCTGCACCCGGTTGCCGCCTAGCCCTAGCTGCCGCAGGGTCTCGCCAAACTGCTCTACCAGATCTGTCTGGTGAAACTGGCGGCGCGACAGATTAATGCTCATGGTCAAGGGATGGTCGGGGAACTGTTGTTCCCAAGCCTTGAGCTGGACACAGGCGGCTCGAAAAATCCACTGGCCTAGGTGTACGATCAGCCCGGTCTCTTCAGTGACGTGAATAAACTGCCCCGGCGACACAAACCCCTCCTCCGGGCGGTACCAGCGCACCAGCGCCTCAAACCCGATAATCTGGCCGCTCTGCAGACACACAATCGGCTGGTAGTGGAGCAGAAACTCATCATTTTCAAAGGCGCTGAGCAGATGGCTCTCTAGCTCTAGGCGGCGTACTGCCTCCTCGTGCATAGTGCTGGCGAAAATCTCGTAGCGATACTCGTTGAGCGCCTTGGCCCGATACATAGCGGTGTGGGCGTCGCGCAGCAGGTCTTCGGGCGTGGGCGGGCGATCGCCGTGGGCCATGGCCACCCCCATGGAGCTGGCCACCGAGAGCCGCCGCCGGGCCAGCGAAAACGGCTCTGACAGCTCGGTTTGCAGACGGTTGAGCCACTGATCGACGGTGGGCTGATCCTGCACCGGCAGCAAAAAGGCAAACTCGTCGCCCCCCACCCGCGCCAGCTGGGCCGAGGGGGGCAAAAACTGCCGCAGCCGCTGGCCAATGGTTTGCAGCACGCGATCGCCCACAATGTGCCCAAAAGACTGATTGATCAGCTTAAAGCGATCAATATCTAAAAACACCACCGTCACCGCCGTGGCGGGCTTTTGGGACAGCGCCCGCTGCACCTGGAGCAAAAACATATCGCGCCCCGGCAGCAGGGTGAGCTGGTCGTAGCTGCTGCGGTACAGCGCCTTTTGCGCCACCACCAGGCCCAAGCCCAGCAAAAACGTCGCCATTGGCTCCACGGTAGGCACCCACAGCAGCTGACTGAGAGCCAGACTACTCAGCCCCCAGAGGCCTAAGGCCATGCCCCCGCCGATCAACAGCAGCACGGTCGGGCGGCGCACCCGCCAGCCCACCACCCCGGCCACCAAAGCCCAGCCCAGCAGCCAGAGAAACTCGCCCCCCTGGGGCAAAAAGAGATAGAGGGCGGGTTCACCAGCGATTGCATCCAGCAGTTGGCCAATGGCCTGGGCATGCACTTCTACCCCCGCCATCACAAACCGCGATGAATGCTCTTGGCTAAAGGGCGTATAAAACTCATCTTTGAGGCTAGACGCCGTAGACCCAATCAGCACGATTTTGCCCCGCACCCAGTCGGGGGGCACGGCCCCCGACAGCACCTGGGTAATCGTCAGCGTCTGGGCCGGTTCGTAGGGCGTGCGATACTTCATCAGTATCTGATAGCCTCGGTTGTCGATATTGGCGTACCCCCCATCCCCCGCCAGCAGCGCCGGAAACGCTGTGTTGCCAATGCGCAGCAGGTCGTTTTCGCGGTCTACTTGAACGCTTAAATCAGCGTGATAGGCCAGCACCACCCGCAGCGGAAACGAGTAAAACGGATTGTCGGGCACGGCCACGTAGAGCAGGTTGCGGCGCAGCACCCCATCGGGGTCAATGGCCAGATCGTTAAAGCCCACCTGGTCTGGCGGCCAGGTCTCTGGGGCTGGCACCTCAATGCCGTTGCCCTGCTGGCCCACGTTAAAAATGCCGAGCACGTTGGGCGCTTCAAAGGCCTGGGCTAAGGCGGCCCGACCGGGCATATCTTGAGGGGTATTGCGGTACAGGTCTAGACCCACCACCGCCGGGCTGTGGCGCTGCACCTCGGCGATAACATCGGCTATCACCTGATCGCTCAGGGGCCAGCCATAGACCTCCAGATCAGCCTCAGTGACCTCCACAATCAGCAAGCGCTGGTCGAGCGTGGGCTGGGTTTGCGATCGCGTCAGCAAGTCAAAACTCGACATCTCTAGGGTTTCAAACAGCTGTAGCCGTTTGCCCCCAGACACCAAGGTCACCGCTAGCAGGCTTGAAACCAGCACCGCTCGGCTGCCAAAATTAATCGGTTTAGAAAAATGGGCAGCCCAGCGCTGGATCTGCCGCCCCAAGGGCCAAGTCCAGAATTGCACCATGAATAAAACCGGCAACGGCAGAAGTGGCAATGGCAAGCATTGACTCATATCCCTGAATACAGAGATATACAGAGCTAATCAGCGCCATCCGGACATTGGACGGACGACCGTCTCCGGCCCCCTCAAAAAAATGACCGAGCCTGCTCAGGCTACAGACCTTACGCCTACCTCTTACGTCGCCTACCTCTTACACCATAATGTCATCGTGTGGAAGGTTAACCCAGTGGGTGCCGCCCCCCCGCCGCTGCCCCGGAAACTCTTCTCGGTTGTTTTTGGTATGGCGATCACCACTCGCATTCGGCACATGAAGCAGTAGCAAAATTAACACACTCACGGCTGCCAGCACCGTCGCCCCGCTGGGCCAGATAAATACTCGAATGAGTGTTGCCTTCATAGCTGAAACGACCCCTAGAAAAGCGATAGAACTCCTGCCCCCGGAGATCAAGGCGCGTTAACGCCGCCTCTCTACCATCGGGAAATCTAGTGTGATTCTTCACTTCTCAGGTTTCATTCGACACTCTGCCTTCCAGGCTTTCACGCAAGCTTTATGGTCGAGTAAAGCTGTGTGGGGCCGTGCTGGCTGCGGCTCTTGCCAAGGGAGAACAGCTGGCATGTGCTGCGCCACCGTTGCCGGCAAGGCCCCAGTCGTTAAAAACTTGTTAAGGGAAGGCTCTACTCTCCTGTTCCCCAGATATGCTTGAACGCAAGATACCTCCTAACTGCGTCTCCAGCCTCGTCTGACTCCCTCTGTTGGCGTCATTTAGACGGGGCTGCTACTTTTAGCACCGGTGGTGGGCGAGGGCAGGGGGAAAAAGTTAAAGTTTGTTAACTACGGGAACCACTACCCCAGGCCCGTCCTTAAAGGGATTTGGCCCGCTACGGGTAAAGCAGCTTTAAATAATGTGATTGCAGCTACAAATTTATGATGTTAGGCTGAAAAGCTGTTCGACCTAATCGCGAACAGACCTTGAAAGTCAGCTTTTTTCGCCCCAGTTGTTGAGCAAGCGCCACTGCTGGGGTTGCTGCTTTCTACTGCCCACGGTTTTAGCTTGTCGCTGGCTCTACCCCACTGGGTAGAACTAGCTGGTGACCTGGGTGTCGATTTCAGCACAAGCGTAAATGACGTTATTTGCCTTTTTTTGGGCTGCACTTCTACCGCATCATCCTGTTATCGTTCACTTGCCTAAATCCGCTGCGCTGCTAACGGCTAGTGCCTACGCAGCGGTATTTTCGGAACCCCAGGCGCAATCCCAGGACGCAGTAGCTTCACGCCCCTCCTTACCTCTACAGTTGCAAGCCCTAGGCTATGAGTCGATCCATGGGCCGCTGCAGCTAGAGCCTCAGCTGTTTTGGCCTGAGGAGGCTGCGGTTGACTGGCAACGCTGGAGCGCCACTGCCGCCGTAACGGTTGTGGCACAACTCCGCAGTGCGGCCCACATGACTGGCGACGTTACCCAACTCAGCCCCGCTGCTGGCCACTGCGGCAGCTACCCCATCCCTGACCTAGACAAGGCTGGCGCTGACGGGTTCACGATTCAGGTCAACAATATGGCTATTGGGCAGGTGGCCTCTCGCCAGACCGCCGTGGCCGTGGCCGATCAGCTGCGGGAGGCGGTGCCTCTGCTCGAAGCTAACCCCGATGGTCTAACCCCCAGCCTGAGCAGCCGTGAGGCCAGTGGTCAGCTCGACGGGCAAACGGTGTTTAGTCTGCCTGACCCAGCTCAGCATGCCGCTGAGTCAGGCGGCGAACAGGCTGCCGTGCAAGCTACCCAGTGGGTCAATAATCTGCGCCGCGCCTTTGGGGCCGATTCCCTTGACCCCAGCCAGGTGCAAATGGTTGCCCTTGGCCTGGGCGAAACCCATCAAACCATAGGTGGCACGGCTTCGTGGTACGGCCCTTATTTTCACGGGCGGCAGACGGCCACAGGCGAAACCTTTAACCAACATGACCTCACCGCCGCCCATAAGACGCTGCCCTTTGGCACCTATCTCAAGGTGCGCAATCAGCTCAACGGCAAAACCGTAGTGGTGCGGGTAAATGATCGCGGCCCCTACATCGGCGATCGCTCTCTCGATCTGTCCTACGCCGCTGCCCAGTGCCTGGGTGCTGAACATGTGGGGTTGATTCCTTACCAGGCGACAATTTTGGCCCCGGGAATACCCCTGGCCTGGCGAGACAATAGGGTGGCGGCTCTGCCTTAAAGTTCTGGCCTAAAGCTCCTCCTAGGCTCGCCACTTGAGCAGCTGGGTTTTGACCGGGGTGACAAACTCGCGGTCTTCGGCCTGCGATCGCTGGTACTCTCTTTTGAGCTGGTAGTACCACCGGGCCAGGGTATCAGAGTCTTTGATCAGCCGCAGCACTGACTCGTGCTTGAGCCCCTGCTGCTGCTTGATCACCACATCGCGGTCTTGGCCGAGAAATGAGCGAATCATCAGTGGCAAGATGGGTTTGAGCAGAGCGCCCCAGGGCAGATCCCAGTACAGCTCGAAGGTGACGTCGGTTTGGTCATCGGTGAGCGGCGTTACAGTGGTGAGGTTGACCACCCGATGCTTGGCGGTAGTGGTCTCCTCAGTGCGCACGCCGGGCAGGTAGAAAATGATTTCGTTGTCGGGCACGCCGCCGATCAGCCGATAGGCGTAGCCCATGGTCTCGCCCATTCGGTGCCTCCGCATGGTAAATCCGTAGGTGGAGGGGTCAAACCACTTGATCTCATCGTTGAGGGTAGCCCCGCGCCACCACCAGGAGCGATGCACAAAGGGTGAGTGGGCCGGATCCATCAGCCCGACCACGGCGTGGTCAATGTAGCAGGGAAAGCGCATGGTATATGCGACGCTGGGCTTGATGTCATCGCCAAAGCCAGGCACACGAGGCACGTCGAATCGCGGCGGCTGGGGGTTGGCCGGGTCGGCCATATAGACCCACAGGTTGCCCTGCACCTCTTTGACCTCGTAGTTCCGAACGTCAAAGCGGCTTAAATCCATCTGCTGCTCAGGCATCAGCGACGGAATCTCGGTACAGTTGCCGTTTTCGTTGAAGCGCCAGCCGTGGTAGCAGCACTCGATCTCGGCCCCGTCGAAGCGACCGCAGCTGAGGGGCACCGCCCGGTGGGGGCAAATGTCACGCAGGGCAAAGGCTTTACCCTGATCGGTGCGGCCCAAGAGAATTGGCTCATTGAGCAGGGTTTTGGCCACCATCTTGCCCGGCTTCAGCTCGTGGCTGGGCATAGCATGGTACCAAATGTTGCGCAGCAGGTAGATATCGTTAGCGGCGACCACAGGGTTTTTGGGGGTTAAAAATTGAGGTAGTCAATACTGTAGCAGAGGCCCAGCAGCGATCATGAATGCCTACAAGACCAATACTTATAAGCCCCGCCCTGAGCCATTGCTGAGAAAAGCCAAGGGAATCCTGCAGGGTTCCCTTGGCTTTTCTCCTTGGCTTTTGAGGGATGATTAGCCCACCGTCTGGGGTTCTTGCACCTGTCTGAGCTGTTCGCGCAGGGGTGGGCCTTCGATCACCTCGTCCTCTAGCAGCTGCTGGGCCAGAGTCTCTAGCAGGTCGCGGTTTTGCTTGAGAATATCGAGGGCGCGCTGGTGGCCTGCTTCAACAATGGATTTAACCTCCTCATCAATCGCCTTAGCAGTTTCTTCGCTGATGGGGCGACGGGCGTTGGGCATGCCGCCATCGAGGAAGGTATTGCGCTGGCCGCGATCATAGGCGAGGGGGCCGAGTACCTGGCTCATGCCGTAGGTGGTGACCATTTGCTCGGCCAGGTCGGTAGCCCGTTGCAGGTCATTTGACGCGCCAGTGGTGATGCTGCCAAAGATCACCTCTTCCGCAGAGCGCCCGCCCAGCAGCGTGGCAATTTGCCCCTTTAGCTCATCCTCATCGCGCAGAAAGCGATCCTCGGTGGGCAGTTGCAGGGTGTAGCCCAGAGCTGCCATACCGCGCGGCACGATGGAGATTTTTTCGACCTCATCGGTGCCAGGCATCATTGCCCCCACGAGGGCGTGGCCAACTTCGTGGTAAGCGACAATTTTCTTCTCTTTGTCGTTGAGCACGCGGCTCTTTTTCTCTAGGCCGGCGACGACCCGCTCGATCGCTTCGCCAAAGTCTTCTTGCTCGACCATGGTGCTATTGCGACGGGCGGCCAGCAGGGCGGCTTCGTTGACCAGGTTGGCCAAGTCGGCCCCGGCAAAGCCTGGGGTGCGGGTAGCGGTGGTCTTGAGATCTACGGCGTCAGACAGTTTGACATCTTTGGCGTGGATTTTGAGAATGGCTTCGCGGCCCTTGAGGTCGGGGCGATCAACTAGCACCTGGCGGTCAAAACGACCGGGGCGCAGCAGGGCGGGGTCGAGGGTTTCGGGACGGTTGGTAGCGGCCAGCACGATCACGGTGGTGTCGCCGGCTTCAAAGCCATCCATCTCGGTGAGCAGCTGGTTGAGGGTTTGCTCGCGCTCGTCATTGCCACCGTACATGCCGTTGCTAGAGCGCGATTTGCCGATCGCATCGAGTTCATCGATAAAAACAATGCAGGGCGACTGTTTTTTGGCCTGCTCAAACAGATCGCGCACGCGGGAGGAACCAACGCCCACAAACAGCTCGACAAATTCTGACCCTGAAATGCTGAAGAAGGGCACCCCTGCCTCACCCGCAACGGCTTTAGCCATAAGAGTTTTGCCGGTGCCTGGAGGGCCGATCAGCAGCACACCCTTGGGAATTTTGGCCCCCAGATCGGTGAAGCGCTTGGGGGTTTTGAGAAAATCGACCACTTCTACCAGCTCGGTCTTGGCCTCTTCAACCCCAGCGACATCATCAAAAGTGATCTTACCGGCGTCGCCTTCTACATAGACTTTGGCCTTGCTTTTACCAATGGAGAGCGCCCCCTGAGGGCCACCACCGTTGCGGGCAAGAAAGAACCGCCACACACCAATGAAAATCAGCGGCGGAATCACCCAGCCCAGCAGGCTGCTAAACCACTGACCCTTAGGGGGCGGCACGGCGGCAAACTCGACGCCGTTGTCTTCGAGCAGCTGGGGCAATTGCAGGTCAAAGATGGGCGTGGTGGTGTAGACGTCGCCATCCTCACCCGTTACAGAGTCTTTTACCTGGTAGCGAATCTCGTTTTGCCCCACCGAGGCCCGCACCACCTCTTGCTCTTGGATACGGTGGATGAACATGCTGTAGGGTTCGCGGGCGGTCTGATTACCGAAGAACCCCGAAAATACAATATTGAGCAACAATAGGCCGGTGGCAGCCCAGAGAACGATATTGGCAATTTGACGCGATCGCGGCGGCTGAGGGTTTTTGTTAACAGGCATGCTTCAAGTGTTGAATTGGGGATTGGGGCGGGACGATCACCTCATTCGTGAGGCGGTCAGCGATCTGAGAGTATTCCATTTCAATAAACGTCCTTTTTGAGGTCTCAAACTCGGCCTATTGGGCCTACTGCCGTAAAACTCTGGATAAGTATTTAGTTGGAACACTCTAACTGAATGGTGTATCACACAAGGCAACGATGCACCACTCACAAAGCTGTTCAAGCTTTGGGGAGTCATAACTCACCAACAGGAAATCTCGGCTAGCTAAAATCGACATCTACCGTTGTATTGGCGGTATCAGTGGCATCTGGAGCATCAGACCGCAGATCCGACTGCTTTTTGCTGGTCAGCCTAGACAGCACAATCTGCGACATGGTGCCGATAAAGAGGGAAGCCACCACAGCGTCGTCGATTAGGCCCAGGCCGGGAATAAAGTCGGGAAGCGCGTCAATGGGGCTAAGCAGATACAGCAGAGTAGCTCCTGCCATCAGCCAGCGATATTTAGGATTCTCGAGGGTAGTTTTGTACCAGGTGTAGAAAGCTTGTACAGGAGAACTCATAGAACCAAGTTGAATGCGATGGCTTTATGGTGCCACGAACCTCCAGGTTGCTCCTTGGTGGATAGCCGCCCGGTAACTGGGCGAGGGCCGAACTCTACCCTTGTAACTGCGGCTAAGGGTAGGCAGGCGCGATCGCCCAGCAATTTGTCAGCCGGTTAGCCAGGCCTGCTCTCCAGGGCCCGATCATAGGCCGGGTCATGCTCAGCAAAACTCAAGATCACGACTCGCCTAACTGGCCTGAGGGAAAATCTGGGCTTCGCAGATGCGGGGCGAGATGACTGACGTGACCCTAGAGAATCAATCCAACAAGCACAGCCCCATTTTATTTAGCTGGCTAACCATGCATCGGCAGAGTCATGGGGGGGATACCGCCGTAGATTTTGGTTATGCCCTCTGAGGGATGAACCTAGGTAACTCAATCATTAAAGTGAAGTCAACTGCAGTTACCCAGGTACTTGTATGACCGACTTACCTAAGCCCATTGAGAATCTGCCCGAAAAGGCCGAGGAGGTTGCTAATCAAGCTAAGAATCAAGTTGAAAGGCTGCCTCAGCAAGCAGAAAATGCCTCGGAGCAAGTTTCTGAGCAAATTGAGTCGGTCAAGGCTAAGGTTACTCAGCCGCTCCCTACCCCTCCCAATATGTCAGATTTTCAGGCACCGCCAGAAGAGTTGCTCAAGCGGTTGAACTGGGGCGAGCCAGCGCTGACAATCATTGACGTGCGCAGCCGCGAAGCCTTCAATGAAGAACGAATCACCGGTGCTGTACCGATTTCCGCCGATCAAATTCTCCAAGGTGTTGAGTCGTCCTTAGAGCAAAAGCGCGATATTTACCTCTACGGTGACAGCAACGAAGCCGCTGCCGAAGCCGCAACCCAACTCCGCCAAGCAGGCTACAGCAACGTTGCCCTGGTTCAAGGTGGGCTGCCTGCCTGGAAATCCATCGGCGGCTCTACTGAAGGTACCAAAGCCTTTTCCTCTCCCGCTAAATCCTAGATTTAGCCCGGTTCAGCCCCTGGCGCAACAACTCTAGTGCGATCAGCTTAAGCACTTGATGGGCCAGCTGTTTCGCGGGAATGTCTAATACCAAATCCAAATCATATAACCCCGATTTCAAACGGGGGCTTGCGTAGGGGCAAATACCGTTTGCCCTTACGTAACCGGGGCTAGCCAAGACGGATTCAGTATAAGGCCCCTAACAGGTCTCTAGGCAGTCGTAGTTTAACGATTAGATCACTTCATAGGTAGCGTTTGACGGTTGAAATACAGGCATCGGCGCGCCTTGCCATCTCGGTAATCGCAGGCTGATTCACCTTCAATACCTCAGCCAGCATTTTTAAGACAGCTGATTCACCTTCAATACCTCAGCCAGCATTTTTAAGACAATCGCCAGCTTGTCTAATATCTTGTATAAACATCTCTGCACGCGAGGCACGCGAAGTCTCAGCCTTCGTCGTCGCACCCGTCGGGCTGTATCACCTATTAAAGATACTCATTTCGACTCTAACGGCGAAAGTCGGTCGGCCCCGCGTAGTCCGACAGCTCGGCTAGACGCGCCAAACTCTGGGTGCCCGCATAAAACTCGCCATTGATCTCCCAACTCGGGAAACCTGTAATCTGCGGCTTAGAGCGACACAACGCCGTCTGAGAATTT
This sequence comes from Phormidesmidales cyanobacterium, assembly GCA_038256265.1. Taxonomy (GTDB): domain Bacteria; phylum Cyanobacteriota; class Cyanobacteriia; order Phormidesmidales; family Phormidesmidaceae; genus Nodosilinea. The sequence goes on from JBBSKN010000062.1 coordinate 23,145, forward strand.
TGCCCGTCCTCAGCGCACTCAACCGTGTTGAGCGCGGCGGTGGCTTCGGCCCCAAACAGCTGCTTTTGATCGTGGCAGTGGGGGCACCACCAGGCGGCATACATGACCGCGTCAATGTCGTTGAGGTGGTTGGCGAGGGCGATTTCGGCGGGGCCAGAGGCCGTGGTAATCGGTGGCCCCGCCTGCCCCGCCACATCCCCGCCGGGGCTACCGCCGGCATTGATGGGGGCGTAGACCGCCAGGGTGGCGGTGATGGTCAACACGCCGACAATAAAGCCCATAAAGGCCAGCTTGCCCAGATCATCCCAGCTGTTGCCCAGCAAAATGATCACAAACATTGACAGGGCAAACAGCGCCGAGCCAATGCAGTAGGGGCAGGCGGTCTGGAGCTGAAAGGCCAGCACCGTCATCAAGTAGCCGCTAAACACCACCATGGTGTTGGCCAGCAAAAACATCAGCGGCCAGGTCCAGGCTTCGAGCTTTTGGCGCAGGGGCTTGTTTTGGTCGGCGTTGATTAGCAGGGGGGCTACCGCCATCACCAGCATGGTGCCGTAGGCCAAAAAGCCAAACAGCGTCAGGGGCAGGCCAAAGACCGTACCCCAGGGGCTAGAGAGCACGCGATCGCATCCCTCCGTGGGGCAGGTGCCACCCCCCAGCAGCTTGCCCAGGGTTAGGTAGCCGGTGCCCAGGGCACCTATCAGGGCAATGCTCGCCACCAGCCAGCGTGACCAGCGATGAATCCAGCGGCTTTCTTGACGACGACGACCCATGATGCGCCTCTCTTCCCCAGTGGTTGATCTAAACGATTGACCTAAACTCTGATAAGACTGCAGAGGGTGAAGTAGCTCCACCGGTTAGTTTTCTATTTTCAGAGTCTATATCAATGCCTCGGTTTTGGGATAGGCCGCCACCTACCGGGGGGAGTCGGCTAAGGGGCAACCATAGTTGGCATGGTGAGCGTGCCCTCTAACACCTGCAACCCTTCCTGCATCGCCTCGACAAACTGCCCCACGCGAATCGGGTCAATGGGCTGATTAATATCGCCCTGGCGCTTGAGTGAGCTGGCTACAATCACGCCGTCGGCGGCTTTCATCAGGGTGCCAATGTTCTCCCAGTCGGCCCCGCTGCCGATAAACACGGGGCGATCGCCCGCCGCCGCCTTGGCCAGTTCCAAGTCTTCGAGACTGGGGGGGCTGCCAGTGGCCCAGCCAGAGAGAATAATGCCGTCGGCCAGGCCCCGGTGAAGGGTCTCCTGCACCGCCGTGGTCAGGTTCGGTGAACCCAGGGGGCGGGCGTGCTTGACCAGCACGTCGGCCAAAATTTTCACCGAGCTGCCCAGCTCTTTGCGGTAGCGCAGCAGGTCGTGGGCGCAGCCCTCGATCAGGCCCTGGTCGGTGGCCATCACCCCGGTCAGTACATTGACGCGAATGAAGGCGGCTCCGGTACAGGTGGCGATCGCCAGGGCGCTGCGGGCATCATTGCGCAGCACGTTAATGCCAATTGGCACCGTAACTAGGGTTTGCAGGCGCTGCACCACCAGCCCCATGGCGCTGACCACCGCCGGGTCGACCTGCCCTTTGGTAAAGGGTGCATCAAAGAAATTTTCTACAATAATGCTGCTTACTCCACCCGAGGCCAGGGCCGTAGCCTCTTGCTCGGCACGGTCAATCACGACCTGGAGGTCGCCCTGCCAGCGGGGAGACGTGGGCAGGGGCAGCAGGTGCAATACCCCAATGACTGGGTTGCGGGTGTTAAAGACTTCAATTAAGTCCACGTGATTTTGCCTGGACTCGCCTAACGTACAGAACTATAGATTGACCCAGTCTGCCGCAGCGAACCGAGGCCAACCTAACCCTATCAGCATATCAATCCCTGGGACGCCATTTGAGACACCCCCGCTTTTGTGTTGTATTATTTATGAGTGTTAATTTGTATTGCCCCCTGGTGCCATTGGCCAAAAGATTTGCTGGGCAATTCGTCAACACAGGATTGATGGATGCCTAAGCACTGAGAGATAAAGACACCATGGGGCTAAAGCCAAC
>JBBSKN010000063.1:0-25153 GCA_038256265.1 Phormidesmidales cyanobacterium
AATACTTAAGTAATGCGCTTGTTGCTAAAGTCCTGTTGCTGACCCATTGATCTATGACTGCCGCCAACCCCCTGCTCGCCCTCGACTACCTGCCCGCCCTAGAGGCTCTGGGGGATGACTACTACGACATCGTCGCCGCTGCCGAGTTTCCCCAGTACATCCTTCGCTTTCGCAACGACGACATCGTGCGGCAGCTTGGCCTCGACCCCGCCACCGTCAGCGATGCAGACTTTACTGAGGCCTTCGGCAAGTTTCAAGGGCGCGAGCCCTTCTTGGCCCTGCGCTACCACGGCTACCAGTTTGGCGAATACAACCCCTTTTTGGGCGACGGGCGCGGCTTTCTCTACGGCCAGGTGCGCGGCACCAACGGCACCCTCTACGACTTTGGCACCAAGGGCTCTGGCACCACCCCCTACTCGCGCGGCGGCGACGGCATGCTCACCCTCAAGGGCGGCTTGCGCGAGGTGCTGGCCGCAGAGGCGCTCCATGCCCTCGGGGTCAACACCTCCCGCGCCCTGAGCCTGGTCGAAACCGGAGAATCGCTCTGGCGCGGCGATGAGCCATCGCCCACGCGCTCATCGGTGCTGGTGCGCTTTAGCCAGTCGCACATTCGCTTTGGCACCTTTGAGCGGCTGGAGTATCTCAACCGCCCCGATCTGATTGCCAAGTTGTTAGAGCATGTGATTGATGTCTACTATCCCGAGGCGCGGCTGTTTACCGATACCCAAGAGCGATACCTACATTTTTATGGAGAATTGTGCGATCGCGTTGCCCGCCTTGCTGCCCAGTGGATGTCGGTGGGCTTTTGCCATGCCGTGCTCAACACCGACAACATGTCGATCACGGGCGAAAGTTTTGACTACGGCCCCTTTGCCTTTATGGATGGCTACGATCCCCGCTTTACCGCTGCCTACTTTGACTACGCCGGGCGCTACAGCTACGGCAACCAGCCCATCATCTGCCAGATGAACCTGAAGGCATTGCAAAAACCCCTCAAGCTGATCATGCCCGAGGCGGAGCTGGAAGCGGCCTTAGACCCTTTCAAAGATCGCTACGCCGCCTACTACCAGCAGCGCATGCTGCAAAAGCTGGGCTTTGAAGCTCTGGCTGATGACCTGGCCGCCACCCTTATTAGCCAAACCCTTGAGCTGCTCACGGCTGTAGACGTGGGCTATCACGATTTCTTTTTGGGGCTTACCCAGCAATTTGCCCCCACCTGGCGCGACGATGCCAGCCAAATTTTTAGCACCACGTTGCAAGCCTCTGACCCAGCGGCGGCGGCTCCGCTCAAAACCTGGCGACAGACCTATCACCGCTGTCTGCAAAGCCTTGAGGCTGGGCAGATGGATCAAGTTGCCTCATTGCTCAAAGGCACCAACCCGCAAACCGTGCTGCTGCGCCCCGAAATTGAAGCCATCTGGGAACCCATCACCACCGACGACAATTGGCAACCGTTCTACGACCTGTTGCACAAGATCCAGCATCCGTTTGGGCAAGAGTAGAGGGTTTTTCACTGGCCTCGACCATGGTGGGCCATGCCCACCCTACCAATCCTTCGGTAGGGGTAGGGCATGACCACCCCTAGGTAAACTGAGATCGATAACGTTCTCTAAATAACCCAAACCCATGGCCGACGACCTCACCCCCAACGACCTCACCCCGCCCCCAACCGCCAAGATTCTTCAGTGCTTTAGCGGTTCCTTTGTGGCGGGCACCATCGCCATGCTGGCTTACCGCATGATGCTCTCTATTGCCGCCAACTTTGCGGCCCGGCCCGTGTTATCAGACAACCCGGCAGTGGTGAATATTTCATCAGCCGTGCGCACCCTGGTGGTTGGCATGGCCGCCCTGGGAGCCGGAATCTTTGGCCTCGCCGCCGTGGGGATATTTTTGCTGGGCGTGCAGCTGCTGTTTCAGCGCCTCACCGGACGAGCTTCCACTCTGCAAGACTAGACATATCCCCTACGCCCCAGTCCTGCGTCACAATAAAACAGCTCACTTCAAGGACGCAGCGCCATGACCATCGGGGTTTGGGTATTGGGCAATCAGCTGTGGCATAGTCAGGCCGCCCTGTCCAGCTGCGTGGGCCAAGCGGCCCCAGTTCTCTTGATAGAATCCATTGAGTTTGCCAACGAACGCTCCTACCACCGGCAAAAGCTGGTGCTGGTGTGGTCGGCCATGCGCCACTTCGCCGATGAGCTGAAGCATGCTGGGTGGGCCGTCACCTACAGCATTGCCGACGACACCGAAACCGCTCTGCGCGACTGGCTCAAAGCCGAAAACATCACCGAACTGCGAATCATGGATGCGGTAGATCATCCCTTCGCCGCCTGGCTGAAAGGACTGGATTTGCCCTGTGAGCTAACCCTGCTCGACAACAACCTGTTTCTCTGGAGCACCACCGACTTTAGTGACTGGGCCGACCAGCGTAAGGGCTTGCTGATGGAGAGCTTTTACCGCGAAGGCCGCAAGCGCTTTGATGTACTGATGGAGGGCAAAGACCCCATCGGCGGTCAGTGGAACTTCGACAAAGACAACCGCAAGCCGCCCAAGGGTAAGCTCAACACCCCCGACCCCTGCTGGTTTGAGCCTGACGCCATCACCCAATCTGTGATCGACAAGGTTGAGACGTTGGAAATCCCGACCTTTGGCAACGCGACGCCCTTCAACTGGGCTGTCACCCGCGACCAGGCGCTAGAGGTGCTAGAGGTATTTATCACCGAGCGGCTAGAGACCTTTGGCCCCTACCAAGACGCCATGGTGACGGGCGAAGACACCATGTGGCACGCGCTGCTGTCGCCCTACTTGAACCTGGGTTTATTACATCCATTAGAGGTGATCGAGCGGGCAGAAGAGGCCTTTGCTGATCGCGATCTGCCGCTCAACAGTGTAGAAGGCTTCATTCGTCAGGTGATGGGTTGGCGAGAATACATGCGGGGTCTGTACACGCATTTTGACGCCGACTACGCCCAGCGCAACTGGTTTGACCACCAGCAGCCCCTGCCCGAGTTTTTCTGGACGGGCGGGGTCGAGATGAACTGCCTGCACCAGGCGATCGCTCAAATCCACCGCACCGGCTACGCCCACCACATTCAGCGGCTGATGATTCTCAGCAACTTTTCGCTGATCGCCGGGTTCACCCCCCAGGAGGTCAAAGAGTGGTTTCACTCGGTGTTTATCGATGCCTATGACTGGGTGATGCAGACCAATGTAATTGGCATGGGCCTGTTTGCCGATGGCGGGCTGCTGGCCTCTAAGCCCTACGCCTCATCGGCCAACTACGTCAACAAAATGAGCGACTACTGCAAAGGCTGTCGCTACAACCCCAAACAGCGCACCGGGGCAGACGCCTGCCCGTTCAACTTCTTTTACTGGGATTTTTTGCATCGCCACCGCGACAAGCTCCAAGCCCAGGGCCGCATGAGCTTTATCCTCAAAAACCTAGACCGGATGGAGCCAAAAGAACTGAACACCATTCACCAGCAGGCGCAGGATTGGCACGCAGCTCATTGATGATCGCCCAATCATGGCAACCCAACAAGTTGTGTTTTGTGACGGTTTGGGAGCGCGATCGCAGCCCCCCCAACCCAGAAAGTTAAAATTCAGAGGCGAAATCCCCTAGAGATCCCCCTACCTTCCTTGTGAAGGGGGGTGCTTGATTAACCTTCTACAGCGAGAGTCTTGGGGGATCGACGCTGACCAAGGCTCGTCTCAACGCAGCGAGCAACGCCGTAATCTTGATTAAATACTATGGTTCAAACCGCGCCTCAGACCCCCGCTAGCACCCTGCCCGCCGATAGCTATGTGGTGGTGGGTCTAGCCACCTGCTACCTGCGACAAGAGGGCGAAACCCTCGAAATTCAGGTGCTAGAGCCGATCCCCTCGGCCTACCTACAATCGGTGCTCCAGGGCATCCCCACCTCCTACACCGCCATCTGTGGTGCCACCCTCGCCCAGGCCCAGGCCCTCGACCTGCCCGAAATCGCCGCTGCCCCAGCCCAGCCCTGCGCCGACTTTGAAGAGCGCCTTCAGGCCGCCGCCCGCACCTACCAGTCTCGGCCCGAGGCGGCCAATCTGGTGCCCGTGGGCACTGTCAAGCGTGACCTCAACCACTCCACCGAGCGCAAGCGGGTGCTTAACAGCCAGCGCAAGATCTCAAAGAACGATAACGTCAAGCAGCACAAATATACCCACGAAGTCCTGTAGGGGGGTAATAAGGTGCAAGGTATACGGTGCAAGGTTTAAGGCTAAGAACAGACCTTGAACCGTACACCTTGCACCGTAAACCCCTTAGATCGGCAAGATGGAGCGCTGGCAGGTAGGGCAAATGCCGTGGATCAAAAGCTGGCAGTCGAGGATGTGATAGCCCGAGCGATCGGCAGTTTTGGCCCCCACCTTGAGCACCGAGTCATTTTTGAACTCGATGGTTTTGTTGCACCGCACGCAGATCAGGTGGTGGTGGTGGTGGGGCGCGGGCTGGTTGATCTCGTAGCGCTTTTGGCCCTCAGCTAGCTCTAGCTCACGCAAGATGCCCATGCGGGCCATCAGCTTGAGGTTGCGGTAAATGGTCGAGAGGCTGATCGGTTCACCCTCTTCCTCTAGCCGTTCGCAGAGATCTTCGGCGCTCAGGTGAGTGCTCTCAGGCAGATTTTGAAAGGTTTTAAGCATGGTCTCTCGCTGGGGAGTCATGCGCCAGCCGCGCTCGTTGAGCTCGGCCTTTAAGGCTGATGGAGTGTAAGCCGCCACAGCGTGGTTCCTCCCCGCTAGATTTCAATAACTTGCTCTTATTGAGAATACTAACGAACTTTTTGGGGTATTTGCAATAGTTTCTTGCTATTGAGAATGACTCCGAAGACTGCGTTAAATGTCTTTAGACTTCAGGTAAAGAATTACCTGTTGAGCGGACAGCGGTAATGAGGGTGAGCGCGGCCAAGGGAGCGGTGACGGCCCGCAGAATATAAGGGCCTAGGGAAACGGGCTGAAAACCAGCGGCGATCGCACCCTCCACCTCCTGCTCAGTCCACCCCCCCTCTGGCCCGGTAGCAATCACGGCGGGAATTGCGGCATCGCTAGCCTGGGCTACCGCCAGCAAATGGGGCACATCGCCCCGCGCCACGCAGATCCACTTATTGCCTTCTCCGGTCTGCTTGAGGTAGTCGCGCCAGGGTAGTGGCGCCAAAATCTCAGGCCGCAGCAGCCGTTCCGATTGTTCGGTGGCCTCGGCGGCGATGCGCTGCCAGCGCTCCAGCTTTTTGGGGTTGGGTTGGGGCAGGGTGCGATCGCTGATCACCGGCTGAAGGGTACTCACCCCCAGCTCGGTAGTCTGGCGCACTACGTCGTCAAAGCCGTTGCCCTTGGGCAGTGCGATCGCCAAGGCGATCGGGGCCTGGTTCACCCCAGTAGAGGGTGGGGCTGCAACCAACGTTGCCCACTCAGACTCTGCCGTCAGAGTAGCGATCCACTGCTGCCCTTGGCCATCAAGGGCGACGAACCGTTGCCCCGCCCCTAGGCGCAGTACCCGGTATAGATAGTGCTGCTGGATGTCGCTCAGGTGTAGCTGGTCAGCCACCACCTGGCTCGGCTCAACCATCAATCGCTGCACAGCCCCTCCTGCCAAAGCTCCATTAGATCCTTGACCCTTATACCTTAAATCGCCGCTGAAACCTTGCCCCCATCTTGTCCCAATACTAAGGCCCCCAGCCCGAAAGCTGGAGGCCTAGTTTTTTAGAGGTTTCAGTAAGGTATGGCTGGTGGACTAATGCCACATCTGATACCCAATACCCCACGGTAGGGGCAAGGGCGCCAGGTGTCAGGCATGATTTGCCAAACCTGACACCCAGTGCCTAAGTCTAGGAGCCGATGATGCCGCCATTCTTTCTGGTGATCACCACAGTGGCATCGCGAGGAATTTTGCCACTGCCCTGAGCCGCCGGGAAGTTGGTCTTGGCGGGGTCACCATTGCCGGGGTGCTGGACGTTGATGAACATGGTTCTGCGATCGGAAGTGATCGCAACACCGGTCACCTCGCAATCGGTCACCCCCGAAAAGATCCGACAAATCTCACCAGTGGTAGGATTTGCGACCAGCATCTGGTCGTTTAACTGCACCCCATCGACAACGGGCTGGGTGCCGTCGGTCTGAATAAACAGCCGACCGTCGGCATCTGCCCAGAGGCCGTCGGGGCTACCAAAGGCACTCTTATCAATGGAGTGAGTGTCCTGGGCCAGCACAAAAATATCCCAGGTAAAGGTCAGACCCAAATGCTGGTTCGCATCCTTCCACCGAATAATGTGGCCCCAGGGGTTTGGAGCCAAGGGGTTAGCGGCATCGGTCTGGGCCTCTGTCCGTTGAGAGTTATTGGTCAGGGCACAGTAGACATCGCCGTTAGGCGCTACAGTAATCCATTCGGGGCGATCCATGGGGGTGGCACCCACAAGATCCGCCGCGATCCGGGCGTAGGTGACCACCTCGGCTTGATCCTTAAACTGGGCTTGTAGGAGGGGGTTGTCGATGGTGAGTTCGAGCCAGTTGCCCGTGCCATCGTCATTAAACTTAGCCACGTAGAGTTTGCCCTCGTCTAGGGGGCTAATGCCACGGGCCCGCATAGAGCGCCAGTTGCCCGCCGACACAAACTTGTAGATATAGTCAAAGCGCTCGTCATCGCCCATGTAGACCACAGCACGACCACCCTGACCGATCACCATTTCAGCATTTTCATGCTTGAAGCGACCCAGGGCAGTGCGCTTTACCGGAGTCTGTTTGCCATCCATCGGATCAATTTCGACGACCCAGCCCTGGCGGTTTTCTTCGTTTGTGTAGCTGGGGTTAGAGAGGTCAAACCGAGGGTCAAAAAGATGCCAACCATAGCCAAAGCCATTTTCACTAAAGCCATAGCGTGCTTGAGCGGGGGTCGGAGTCCAAGCGCCGTTGGCCCCAAAGTAGCCGTTGAAGTTTTCTTCACAGGTGAGATAGGTACCCCAGGGCGTATAGCCGTTGGCGCAGTTGTTCAGGGTGCCCAGGGCTGGGTTGTTGATCGGGGTTTTGAGCAGATCGCTACCCGCCGCAGGGCCGCTAAAGGTAACCGGAGTGTTGCCGTGAATGCGGCGATTATTCCTGCCGCGCACCGCTTGCCAACGTCCTCCCATCTTACCGATTTCCACCACCGATGCCCCGTGGGCGTGCTGAGACAGCCGCACGTCTTCGAGGCTTTCTGGCGCTGGCTTACCTAAAACATGAGGGTTTCTGCCAAATTCGTGGTTGATGGCCAACATGCCGCGCTGGTTGCCATCGCCCATGGGGAAGAACCACATGCCATCGTGACCGATGCCAATCTGCTGAGCTTGCTGGGCGGCAGTGGGGCGGGTGGTGGGGTCGCCGTCATAGCTGGGGCCACCGGGCTGAATGGGAGTGCCCCAGGGAATCAGAACCTCGTACTGGTAGTCCGCTGAAATAGCAGGCACTGGCCCAGTGGCTTGGGCGGCAGGTAAAGGGGCAAATGCGATTGTTGGGCTGCTGCGTTGGGCGATGGCAGTGCCTTGGGCGGTAGCGGTGTCTGAGCCGCTGGTAGCGGCTGCAACGGCACCCTGCACTAGGGCTTTGTTGCCGGCCAGAGAGGCCAAAAAGCCCGTAGCCGATAGAGCCGCACTGCGTACGAGCACGTTGCGACGAGACATGCTGGCCTTGAGCACATCTTCAAAGGGGCGGTTGCCCGAGTGGTTGCTAGTTTCGTTGTCGTGAATCATGTCAAATCTCCTCTCTGCTTTAACCTGAATGTTAAGTAAGCACGAACTGACGGTCACTCCGGGTTTGAACTCAAGCGAAGTCAAGCGCTAAAATTCAAAGCCAGAGCTTTTCTCCTGTGAGAAAAACTGGCTGTAACAAAGACAAATTTTTGCTGGGCTTTGTTGATGAAGAGTGTAATTAAACCCAGGCAGCCATTAAATCTCTATCTCTCTATACAGCATCAAAAAACTATCCAAAATCAGTCAATTTCGCTTAAAACCTGCTGGGCAGCAGCGCCAGTCAACTGCCCTTGATCTAGGGCTCTATCGATCTGACTAGCTCTGATAACATTGCTCGATGCTTCACTCTGGGAGCTTCTGGCTGTGGCTACCATAACTGGGTCATCGCGGCGCTGGAGTAGGCCATAGGCAGCATTGTAGTACCTAGACCAAACGCTCACATCACGCTGCTGCTGCCATTGAATACGAGATACGCTTGTCGTCAAAATAGGTATGGTTTCCCCATTCCTACTGGCCAGCACGACCACCTGAATAGAGTTAAATTCGGGATTTTGGCCAAAATACTGATCGATAGTGTCACTGACTATAAGCTCCGCATCACCTGTCAAACTCTGCACTGATACAGATTGGTCGTAGACGGGGATATCCACAACCACTTCATTGACTTCAGCCAATGCAGACTGCTGATCAAAAAGCAGATATGAAAGCGCCACCAAGCCTGTGAAACAGACTGAAAATAGACGTGAGCAATAAACCCAGGCGCCTGGTTTCTTGACTGAGGACATGGACAATAATTAACCAAATCTAAATTGAGACTTATTTTTGCTCATCTCAATATGCTGATATTTGCATGTTTCCTTACCCCATAGGTAAAGAGGGGGGTAATCTCTGTTAAAGTCTCGGCTATTGCCAAAATACAAGGGGCTCAGGCGCAGCCGATCAGCCATCACCTGGCTCGGCCCAACCCTTAACTGCTGCACAATCCTTCCTGCCCCAGCTCGATCAGCGGCTTAAACCCTACACCCGCATCCTAAACAGCTGCTAAAACTTGGCTCAAATACTAAGGCCCCCAGCTCGAAAGCTGGAGGCCCTTGTTTTTAGAGGTTTCAGTATAGTACGTCCCTTATAAGAACCTCGCGGCTCATGACTAATATAGGCGGAGCTACATAAAGAAGGAATAAGGGCTGTGTGAAGCTTCTTTTAAGGTTGCCGTGTATTTACCTAACCTGTTGCCCAGCCAAAAATGGCTAGCAAGGGGGGTATACCCTGAACCCTGATCTGCTGGCCCCTATCACAATCAGCCTAATCGGCGCCCTGCACCCAAGGTCCTAGATCACAGCCCCAGCACCCCGACCTCATGCTGACGGGGGACGATGTCGAGCACGTCAAGCTGGGCGCAATATTTGAGGTCGGCCTCGTTGTCGAGTCGCAGCAGACGCTGGCCGTGGCTGGCGTAGTGCATCAGGTCGAGCATTTGGTCTTGCCACTGGAGGTAGAGACTGACGGCGGCGATCGCCGCATCATTGCCCGCCAGGTCTTTAAATGTTTGCCCGGTGGCGGCAATCACCCCGTGAATGACGGCCCCGGCACAGACGGTGTCTTCGAGCGAGTAGGTGCCTTCCCAGCCCGAGCCGACTAGCCACACGGTCTCTGGGTTGTGGGCCAGCAAGAAATTGACCACCGCCTGGCGGGTGGTGAGGGCGGCGGTGATCACCGTGGGGGCATGCTCAATGCGCTTGAGGCAGCGGGTGCCGTTGGTAGTGCTCATAAACAGCCGCTTACCCCCAGAGCGCTCTGGGGAATGGTCGAGGGGCGAGTTGCCCAGGTCGCAGCCCTCGACCTTGCCGCCGCCCCGCTCTCCTGCCCGCAGTCGCTGGTCAGCGGGCCAGGCCGCACTGGTGGCCAGCAGACTGTCGATGTCGCTAAACACTTGAATCGCCTCAGCCCCCGCCGCCAGGGCCGCCGCCATGGTAGTAGTGGCCCGCAGCACATCAATAGCGATCGCGCAATCGGGCACGCTCTGCTCAGGCACTTCTTCAGGGGTGTGGAATAGGAATAACTTCACGGCGGGGAGTTCGCGTAGGGTATATATGACCAGAACCTGAGCCGCCAACCAGGGGCGACCATCCCCCATTCTATGCGGGCTGGGTAAAGGTTCATTCCACCACTCTGCCATGGAGCCGACAAATTTCAGTTTTTTAAGAATGAATGCTTCACCTTCAGTCGTTGCCCAGGTTGAGAATTTGGCCCCGTCTAGAAATCCAGCTCTCGACATTCAGCTTTCGACATTCAGCGCCGTCAGCTGGCTGAGCAGGGGGTCGATCAGGTTTTGGCGTTTATCGGCTAGCAGCATCTCCATAAAGGCCTGGAGCCGCTGGCCTTGCTCTAGGTTGGGCACGTACACCTGACCGCTGGGCTGGGTAAACAGCGGCGTTGTGGCTAGGGTCGCCAGGGCTTCGCTGGTGGGGGCCAGCACCAATGGGGTGTTGGTGGTGCTCGGCAGCAGGCCGGGAGGTAGGCGACCGGCGAGCAGGGCCATCAGGTGGGCCTCGCAGGCGTCAACGTTTAGCCCGCGCTCTTTGAGCAGGTGCAAAATGCCGTTGAGGGGCATGGGCTGCTCAGGCAGGGTGCGCAGCACCTCCATCAGCAAAAACATATCGCTGTACTGGTGGCGAGTGAGGTCGAGCACCTGGGGATAGCGCACCAGGTTGACTAGCCCGTAGGCCACGCGGCTACAGCTGGGGGGGCGATCGCTGTGGTACGTATCCTGCACGATGGTGGCGTTGGGGAATTTTTGCCGCAGCCAGCGGGCAATCTTGGGGAGCGAGGCGCTGCCGCCGGTGCAGATCACCTGGTTAACGCCCTGGCTGCTGAGGTTGGCCTCGCTTAGCAGCCGATTGAGGTAGCCGTTGATGCGCTGGATGTAGGGCAGAATGATGCGGTCTTCGAGGTCTTTGCTGCGCACCACCCAGCGCTGGTCGGCCAGCTCTAGCTCAAACTGCGGCTGGTGCTGAAGAATAATTTTCAGGTGGCGGGCCGCCTCCAGCACGCTCTGGCCCAGCAGTGAGGCTTCTAGCCGCTGGTAGAGGCGCTGGCGGCGGGCAATATCGGGCTCTGCCGGGCGGGGCATTTCGCAGCTGTCGAGGTCGAGATCGCTCCAGTGGGTGCCGTCTAGCTCGGGCATGGCGGCCTGCCAGTCCCAGCCGTCAGCGGCTCCGCTGCGGCCATAGCCCTCGGGGGGGCGGCTCTGGCGGCGCTCGGACGGGTGCAGCAGGTGGCAGACGATATCGAGGTCGATGGCGTCGCCTGCATAGCCCATAGACTGTAGGGCGAAGTCGTTATAGGTGAGGTCGCCAAGGGCTCTGGGCAGGTTGACGATGCTCACCTCGCTCACCGTGGCCCCGGCGGAGAGCACCACGGTGCCCCCGGTCCAGGGGCAGGCGTAGAGGGTCTGCTGCTGCATGGGCTGGCCGTTGCCCTCGGGCAGGGGAGTAGCCGGGTCGGGCAGGCCTGAGAGCACGGCGGCGATCGCATCTTCCACAAAGTAAATATCGTCGGGGCTGGCGATCAGCTCGGCCCCCAGCACCGCCTCGCGTAGGTTAAAGGTGTAGGTGTCGGGCCAGTTGGCCGGGTAGCTGACAATCACCCCCCGCAGCTGCTCAAAGGCCAGGGCAATAGCGGCGCTGTCTAGGCCCACGGCCCCCACCGTAAAGGCAGCCTCGGGGCTGAGTCCCTGGGGCAGGGTGGCCAGCAGCTGTTGCAGGCTGTCTTGAAACAATTGCAGCGGCAGGCGATCGCCGTCAGACCACTGAATTTGCGGGTAAGACGCATTGATCTCCCCCGAGGGAATGCCCACCTTGAGGTAGGGCTTGAGGGCCTTGAGCAGCACTCCGGCCTGGTCACTTGAGCCGGGGTCGCCCGAGCCAGCGTCACCCCAGTCAGTATCCCCTAGGGCGGTATCGCTCCAGTTCACCGTCAGGGCCGAAGAGCCAATCGACTGCACCCGCCAGGGGCCATCGCCATCGTCGGCTCCCACCGAGGCCAGAGTCGGCAGCCGAAAGAACTTGTCGGCGGTGACGCCCGAGATGGCGTTATCGACCCAGTAGAGCGGATACACCTGACCACCCCGACGCTCTAGCAGCACCGCCGACAGGCCCGTGGTGCCCACATCTAGTCCTAAAAACCACAGCGGGGTCAGGTCTTGGGCGGCTGCATCGTCAGAGTCGATGGGGATATCAGGCGTCTCGGGCTGGGGCTGATCGGGGGCGATCGCAGCGACCAGATCGGGCTCAGGGGCGATCGCCGCTCCGGTCTCTGTCAGCGGGGCGTCTGCCACTGGCGGGGCAGCGGCAGACGCAGCTTCAGGGGCGTCCATCGCAATGTCGGCCACAATATCTGCTTCAATCAGTTCAACCTGGGGCACATCTACCTCAACCTCTTCCAGTTCAACAGGGAGGGACTCCTCGGTCTCAATCGGTAGGCCAATTAGCCGGTTAAGGTCAAGATCGTCAACAGAAAAATCGTCTAAGAAAGACTCCGGCTCTTCACTGACCCAATCCTCTGGGTCCAGCTGGCCCGGTGTTTCAGCTTCAGCCGGGGGTGCTGCCTCGTCGTCGGGCAGCCAGTCGAGCAGCGTATCCTCTTCAGCGGTGCTCCCGAGTGATATATTTTCCCCAAAGTCGGCCCCAAAGTCGGCCTCCTCCTCAATCTCCAGCTCTTGGGTAAGGTCTACGGAGCCGCTATCACTTTCTGGCTCCAGGCTGAAGTCTAGATCAAGCGCTAAAAGAGGGTCGATACTGCCCAAGTCTACCCCCTCCTCAGAGGCCAAAATAGGCGGCCCATCATCCGTTAAAAATGACTGAGAGATGTCGTCAGATTCTAAAGTTAGATCCCCCTCTAGGCCAGCTTCAGGCCGCAGAGATTCTTCCAGCAGCGCATCTAGATTAATGAAGTCAATTATCGACTCCATAGGCTCCTCTGCGGCTGCCGCCTGAATTGGGCCAGCGGGTTCCGGCGTAGCATTAGCTCCAGCCGCCTCGAGAATATCTTCAAGACTAATCTCTTGCTGCCAGTCGGTGGCTTCTGGGCTGGGTGGGTTTGGCTCCGTGACTGGGCTTTCCCCCAGATCTATGACCGGGCTTTCCCCCAAATTCATCAGATCATCTAGGCTGGGTTCTGTCTCGGTATCGTCACCGTCTAGGCTCAAGTTCAAATCGTCTAGGCTGAACAAAAAAGGTGCTGCCTCGGGCGCAGGAGCATCCGGGTCGGGCTGGGTGTCAGCCCAGCTATCTAGCGTTAAGCCCGGTTCTGCTGAGGCCGGTGGGGCTTCTCCCAACGAAGCTGGCGGTGAGTCTAGAGTTTCACCCAGAGTCAGCTCCTCCAGGGTAAGGTCGTCTGGGGTGGGGGGCTGATCCAGGGATAGATCGTTTGAGCCTAGGTTTTCCTGGGGTAGTGTTTCCCCTAAAGAAAGGTTCTCAAGGGACAGATCTGTTGAAGAAGGCGCTGGTTCGAGGGATAGTTCATCAAAGGTGAGGCTATCTGAAGCGTTTGAATCTGGGGCCTCTAGGGTTAAATCTGCCAGGGTTAGCCCCTCTGGCAGAGAAGTATCGAATCTATCCACAAAGGGATTTTCAACCGGGGTCGGCGCATCATCGCCGGGGCCAGGGGTAGACTCACCAAACAGGTCAATAGCGTCGCTTTCTGGGGGCGGTGGGTCGGGTTGCCGAGAAGACTCTGGCGGGTTAGAGCTGCTCAAGTTGAGATCTGCGAGGGTAAACTTGGCGGCTGTGGCAGACTCTGGGTTGACAGGCTCTTCCCCTGCCCCAAACAGGCTATCAGCGGTCAGATCATCTAACGTCGCTTCGGCCTTAGGCTCTGGGGCCAGGGGGGGCAGTGGCTCGAGGGTAAGATCGTCTCCCAACAGATTTTCTAGGGTGAGAGATGGGTCAGAGACCGCTGGCGAAGGCTCACCAGATTGGGAAGTCGGTGCGATCGCTGGCTCAGATAGGGCGGTGAGATCGTCTAGGGTCATGCCCGATTCACCGAGCGCTGGGTCTTCTGACCCCAAGCTCAGGTCTAGGGCTGAGAGCAGATCGCTAAGGGATGAGCTAGCGGGCGAGGGTGACGGGGCCGAAGGCGGCGGTGACACGGCCCCAAATAAATCTTCTGCATCGGTAGCGGGCGGGGGCGTTGACTCGCCAAACAGGTCGAGGCCCGAGTCGTCTGAGGTGGGGGCCGGCTGGTCAAATAGATCTAGTCCGGCTGAGTCGGCCATCGGGACGGGGGCAACTGGCGGTTCAAACTGGTCAGTGAGTTCTGACTGATCGATGTCAGCTGGTTCGAGGGTTGGGCTGACATCTGAGGACAATGACTCGCCAAAAAGTTCGCTATCTGCCGGGTCAGCGAAGGGGTCTGTAGGAGATAGATCGCCAAACAGATCAGACTCCGATAGGTCAGGGCTAAAAGAGTCTGCGGTGGGGACTGGGTCGTCAAACAGGTCGGCCCCCAATGCACCGGACTCAGAAAGGTCGATTTCGGGTTCATCGTCAGCCGCATCGCCAACTAAATCGAGGCTAGAGAAATCGAACCCAGAGGCATCGGGGGTCGGCAGCTGGTCGCCGATCTCAGCTAAATCAAGGGTATTTAAATCAGAGACATTTTCGGACCCAGGGCCAGCCGCGAAAATATCAGGGTCTTGCCCTGGGGCAGCCGCTGCGGGGGAAGGGGGTGCCGAGCCAAACAAGTTGAGTTCCTGAGAAAACTCTTGGGGCGATTTTTGGGGCGATTCGTAAGGTAATTCCTGGGACAAATCCTGAAGCGATTCTGGGAGTGACTCTGGGGAGGGCGCATCATCCATCTCGACTCCGAAGCTGCCTGAGAGATCATCAAATGATGTCTCGGTCAACTCCGTCGGGTCGGGGGTTGAGCTGGGTTGGCCTGGCTCTTGGCCAGAGAAAAAGTCGTCAGAGAAAAGGTCGATGTCTGCCTCGGCCGGGGCAGCTAGATCGAGCGGCGGGGTTAGCAGATCTGGCGATCGCTCCGGTTCAGCAAAGGCAGCGTCTATCTCTAGGCTCTCTAGATCCTTCTGAAGCTGGTTGACCACAGTGTCATCCACCGTTAGGTCGTAGGTGCCGGTGGAGGGCAAGCTGTCTTGGGTTAGCAGGTCTTCTTCAGGAGAGGCGGCCATGAACCCGCCAAACATATCCTCTTCGTCGTCAGCACCAGGCTCTAGATTGCCGCCGTTGCCGGGGCCGCCGGGCAGCAGCTCGTCAAACGACTCAATGGTGTCTGGAATGTCAAACTCGACCGCTGAGCTGTCCAAGCCAGTGAGCTGGTGGGCTGTGCTGGCCCCAAACATATCGTCGAGGCCGCTGGCGCTATCGACCGGGTCAGTCTCGACACCGGCCTGGGTGAGCCAGGCCAGATCGTCAGGGTGGGGTAGGTCATCGGTCAGGGTGGGCTGCTCAGATGGATCGGGCTTGGCCTCTGCGGGGCTGGCCTCGACAGCGCGGTCAACCTCTAAAAAAGAATCTACCGAATTAGGCGTCTCGGCCTCGGGGGGCTCGGTTTCAGGGGATGCCCCAGCAGAGTCCCCAAAGAAACCGCCGTCGCCAAATAAACTTTGGTACAGATCATCTAAATCTGCGTCGGGGTCTGCTCCTGCCTCGGTTTCGGCGGCTGTCGTATTGGCTGTTGTGTTTAGGGCACCCTCGTCGGTCGGGGGCAGCGACACGGCCGGCGATGGGTCGGGGTCGGCGGCGTCTAGATTGTTAAGCAACTGTAGGTCAAGGGGGGTGACCTCCGGCTCCTCGAAGGGGTCATCCAGCGGGTCATCGAGCTGGAGGTCAGTGATGTCGTCCTCGATTTGCATCAGAGTAATTTCATCGTCGTTTAGCTCTAGGCCGAAGTCTAGGGCCTCCAACGCTAAATCGACTTTTAGGTCGGGCGATCGCCCGGTGCGGCCTTCGGCGGCAAAGCTCTGCCCTAGCTGGGTTTCGGGGGTCGATGTTTCGGGGCGGGGCTGGGGCAGTTCGCGCCGCTGGCCCGACTCTAGGTAGGTCAGGGTCTCTTGGTTAATCTGCTGGCCCAGGTGGTTGACTAGGGCGCTGAACATCAGCTCGCCCTGCTGGCCCAGGGTGTGCATTTGATTTAACCCCTGGTTGAGGGAGTTTTGATAGCTGTAAATGCTTTGCTGTAGGGTCTCAAACACCGATCGCAGCGATTGGTCAAGCCCCAGTATGAGTTGGTCAGACTGGGCCTGGAGCTGCTTGAGAAACTCTAGCCGCTGGCCCGGAGTTAGCCCAGGGGCATTGTCGTCAGCAAACTCTGGGGAGAATTCTGCGGAGCTCTGGGTTAGCCCGTAGGCGTTGGCGGTAGACGACTCTAGCCGCTGGACTGACTGATTGACCTGTTCGCTTAAGTTGGCCTCGATCTGGCGGGCCATCTGCTGTAGAGCCGCCTCCCAACTGGGGGGCAGCTGATGGAGGGTGGCCCCCTGATCGATTTGGGCGCGCTGTTGCTGAAGCTGTTGCACCTCTTGGAGCAATAGCTCGCGCTGCTGCCGCAGGGTGGCTACCTCGTTGCGCAGGGGGTCGAGAATTTGCATGGTTTGGCTGCGCAGGTACTGCATCTCTTGCAGCAGTGCCTTGAGCACCTGGCTAGAGGCGGCAGCCGTGGGGTCATTGGGCAGGCCACTGGGGTCTGGGGGCAGCTCTTGGGCTACCTTGGCGTCGGCCAGGGCCTGTCTGGCCCGAGCCAGCAGCTGGCGCTGGTTGGCATCATTCGACATCACCCAGGGCAGCCGTGGCGAAGCTACTCCCAGAGTTGAGTCAATTTCAGCTACCAGAGCTTCCAGTTCATCCTGCTGCACGGCTACCCCTTTCCTTTCCCCAGCGATTGCCAAAGTGTATGTCAGTCGGCTCTAAAAAACATCAGAGCGAAGCGTCATTCTGACGCTGCCCCACGGCCTGGGGACGGTTTTGCCTGGGTTTATTGCCCAGGTAAGTCAGCGTGGCGAGAGCTGAGCCGGGGGGCGATGCGTCCGCCCGCTGAACCCCAGTTGTGCCCAGTTGCGCCCAGTTGCGCCCCAGTTTTGCCCAGTTGCGCCCCAGTTTTGCCCAGTCGCGTCCTCTGGTTGTGCCCTGTTTGCAGCTGCCTGCCTATGGTTGGGGCAGTGATATAGTGCAGGGACTTGACATGCTGTCAGCCACCATATGTGTAGCCGCCAGTCCAGCATTCTACCCCCGCCCTGGGATAGGATGGGCTGGGTCGTTCTCATATCACTAACTTAAACAAAAAAATTAATGATTGGAGTGATAAATGGATGCTCGCTACAACCCTCGGGATCCTGACACCGATCTTAAACTAGTTCGCTCGGCGCTGCTGTTTCAGGGCTTGCCAGCGGTGGCCGTAGCGGAAGCCACCAGCCATGTGGTGTCGCGTCGTCATCCAGCGAATCAGGTGATTTTGCTCGAAAACGACTGGGGGTCTTCGGTCTATTTTATTTTGGACGGCTGGGTCAAGATTCGAACTTACAACCTCGACGGTAAAGAAGTCACCTTAAATATTTTGGGTAGGGGCGAGCTGTTTGGCGAAATGGCCCCACTTGAAGAGGTGCCTCGCTCCACCGATGTGATCACCCTGGTGCCCACGGCGATCGGCAGCATGCCTGCCAGCGACTTTGTTAAGCTGCTCAACACCCAGCCCTTGGCGGGCATTCGCCTGTCGCAGCTGATGGCGCGGCGGCTTAGGCAGGTCAATCGGCGACTGCGGCTGCGCGAGTCTGACAGCACCTCGCGGGTGGCCGATATTATTCTCTTTTTGGCCGATGGCCAGGGGCAACGGGGGGCTAGCGGCATTGAGATTCCAAACCTGCCCCATCGGGAGCTGAGCAGCCTCAGCGGTCTAGCCCGTGAGACGGTGACCCGAGTACTGAGTAAGCTAGAGAAGAAAGGGCTAATTGTGCGCGATAAAGACATGATGCGAATTCCTGACATCAATGCCCTCGAACGTCTGCTGGTTTAGCAATTCATGAGTCAACCCCCTGACCCGGCCTCCGGGGCTAAGTTTGTGCCCCCGACTGAGGCTGCCGAGAGCGACTTCGACGAGCTAGAAACCTATTTGGAGTACCGGGCCGCTGACGAGCCTGAGGCTCCCGATATGTCTCATCGCCTAAAATCTGGCCCCTTGGCGATGGTCGAAACAGCCTTTTTGGCCAGCACGGCGGCGCTAATCTGGCTGGTAAATACCTACTTTCCGCCGGGGCCAATATTACGCATGCTGTTTCCGCTGCCGATGGCGCTGGTATATCTGCGCTGGGGGCCAAGGGCGGCCTGGATGTCGGCGCTGGTGTCGGGGCTGCTGCTCTCGGTGCTGATGGGGCCACCCCGCAGCCTGCTGTTTCTCATCCCCTACGCCTTGTTGGGGGTGCAGCTGGGCTTTTTTTGGGTGCGGCGGGCTAGCTGGTATGTGTCGATCGCCGTCGGAGCGCTGCTGGGTACGGTGGGTTTTTTCTTTAGGCTGTGGCTGTCGTCGCTGCTAGTGGGCGAAGACCTGTGGGTATACCTGACCACCCAGGTGACCCAAACGCTGAACTGGGGGCTAGAGCGCCTGGTGGGCCTGGGGGTGCTCGATGTGGGGGTGCTGGGCCAGGCCAATGTGGAGGCGGTGCAGCTGCTGGCCCTAGTGTCGGTGATGGCCAGCAATATTATCTATTTGTTTACGGTGCATCTGGCGGCCTGGCTGCTGCTGGGGCGGCTGGGGACGAAGATTCCGGCGCCACCGGGGTGGGTGCAGGATTTATTGAAGGAATAGAGGGGGTTACGGTGCACGGTGCAGGGTACAAGGTAAACGGTGAAGGGTTTACGGTATACGGTGCAAGGTTTGAGGCGGAATTAGAACCGCAAACCGCAAACCGTAGACCGCAAACCGCAAACCGTCTACCCTGCCTTAAAAGCCCTATTTGTGGAGTCGTAAGTTCTTTGGGTGAGCCGTTGATTAAGACCTATACCGAAGAGCGGCGTGGGGAAGCTTGGCTGGGGCAGGTGCGGGGGCTGCGGCCGGGGCTGGTGCTGACGCTGGGGTTTACGGAGACGGGGCTAATTGAAGGAATTTCGGCGGCGGGGGCAACGCCGGGCGATCGCCGCTACACCGCCTTAGCCGATGCAGAATTCATGGTCAATGGCCTCACGCCAGCACCGAAGTATTCGCTGCCGCCGCTTCAGGCGGGGGCTTCCCCGGCGCTGATTGCTAAGGCGGTGATTGCGGGGCAAGGTATTCCCCTGGTCGTGCTCAACGCTGGATTGCCCTTGGCCCCCACGGTGCCCGCAGTAGATTTGGGTGGCAAGCCGGCCCAATGTCTGAGTACTGGATCGGCGCTGCCCCGGTCAACGGTGCGTCATCTCTGGCAGCAGGGGTTAGTCCAGGGGGAATTACTGGCCGCTAAGCGCGACTATTTGCTTCTGGCAGAGTGTGTAGTGGGGGGCACGACGACGGCCTTGGGATTGCTCACTGGGCTGGGGGTAGATGCGGGCGATCGCGTCAACAGTAGCCACCCCACCTGCAACCACAGTCAAAAGCAAACATTGGTGGCTAAGGGACTCTCTCGAGCTGGATTAGCGGCAAAGCCCCATCCCCTGGCGGTGGTGGCGGCGGTGGGCGACCCGATGCAGCCCGTGGTGGCGGGGCTGGCTTTGTCCGCCAGCCGCACCCGGCCCGTTCTGCTGGCGGGGGGTACGCAAATGCTGGCGGTCTACGCGCTGGTAGTGGCCATGGCCCAGGCAGAGGGCTACGAGTGGAACCCTGAAAATGTAGTGGTGGGAACCACCCGCTGGGTGGCGGAGGATGCCACGGGGGATACGGTGGGCTTGGCGAAGCTGACCGGGGCCTGTTTGATGGCGACACAGCTGAGCTTTGAGAATTCGCGGTTTGAGGCACTGCGGGCCTATGAGCGGGGGTTTGTGAAGGAGGGCGTGGGGGCGGGGGGATGTGCGATCGCCGCCTCGCTCTATCAAAACTGGGATCAGTCAGAACTCTTAGCAGCGGTAGAAACCTTGCTAGAGCAAAAATCTTAGCTGGAAAAGCCCTAGGAAATTTGCCATGAATTCACCGCTGCATCAACCC
The DNA here is from genome assembly GCA_038256265.1 of Phormidesmidales cyanobacterium. Taxonomy (GTDB): domain Bacteria; phylum Cyanobacteriota; class Cyanobacteriia; order Phormidesmidales; family Phormidesmidaceae; genus Nodosilinea. The sequence goes on from JBBSKN010000063.1 coordinate 19,863, forward strand.
CCTTTCCACCAAACTGTCCAAAATACGATGAAGTAGAGACAACCCAGTGACACGTCAAATAAAAAACGGCAGAAAATCTGCCGTTTTTAAAAGTACACCAAGTCCAGTGTGAGATCTGTAGCTTACCCACAGGTAGGACTCTATTTCTAGACTTAGATGAGGTCTATTCTTACTCGTCTTTTACTAGTGCTTGAGTCCCAAATCATAGGCGACTTCATGGACGCCAGGGATAGCTTTTACGTCATCGACAATAGCCTGGGCCGCACTGCGATCAGCTACTTTGCCAGTTAGTCGTACCGAGCCATTGGACACGCTAACCTTCAAATTTTCGGGAACTGCGCCCTCAACCCGGTCAGTAATCTCTTGATCACCTAGGGGCGTGCCTTTGACATCGGCGTACTCAATGCCTTGATACTGATTGTCGGTGGGGGCAGATTTCAGTGTGTCATTAAGTTCTTTTTGATCGTTGGTCAAAACATCCCCACTAACGGCACCGGCCAACGCAGGTTGGGTGAAACTAGCCAGCACAACCGTTAGACAGGTTAGGGCGACCAAGCTAGCTTGTCCAGTCTTCGGCAGGCGAATCAGCAACAGAGCTGCCCCTAAAGCGGCAACGGCTATTCCAATTTCCAAAGTCATCAACATAGATTTACTCCGATAACGAACAATAAGGGCGCAGTGCGATCGCGCCTCACCAAGGCTGATTAGTAGTGTAAACAACAGTAGTTAAATAGGTATCTCTCAATAGCAGTAGGCGGCCTGTACCTAAAGACATAGTCAGCTATCGCAGTTTAGCTGAACTCCGTTTTTATTAAGTTCCATTAAGGGAGACCCCTTCAAGTAGGCTACCAGCTAGTGGATTCCTGCCTAAGACCTCTCGCCGCGCTCCGTAAACGCGGGAATGACGGTAGGACTTTATTAGTAGTTGGTAGTAGTTGGCAAGATTAATTAATTGGCGAGTCATTAAAAGCTCTTCCTCGAGAAAGTCAGTTTGATCCTGTCTAAAGGTTTTCCTACACCTGTAGGGTATTGATTTTGTATAAAAATACCGGTAGCAGTGAAATATTAGTTTACAGTCGGGCTTTATCTATCTAACAGTAGACACAAGCACCCAAATTAATTTTTATCTTGAGTGCAGGTGAGACAGATTTAGTCCATCGGGAAGCTAACTTGCTTTTCTGCGGTAGATAACTAGTTCTGGTTCAATCCCGGCAGTATTTTGTCTATAAATGTGTCTGTCAATACGTACTTTTTTTAGGAGATGACCTATGTGGAGTATTCTTTTATCTGGCGTGGCTACGGCCCTCAGTCTGCTGGTAGTAGATTTGGTTGTGCCTGGTGTAACGATTAGCACCCTAACTGCTGCTGCGATCGCCGCCGTATCAGTGGGCCTAGTCAACGCCTTTCTAAAGCCCCTGCTGCAAACGCTAACGCTACCTATTAGCTTTCTCAGCTTGGGAGCTTTTTCTTTGGTGCTAAATGGCCTATGTCTCTGGCTGGCTTCCCTGGCGGTGCCGGGTTTCTACGTCACCGGCATTATCGGCTTTCTGCTGGGGCCAGTTGTGCTTTCTGCGGTCAACACCTTTATCGGCAACTATTTTGAAAAGAAAGCTCCTGCCTTTCTGCGCGATGGTTCGGGCTCTGAGCTCAGCACTGATCGCTCATCTCAGCTCTAGTGCTTTAGACCCCAATCTGGTCTGCCCGATGGCTTTTGAGCTACGGCCACTAGCCGTCGGGCGGGCTGGAGGCTAAGCCTGTAACAGCAGCGTTTTCGCTTAGAGGTATTGATGTGGAAGATTCTATCAGCACGCAAGCATCGACGGATACAGAGGCCAGTCGTTTAGAGCGGTGGGCATCAATTATTAGCGGCGGCGCATTGGTACTGGGCGGACTGCAGCAGCGATCGCTACGCGGGGTCTTGATGGCGGTTGCCGGTGGCGGCTTGGCCTACCAAGGTGCCCAAAAGAAAAGCACGCTCCAGCAGATCGGCGAGGCCGTCGGTGTAGAAAAAGCCATTCTGGTCGAAAAAACCGTCACCATTAACCGCCCGGCCTCCGAGCTCTATAGCTTTTGGCGACAGCTTGATAACCTGCCCCAATTTATGCGCCACGTCAAGTCTGTGCAGGTTATCGACGAAGACCACTCCCACTGGGTGGTCAATGCCCCTCTCGATCAGCGCGTTGAATGGGATGCGGTGATTGTGAATGATCAGCCTGATCACCTCATTGCCTGGACCTCGACCGATGAGGCCGAAGTAAATCACTCGGGGCTGGTGCGGTTTCAGCCGGCTACCGGCGATCGCGGTACTGAGGTCAAGGTGGTCATGGAGTATGAGCTACCGGGTGGGGCCATGGCGACGGCGATCGCCAAACTCTTTGGCGAAGCCCCCGAACAGCAGATTGGCGATGACCTCAACCGCTTTAAGCAGCTGATGGAAACAGGAGAAATCGCCACCACCGAAGGTCAGCCTAAGGGAGCCTAATCTGGACTATCCACGTTTTTAGACATAGTGCCATGAATTTTTTGTTAGATTCTTTTTCTGCTCTCTGCTCATTCTTGAAAGCCGCTGTAGTGAAAGCTCAACTCGGGCGGCGGGCGGCCTTGGGTGCCCTGGCGATCGCCCTCTGGGTAGGGTCGGTAGGGTTCTACTTGCCCAGCGCCCAGGCGGCCAATGCGCCCAGAACCGGAGCTGGGGACCCTAGCCCCGTTCGTCCTACCCACAACCCGATTAGCAACGAAAACTTTCAGGGCGGTGTTGATCTAACCGCCGTTGATCGCCAGGGCAAAACCATCCAGCCGCCGGCTGAGCCAGAGGTCAGCCTCGGCGATCGCCTCAAAAATTTGGTGCCGGGGTTGTCTTCGGATGGGTCGCCCACCGACGCGCCTCGCAGCACCATCCAGCCTGAAAGAAATCCCACCCTAGACCGCTATACCAACCAGGACTGAGATCCTGGCGAGCTACCGAGTCCTTAACGCACTGCCGGTTTCGCCCCTGTCACGGGCTGTTGGCCAAGATCCGCTAAACGCACCTACCTCAGGAGAAGTTTGATGAAAGCAGTTTGCTGGCATGGCACCCACGATGTACGGGTAGACACCGTGCCTGACCCGACAATTTTGAACCCGCGTGACGCCATTATTAAAGTTACCTCTACGGCGATCTGCGGCTCTGATCTGCACCTTTACGACGGCTTTATTCCCACTATGCAGTCAGGGGATATTTTGGGCCATGAGTTCATGGGAGAAGTGGTCGAAACCGGGCCAGGGGTGAGCAATCTGAAGCAGGGCGATCGCGTAGTAGTGCCCTTCACAATTTCCTGCGGCAGCTGCTTTTTTTGCGAGCGCGATCTGTGGTCGCTGTGCGACAACTCCAACCCCAACTCTTGGATGGCGGAGAAATTTTACGGCCACTCGCCCTCAGGCCTGTTTGGCTACTCCCACCTGATGGGGGGCTACGCCGGGGGCCAGGCCGACTACGTGCGGGTGCCCTTTGCCGATGTCGGCCCGCTCAAAGTGCCCGATGGCCTCAGCGATGAGCAGGTGCTCTTTCTCACCGACATTTTTCCCACTGGCTATATGGCGGCCGAAAACTGCGACATTCAGCCCGGAGACACGGTGGCCGTGTGGGGCTGTGGACCGGTGGGCCAGTTCGCGATCCGCAGCGCCTTTATGCTCGGCGCAGAGCGAGTGATTGCCATTGACCGCATGCCTGAGCGGCTGGCCCTGGCCCAGGCGGGCGGTGCCGAAATTCTCAACTATGAAGAGATTGACCCTGGGGAGGCTCTGAAGGAAATGACCGGTGGTCGAGGCCCGGACAGCTGTATCGACGCCGTCGGCATGGAGGCCCACGGCACTGGCCCTATGGCTCTCTACGACACTGTGAAACAGGCGGTACGCCTGGAAAGTGATCGCCCTCAGGTGCTACGGCAGGCGATCACCGCCTGTCGTAAGGGAGGCAAAGTGTCTGTTCCCGGTGTCTACGGCGGATTTATCGACAAAGTGCCGATGGGGGCTTTTGTTAACAAAGGATTGACCATGCGATCAGGCCAAACCCATGTTCACAAGTACTTGAAGCCGCTGCTAGAGCGGGTGCAGAAAGGAGAGATCGACCCCTCTTTTGTGATTACCCACCAACTGCCCCTCGAAGAGGCCCCCCGAGCCTATAAAATCTTTCGCGATAAAGAAGACAACTGCATCAAGGTTGTTCTCAAGCCCTTTGCCCCCGCCTGAGTGCCCAGCGAGGGTAATTTTCGTAGACTGACTCCAGGTTAATTAAACATAGCTGAGTTGATCATGATCACGGTTTTACATCGTTAACCATTCGAGGAGCAGAACCTATGGCAAACGGTAGCGAAAGTGAAGAAAACAGGCTGATGGCAAACGTTGACGACAAAGAAAGCGAACAAAATAAAGTGCTAGAGGAAGTTGCAGACAATCCGGGCGCTAAAACCGCTGCCATTCACCAAAACCCAGAGCTGATGCAGCAAGAAGCCCGCAACGCTGCCGCAGGCGAGGGGCCTAATGGTGCGGGTGGCGTTGGCACGTCTTCCACAGCCGAAGACTATGTGCCCAGTAGCTCCGACCCAGAGGCGACCGATTTACCCACCGCTAACTCCCCCCGCCGAGATTAGGCAGCAGTACAAAGCGTGCTTTGAAAACGACCAAACCCTCTGTTCAATTGGGGCAGGGAGGCTCAGAATCCAACCCAATCCACCACGGATACCTCGTGGAGCAGCCCTTAAGCTCTCATTCTCTAGCTATAACCATAAACTCTCCTTTGAGAGATGAAGCAAGCCTAAAATAAAGTCATATTACATACAAAACTTGGAGGTAATTTGCCATGTCCACCGGAACTAATTCACAGCAAGTTGTTAGCAATCTTGAATACGACTGGCTAACCGTTATGCAAAATAAAGCCGAAGCTCTTCACGCTTATGATAAGTACATTCAAGATGCCCGCGAAGCGAACTCCGAAGAATGTGTTGAGCTATTTAACCAGCTTAAGAAAACCGAGGCGGAGCAAATCGGAGAAATTCGCAGGCACCTTGCTAAGACCATGCCAGCTAGTTAATAGTTAAAAGCTTTGCCACCTGATTAAAACCAGTTAGTTGGCTCCACCCTCTTCGACCCCCTAAGGCCAAAGAGGGTTCACTTTGGGAGCACGTCACTTTGGCGATGAGTATTAATGCTCAAGGGAAATGGACTATTGGTGAATGAGGGGGTAATCGGTGAGGATAAGACCAGTCGCACGCTAGGTCACCACCATGACACCGGAACAACAACAAGCTCTCAAC
>JBBSKN010000064.1:0-24866 GCA_038256265.1 Phormidesmidales cyanobacterium
AGCATTCCAGGCATCGCAGCCCTACCAACTTTATGGTCAATGTCATCGGTGGCTTGATTGCCTACTGCCACCAGCCCAAAAAGCCGTCACTCAATCTTAACTTCGCCCTCCCTCAGGCTGCTTAACCCGAACTCAGGTTAAGCCAGGGAGACTGACGCCGTTAGATCGATAAATCTGGGCAGTGACGAGAGGTGATCTCGTTGCAGCGACAGGGTTCTAGCGCTTTTACTCGCTGGCTAGTAGAGCACCCTATTTCTCTGGTGGCAGCTTAGCTATGCCATTGGCAAAAGTATCCGGATAGGCAAGACAGCTTTTATTGCTGGCACACAGGCCGAGAAATCGCCCCGACCCAATCGGAATTACACAATAGACCCGGCGAATTTAGGCCGACCTGCTGACTGGCTCGGTTGATGATTCGCGATCTCGGTGTCGTTGTTAGGATTGGGTAACTATGAAGACCGCATCTACCTGCTTTGCCATGCCCCCATCGTCCCCTGGGTTTACACCACAGCCACCAGATTCTGGCCCAAAACTGAGCGGCGGCGCTGCTACCGTTGCCGCCTTCGTGCAGGAACTATTCATGGCCCACGTGCAGCGGCGACCCGCTGGCCTAGACGGCGTCATGCAGCGGCTAACAACAGAAATTGATCGCATCTGTGCCATGAGCGATCGCATCCAGGCCTCAGGGGAAGTGGGCCACTGGCAACGGTCTCTGGTGAGTCACCGGGTGGGCAAATGTCTGACCTACTACGACATGGGGTCTACCCGAGGCCGGGTTGAGCTGCACAGCAGCCTCAGCGCCATCGTCTACCGCCACGTGGCCCCCCGGGGCAGCAATCTGGGTTTTCAGGGGCGCTACGCGCTGCTCGAAGACTTCATGCAAAATTTTTACATTGAGGTGCTCAACGCCTTTCGCCGGGAGCACGAGCTGCCCGAAGACTACACCCCCCGCACCCGGCTAGAGCTGGCCGAGTACATGGCCTTTAGCGAACAGTACGCCAAACGCCGCATTTCGCTGCGGGGAAGCCAAAGCCAGCAGCTGATTGTGCTGCGCGCCCAGGCCTTTAGCCGCCGTCAGCCCGCTGAAACCTCGGTGGATATGACCCTAGTCAGCGAGGGGGCTAAGACCGAAGCTGCCGAAGCTCACTCCCGCAGCTCGGTGGTGCAGCAGGTGCGCGAAAAAATGATGGCCGACGGCGATGATCCCGGCGATGGGGTAATGCGCGATCGCGTCATCAACACCCTAGTGCAATACCTCAAAGCCCAAAACCAGCCCGACTGCGTCGACTACCTGACGCTCAAGCTGCAAGACTGCTCGGCGGCAGAAATTGACGATATCCTCGGCCTCTCGGCTCGGGAGCGCGACTACCTCCAGCAGCGCTTTAAGTACCACGTCGAAAAATTTTCTCAGCAGCAGGAGTGGGAGCTAGTGCACCAGTGGCTGGGGGCAAACCTGGAGGCTCGTCTGGGCATGACCCCCACCGAATGGGCTGATTTTGTAGGCACCTTGCCCACGGATCACCGCCAGTTTTTAACCCTGAAACAAACCCAGCCCGCCATCACCGACGAGGCCATCGCCCAAACCCTGGGCTGGACGCCCAAAAAGGTGCAGCGCAGCTGGACCAAAGTGCTCAAGCAGGCCTGGAACTATCGCAACCAGGCCCGAGGGTCTGAAGCCAGCTGAGCGATGACAAGCCGGCCAGTGTTCTGCGGCGTAGGTTGGACACCTGTTCCTGACACCCGACACCTTCGGCAAGGCCTGCCATATTTCTGCCAGCCAATATTAACCGGCCATTGCCTCTTCGCCAGTGCCCGGTGGCTCAAACTTGTAGCCCACCCCCCGCACCGTTTGAATCAGCGCCGGTTGGGTAGTGTCTTTCTCAATTTTTTTGCGAATTTGGCCCACGTGTACATCGACCACTCGCTGGTCGCCCACGTAGTCGTAGTCCCACACCTTTTGAATCAGCTCAGCTCGTCGCCACACTCGGCCGGGGTGGCTGGCCAAGAAATGTAGCAGGTCAAACTCGAGGGCCGTCAGGGGCACCATTTCTTCGTTGAGCATCACCTCTCGGCGCACCGGGTCAATGGCCAGGCTGTTAAAGGTGAGGCACTGCTGCTCGGCGGCGGTCACCGGGCGCTGACGCTTGAGAATGGCCCCTACCCGCACCTCTAGCTCGCCCAGGCTAAAGGGCTTGGTCAGGTAGTCGTCGGCCCCTTCGTTAAAGCCGCGAATTTTATCGGACTCATCGGTGCGGCTGGTGAGCATGAGCACAAACACGCCCGTGCGCGACTGCATCTCTTTGCAGAGATCATAGCCGTTGGTGTCGGGCAAGTTGAGGTCAAGAATGACCAGATCAGGGGTGAATTGCTCAAACGTCGTCAGGGCTTTTTTGCCGTCCTCTGCCGACTCCATTTCATAGTCCTGCTTGGCCAGGAACCGATGAATTAGGTTGCGAATTGCAGGGTCGTCATCGACAACGAGGATCTTGGCTTCCGCCATAGTCGTACCTATCTATAAGTTGACTGGTCTGGATAAGATTCAGGAACCCTTAGAAGCGCTAACAGAGGCGCTAGCCGCAATAGCGCCTCTGTTAGCGCTTCTAGTGCTTTTCAAGCACTTTCTATAGCATCAGTAATAAAACCACAAATAATTCCCTAGCTTACTCGAGAACTTTATGAAGTTACCACCTCTGGCAGCGCTGGGGCAGGGCTAACCCCTTCTGGCATCCGTAGAGCTACGGGAGAGCTGCGGGAGCAATGAGAGCAATGATCTGAGGGTTTAACGCCGGGGCGATCGCGGCTTTGGAGCCATTAACCCTAGCAGCGGCCCCAAAATTAGGCCAAACACAAATCCACCGGAGTGCGCCCAGTAGGCCACCCCGCCATCCCCCGGGGAGACGTCGCTAAGGCTGACCAGGCTGAAGATCGCCTGCTGCACAAACCAAAACCCTAGAAAGAAAATCGCCGGAATGCGGATGGTGGTGAAGAAAATAATCAACGGGATCAGGGTGACAATGGTGGCCCTGGGAAACCGCAAAATGTAGGCCCCCATCACTCCGGCGATCGCCCCACTGGCCCCGACAGTCGGGAGCGTAGAATAGGGGTCAAACACCCACTGGGTCAGACCCGCCAGCACCCCGCAGCCCAGATAAAAAATCAAAAACTTGACATGGCCCAGCCGATCTTCAATGTTGTTGCCAAACACCCACAGGTAGAGCAGGTTGCCCCCCACGTGAAAAAAGCCGCCGTGGAGAAATTGAGATGACACCAGGGTGACCCACTCGGAGGCCGGGGCCTCTAGCCCCCCCCCAAAGCTCTCGGTGAGCTGGGCGGGCACCAGCGCCCAGGCGTCAAAAAAGCTGTCTACCCCCCCCCCGGAAAGGTTGAGCTGAAACACGAATACGGCAATATTCAGCCCAATTAGCCCGTAGGTGACCACGGGGGTAAGGGTAGTGGGGTTGTCATCATGGAGAGGAACCACGGCCTATACCTAATGCGTGCCCCCATTGTAGAGACGCCCAGCCCTCAAAAACCTAGGTCTAAGGCAGGATTTCGAGACTTCCCGCGTCGCCGTCTAGCCGCACGATCGCTCCCACGGGCAGAGCCGCATTGTCGCCATCGTGGCCAAAGGGTAGACCCGAGACGACGGGCAGACCCAGATCGCCAAGGCGATCGCGCAGCACCTCCGCCACTGTCAAGCTCGGTAGGCCTTCGGAGGGTTCACAGCGGCTAAACCGCCCCAGGGCAATGCCCTGAACCCCAGCCAGTTTACCCGCCATGCGCCAGTGAGTCAGCAGGCGATCAATCCGGTAGGGAGCCTCAGTAACATCTTCAAAGGCCAGAATGGCTCCGGTTAGGTCAGGTTCATGGACAGTACCTAACAGATGAGTGGCCACGGTCAGGTTGGCGGGCCACAGCCGCCCGGTCACCACCCCGCCGCCCCAGCTGTCACCGTGCAGCGGCAGCAGCCGGTGGCCCATCACCAGATCCCTCAGCCGCTGCTGGGACCAGGCGGGTTCCGCCGCCAGGGTCGTCAGCAGCGGCCCGTGAACGCCCACAATAGCCTGCCGACCCAAGCTCCACAGCAGGCTAGTGATATCTGAGAATCCAATCAGCCACTTGGGTGCCATGGACTTGGGCCAGTGCCACCCTTCCAACAGCCTGGTGCCTCCATAGCCGCCCCGAGCACAGAGAATGCCTTTATAGGTGGGGTCGGCCAGGGCATGGCCGAGCTGCTGACGGCGATCGCCGTCAGATCCGGCTAGGTAGCCCCACTGCTCGCTGACCCCAGGGTCAACATCCACCCCAAAGCCCCAGTTGCGCCAGATCTCTAGACCCTGGTTAAAGCTATCTAGCTCCCGCAGGGCACCGCTGGGGGCAATCACCCGCAGGCGATCGCCCGGCTGGAGCGGTGGCGGATAGCGAAATGCTCCCCTGGTTTCGGCTTGCCCGATGTGGTACTGACTCAATTCCTTAGCTCCCAGGCAAACTCGCTATAATGCTTAATAAAGCGTTACAAATACAACCAATGACTAAAGCCCAACCCCAAGCTCAACCCCAATCGCCCCCTCAAGAATGGGGCTTTACCCCCGCCGCCGAAAGTCTCAACGGACGGCTGGCCATGCTGGGCTTTCTCTTCTCTGTAGTGATTGAGATGCTGAGCGGCGAAGGGGTGCTGCACTTTTTGAATCTGATTTAGAGCAACTTCTGAAAAATAGTTTTGCTGGTGGGCAGTGCCCACCCTACAGTGGCTCTACTCTCCCACTCACTCACTCATCCACCCATCCATCCACCCCCTCATCCCAAAACGCTCGCCAAAAGTGCCTTTTGGGCATGCATCCGGTTTTCTGCCTGCTCCCATACCCGCGAGGCTGAGCCTTCGATCGCATCGTGAGTAATTTCTTCGCCCCGGTGGGCGGGCAGGCAGTGGAGCACGATCGCATCGGCACTCGCCTGAGCCAGTAGCGCATCGTTCACCTGGTAAGGCTGAAAGATTGGCAGGCGCTGGTCGGCCTCTGACTCTTGGCCCATGCTGGCCCACACGTCGGTATAGAGCACCTGGGCACCTTTAACCGCTGCCTCTGGGTCAGTGGTGATCAAAACTTTGCCCTGGCCCTGCATGAGTTTCTCGGCTTGGGCAACAATCGCCGGGTCGGGGGCGTAGCCTTTGGGGCCAGCGATGTGCACGTTCATGCCCACTAGAGCGCAGCCGATCAGCAGCGAATGGGCGACGTTGTTGCCGTCCCCCAGGTAAGTGAGGGTAAGCCCCTCTAAAGTCTTAAATTCCTCTTGAATGGTGAGCAGATCGGCCAAGATCTGGCAGGGGTGCTCTAGGTCGGTCAGGGCGTTGATGACGGGAATCGAGGCGTAGTCGGCAAATTCTTGAATCTCAGCCTGCTCAAAGGTACGAATGGCCACCACATCGAGGTAGCGATCCAGTACCCGCGCCGTGTCGCTGGTGGGTTCGCCCCGGCTGACCTGGGTCACCCCAGAGTGTAGATCTAATACCTGGCCGCCCAGCTGGTACATGGCTACCGAAAAGCTAACCCGGGTGCGGGTCGAGGCTTTGCGAAACAGCAAACCCAGCACCTTGTGAGGAAACTGAGGGTTTTGCTTGCCCGCCTTGAGCTCGGCGGCAAAGGCAAGCAGATCGGCCATCTCGGTGGTGTTTAGATCGCTGAGGCTCAGCAGGTCGCGCCCGCTCAGGGGTGGCATTGACATGGGCAAGCTTGAGTAAAAATAAGACCTTAGCAGATTATGGGGAAGGCTCTGGCGGGTCTGTATCGCCAGGGGCAAAACCCGCGATTTACCCCTGGCGATACAGATGGGGCTGCTGCTGTCAGCCTGGGCGTGTTGCCTCCCGAAGTCTGCACTATGATTGGGGCATTGCATCTGCCGTGGCGGTTTTGGCCTCTAGAGTTAGGCCCCAAAGAGATGGCCTAGCCACCCTTCATTTGCTGTCTTGTTACCTCTTACGTTCCTATGATTAGCGCGGTTGTTCCTCCCCAGGCGTTGCCCCAGCCAGTACCCCAGCCCCCTACGGTGCGCGATCGAGCCGCGGCAGGATACTTCCGCGACATTGCCCTGTGGCTCAACCAGCCCCTAGCCCCCCACGGCATTTTTGTACAGGTGCAGGCCGATCACCCCGGCTGTTTGCGGCTGGTGGTGGAGTTTCAACGGCCGCCGATTAAAGACCACCTGCTGCGGCTGTTGTGCCACCGGATCTGGCTGCTGAACTCAGACCTAATTGAGGGAGTTTGCGTGGTGGCGAGGCCCCTGGGCCACCGTCGGGTGCTGTGGGAACAGCGGATTAAGATTGTTACTCCAGCGCTCAAGCAGGGTAAACAGAGCAAGCCGCTGCTGTCTCAGCGGAGCCACGCTTCGCCGATGCCGCCTAAAATTCATTTGCCCCGCCCGCCCCGTGCGGCAAAGGGGCTGTCGCGCCAGCGCTTGCAGACCCTGAGAACTTTTGTGCTGTCGGGGTCAGCGGTGGCGGCCTTTGTGATGGGCTGTTTGCTAGAGGTGATGACCTCGGCTCCGTCGCCGGCACTGCCCCAGTTCTCGGCCCAGTCTGAGGTGCGATCGCAGCCCCCCACTAGCTCGAGAACCAGCGCACCTGAAACAACGCCCTCCTTTGACGTAGAGCCCAGTATCGTTGGGCTGAGGGAGACGGTTCCGGTGATTGATCGCAGTGCCCCACCCCCCGCAGTCCCCATTGCCAACCGGCCCACGGTGGTTGATACGGCCTTAGAGCCCGTGGGCGTAATTACCCATCAAAAACCGACATCCGTGCACTCGGACGATGTCACCCTGCTGTTTGGCGGCGATATTTCCCTCGATGACATCACCCCAGAGACCCTAGAGGCTCCGGGTGGCTTCTTTGCCGACGTAGCCGATTACGGCCAGGCCGACCTGGCCCTGGTCAACCTGGCGACTCCCCTCGCCAATGCGGCCACAAACTTACAAGAAGAGTTTCGTCAGCAAACCCGCACCGACGCCGTAGAGCTGCTGGTCAACAGTGGGGTAGACATTGTTAATCTCACCCACAGCCGCCTGATGGACTATGGGGCCGCGGGGCTAGGCGAAACCCTGACCACCCTCGACAGCAAAGGGCTCTACCGAATTGGGGCCGGGCGCAACGCCATGGAAGCCCGCCGCCCCGAGATCTTAGACGTCAAGGGCAAACGCATTGCCTACCTGAGCTACGCCATGGGGGGCAGCAACGCCGCCCACGACGACACTGTGCTCAACGAACGCGCCGGAATCGATAACCAGGCCGTGGCCAAGGAGCTGGAGAACTTCAAAACCGCCACGGCTTTCAAAGACCGCGCCGGGTTTAACGCCCAAAACATGCCCGAAATTGTGGCCGACATTCAGGCCCTGCGCAGCGAAGTCGACTGGATTGTGGTCAACTATCGCTGGGTTGATCACCTCAGCGATAGCCCCAACTTTATGCAGACCAACCTGGCTCGCCTAGCCATTGACCAAGGGGCCGATGTGGTTGTGGGCTATCACCCCACAGTGATCCAGGGGGGCGAGATCTATAAGGGGCGACCCATCGCCTACTCCCTAGGCGACTTTGTCTTTCGCTCTGACGAACCGGTCGAAAACCAAGACTCGGCAGTGCTGAAGGTATCGCTCAAAGATGATCAGATGCAGGTGGAGCTAGTCCCAGTGCGGGTGAGCGACTCGCTCCCTAAGACTCTGACGGGGTCGTCTAGTCAGCAGGTGCTACAGCGCATTGAGCAGGCCTCCTCGCAGTTTGACCAGCCGCTCAAGTCGCCTGTGGTGCTCGATTTGAAGACCCCTGAGATCCTCCCTGAGGCCGTCGGTGACCCCAGCAGCCCCTTTGTCTCGCCCGAGGCCGAAGACATGCTGCCAGTGGATCTGGCCCCTCAGCCGGAAACCCTGCCTCAGGGGCTAGGCGAGCCTGAGATTCAGGGCGAGCAGCCAGCTGAAATCGTACCCTCGGCTGAAGAGACTGAGCCAGAAGAGACTGAGCCAGAAGCGGCTGAGCCAGAGCTAGAGATTGAGTTTGAGGACAATTTGCAGCAGTGGGGGCCAAAGGTGTCGCCCCAGCAGCGAGAATTTCAGCCGGTGCCGCCCCAGCGCTCTGGCGGTGATGAGGGTGGCGATTTGCAGCCTAAGCCGGCGGGTAATCGCCCCAGCAGCGAGGCCGCCGAGCCTCAGCCTCACCTATGGGGTGAAGAACCCTTGGCCAAGCTGGCACCCCTGGAAAAACCTGCGGCGGATGGCCTCATCCCTGCTATCAAACAGGAGACCAATCTAGAGCTTGAACCTGGTCTCGAACTAGAAGCCGATCTAGACAATACCGGCTGGGCCGACACCGTACCCGAAATCCCGTTGCCGACCACTGGTGAGTAGGGGCGGCCCAGAGATGAACGCAAGTCTGTCAGGTTATGGCTAAAGAACCTCGGGCCGACTCCCTGCTCGGGGAGCGCTGTGGTAACGTCTAGGCATACCGCCGTTGAGGTGCCCTGTGTTTGCCGTTGCCCTAAAAGCAGACCCCGCTGCGACCTACGTGTTGTCTGACGCCGATACTGCCCGGCTAGAGATTGTGCCCGATCGCGGCGGTCTAGTCACCCGCTGGCAGGTGGAAGGGCAGGATATCTTTTACTTTGACCGCGATCGCTTTGCCGACCCCACCCTCTCAGTGCGCGGCGGCATTCCCATTCTGTTTCCGATCTGCGGCAATTTGCCCGGCAACCAGTACAGCCTGGGCGGCCAGACCTACGGCCTCAAGCAGCACGGCTTTGCCCGCGACCTGCCCTGGCAGGTCACCCAGCAAGATGTCTCTGGGGCCGCCAGCCTCACCCTCGAACTCACCAGCGATGAGACCACCCTGGCCCAGTATCCCTTTGCCTTTAGGCTGGCCTTTACCTTTAAACTCAAGGGCCACATTCTAGAGCTACAGCAGCGGTTCACCAATCTGGCCGACAGGCCCATGCCCTTTTCCACCGGGCTGCACCCCTACTTTTTGGTTGAAGATAAGTCGCAGCTGGAGTTTGAAATTCCTTCGACGGAGTATCGCAACCACCTGACCGGCGGCGTGGAAACCTTTGGCGGCGGCTTTGACTTCGCCGAAGACGAGATTGACCTGGCCTTTCAGGGGCTGACGGCCTCCGCCGCCACGGTCACCGACCATCACCTGGGGCGACGGCTGACGCTGGCCTGGAGCAACCACTACACCAAGCTGGTGTTTTGGACGGTCAAGGGTAAAGACTACTATTGCCTAGAGCCCTGGACGGCCCCCCGCAATGCCCTCAATACCGGGGAAGATCTGTTAACCATTGCCCCGCAGCAAACTCTTGAGACCACCGTCCGCATGGCGGTTGCCTTCCTCTAACGCTTTTTCCCAATGTGGAGGATGGGGGTTGAGGGTTGCTTCAGCCATGACCAGCGGGCCTCTATCAAGGTTGATAGTGCTCAACCCACCGTTTTAATTCCTGTACCAATTGTTCACGGAGGTCGAGCGGACTCGAGATCAGACAATCGGCCCCATAGCGGCGCACTTCCCGGAGAAACCAGAAGGTATTGCTCACTCGGCGCACCACCCGCCGCTGCTGGACTTCGGGCTGCCATTCATTGACTAGGTCGGCCTTGGTTTTAGACCGATAGCCAAAGGCTAAACTTCTTAGGAGTAAAAACTCGACTTCAATATGGCTGAGTTCGGGTTGCCAGTGGCCTTCAGCTGGGGAAATGACGGCTTCAGATGGAATGCGGTCTAGGCGTAGCGACCAGTTGTGGCGTAGGGCTTCTACATCCTGGTTGCCTTCGGTTTCATCGCACCAGCAGTCCAGATACTGGCGGTCTTCATGGCGTTCGATCTTGGCGTGGCGAACGGTGAAGTTCCATAGACGGTCAGCGGCGTCTTGATAGGTAAGGCGAAAGGGGCGATGTTGGCGAATACAGCGGTCAATATCAATACGCCAGGGAGCACTAGGCTGATCTACCCAGGTTTGAATTTCTTGGCGTAGGGGGTGGTTTAGCTCGCTGCGTTCTAGTAACAGATGGGCCATGGCCAGAGCTTCGCTGAGATAGCCTTCGTCCTTTAAAAGGTTAAGGGCGCGGTTTAGGTTATCAATGCGATCGCGGCTCCAGTCGTGGTTGGCAGCCAAGAGTAGTTTGCCTTGGGCGATCGCTTTCACCAGTTTTGACACGTTGGGGTTGTCGCCCCAGGTTTGGCCAAACTCCAGCGCCAGCTGCTCTAGCTGGGCTTTTTCCCGCTCTGAAATGGACAGGGTAATTGAGGATCGCTTACGGAGCATAGCATTTCATTCATACAGTAAGTGTACGTACATTTTGTAGATGCACATGTTGACCGATATCATTATGCCTGCCAATATGGGCTTATACAACGAGGTACGTGCACTCAGTCATGTATTCAATTCATTTAAAACCCGTCTACTCTTGCCCAGCCGCAAATGTTCCTCCAGAGATTCACCTACCGGATGGATGGAAGTTGGCATGGCACCAATTTGAAACCTGGAAGGCTCTGCAAGATCCCAACGTTGATGTTGTGTTCAACACAGCGATGACGGGGGATGGCAAAAGCCTAGCGGCATATCTTGCAGCGATGACAGGTAAAAACTACACCATGGCCATGTATCCAACCAATGAGTTGGCGCGTGACCAAGAACGGCAAGTTCAGCAGTACAAAGATGAATTTGGCCCAGATTATGATCCACAAATTTATCGACTTACGGGATCAACCTTAGAGAATTTTGTTGAAACGAACCAACTACCTTCTAAGCAACAAGGCATTATTGACCGCACGGATAACTCAGAAATATTGATAACAAATCCAGATATCTTCCATTACATTCATGACTTTCGATATCTGAGACGTAATCCCAATCAGCCTGGTAAAGGTGATAATCCTGACAAGCTGTTTCGAAAAATCGATAATAACTATAAGATTTTCATTTTCGATGAGTTTCATATATTCTCATCGCCTCAGATTGTTAGCGTATTAAATGCTTTACTGTTGATTAGACATACATCTGGAGCAAAGCGAAAATTCTTATTCCTTTCGGCTACGCCCAGTGACTTGCTCACAGGTTTTCTGGATCGATCAAGCCTAAACTATAAAATCATCAGTCCGGTTGAGGAGAAGAAGTATCGATTCTCACCAGAAACAGCGCAGGGCTGGCGACAGATTAGCCAACCCATAGCCTTGAATTTTCCAGAAGACCTACAGCCTAATGCCAAATCAGGATTTAGCTGGATTGTTGAAAGTGCAGAACAGGTCATCCTCAAATTTTTCTTGGATCATCCTGGAAGTAAAGGGGCAATCATTCTGAATTCGATTGCCTCTGTTTATAAGCTGCTGGGGTTTCTCAGACCTTTATTTGAACAGCATGATCTAACCGTCCTCCCGAATACAAGTCTTACGGGTGAAAGCGATCGCGCCAGATCAATTTTGGACGCCGACTTACTGATTGGAACGTCTACCATTGATGTGGGTGTAGATTTTAGAATAAATTTCTTGGTATTTGAAGCCGCAGACGCAGGTAACTTCATTCAACGTTTTGGCCGATTGGGAAGGCACAAAGGTTTCGAGATTTATCAAGCTTATGCTCTTATGCCCAATTATTTAGTGGCACGTTTATTTGAAGGGCATCAAGGAAAGCCAGCACCTCTGATAGAGAACGAAGCCTATGATCGTATTTCCTTTACTCATTCGGTTCGAGAAGCCTGGACATTTGTAAATCAGTTCAAGGACTACCCAAAGCGCTGGGGCGGGATTCAGTCTGCTTGTATTTACGATGAACTCAATAGGAAAGGATATATGAAAGAAACCTATCCTGATGCAGCAAGAAGCTTTGGCACTGATATTCAGAGTGCCTTAGAAATCAACATCAAGCAGAAATTCGGGCAAATTCGCCAGTGCAAAGAGTCGGGAAACAAAGCGATTCTTTCGGAAGCTCGAAGCTTTCGGGGCAGTAGTCAACTTGACTGTGCTATTTATGATGCGACAAATCCAAATGAGCCAGAACGAGACCGATTCAAGACCTATAACTTACCTGGGCTACTCAGCAATTTTGTATTTGAAACAATGGAGAAGTCTAAGTTTTTATCAGCCGCTCGGCAAGCAGGGCTGCCAACCCGACGATTTGAAGACTATGCGCTTTGCTATTTGCGATTGCTAGGCTATCGGGAAGTGCGAGAAAACTGGCATTTCTTCCATGCTGGTGACATTAGCGAATTAGCTCGACTTGGCAAAGTACAGGTCTTAAAAGGATTAGAAGTGACCGTAGGTGAAAATGCAATCAGTCGCGCCCTCTATCGTCAGGGTCTGGTCTGCTACATCTCTGATCGCCGCCGGGATTATCTACGGGCTAAGTGTGGATTACCGATGCAGTTTCAGGCCTATGGGTTAAGCGATCACCCAGATGACCGTGACCCGCCTTACACCATTGCGTTTGGCCAATCGGCGCTAATGCTTGAAACCCTCGTTTGGCATTGGAAAGACATATCAGATGAGGGCTGGATTTGCTAAAACACCCAGATATCAACGCTCGGATTGCAGCCTTGCCCAACCGCTTACAAATTCCTGGAGGAAACCATGAAAAATGATGATCTTCTGTCTCGTATATCGATTGACCCCAATATTTGCTTCGGTAAGCCCTGCATCAAAGGACATCGTATTTGGGTAGCGCTTATCCTCGACTACCTAGCGGGGGGCGAGACGATTGACAGTGTTTTGGAAGCCTATCCCAGCATTGGACGAGACGATGTGCTGGCTTGTCTTGCCTACGGTGCCGAAATGGCCAGGGGAGGATGGGCGGAAGTTCCCTTACAGCAAGACCGGGAACCGGCATGAAGATCAAACTCGATGAAAATGTGGATTTACGGGTGGTGGCTCGCTTACAACTAGCGGGGCATGATGTAGCCACGGTGCCAGGACAAGGGCTCAGTTCCGCCCCTGATACCCAAGTGATTGAGGTCTGCCGCCAGGAAGAACGATGTTTGGTAACGGCTGATCGCGGCTTTGGCAATCGTGCCCGATTTGTGCCCACCGACTATGCCGGAATTGTGGTGGTGCGTTTACCCGATCGCGCCACGTTTGCCAATTGGCGAGAAGCGATCGACACACTGATTCTCGGCTTAGAGCGGTTCGATGTGCTTGGCAAGCTCTGGATGGTGCAAGGAGAGGTCATCCAGGAGTACAAACCTATCTCAGAGGAGGAAGAGAAGAAATGAGAAGCAAGTTTTTGAGGATGGCAGGGAAGGGGAGTTACTCCTATTACTCAGGAGGCGACAGTATTTCAATACCTAAGAGGCATTCAGAGATGCAAAGCCAGACTCTCCCTCCCTGCTGTGAACCAGTATATAAGGCGACGTCACGGAAGTACTACGTCCTGAGCCCAAGACAATACACCTGCACTATAGTTACTGTAGCCAAGTAGCTTGTCTTGTTACTGTAGCCTATGAGTAAATAAGGGTATTGACAACCAAGGTTGGCCGGGCCAGTATAGAGGTACCAGACCAAATTTAGGAGGTGCCTAAGAATGAACATTGAGCTAAACCACGAAGATTTATGCCAAATGCCGCCTAGCCTAGCTACTGGCCTACTGAACTGGGTGCAATACCAGCGCCTCAAGCCTGTGACTTTGAATCAAGCAAGCACTGCTGATAAGGCTAATCAGCTCAAACTGCAACTGGTGGAGCCAGTTAAGCAGTCGCCTAAAAATTCCGCTGTTGAACTCAAGAGGGCACCCAAGCATACTCACATCCGGTTATCTCAGTTACTAGACGCAGGCATCACTAAAGTTGGAATGGCTGTACGGGTTCGGCTAAAGGCAGACGTAGCAGAAAAGACTGGGTATCGCTACGTTACGAAAAATTTGAAGATCTCCGCAAAAGGCACAGTGGTCTACAACGGTCAGGAATTTAATAAGCCAAGTCCATTGGCAGAAAGCATCAACGGAAGTTCTGCGAATGGTTGGGAATACGTCGAGGTCAAGAAAAACGGGCAATGGGTTTGCCTAGATGAATTGCGCCTAATTTGGAGGAAGGTTTCATGAGCGATGAACAACTATCGATATTCGGAAAACAGCAGTCATCTGCGCTGCCAGAAGAGGCTTTAGACGATTTGCCCGAGGAGGATTTGGGCGTAGAGCTGAGCAGTGAGGCAGAACAGACATCGGGGCAGTCAGAATTATTGACGATTCGCCTGTTTAAGCAAGCGATCTGTGAAGCTCAAGGCAATGAGGGCGATCGCTTGCTTACCGACTTTGCTGAGTATGTGCTGCCTAAACTCATGCAACAGCTAGCAGGGGCAACAGCAAAAGGGGGACAGTTCACTGAAGATCGACGGGCTGAAGGAAAAAATGTTGAACGAAGCAAAGAAGATCAATCCCTACCGGCGCATCTTTTGAATGGCTTGTTTCCCACTTATCGAATTCTAAAGGAGCTGAAAATCACAGAGCAAACGAACCCTATTCAGCGACTTTGTAAGGGGCGAAGTGATATAGAGCCACTTTTCATTGCTGCATACATTCTGCACGATTTTGATAAGCTGCCTGACTATCCTAATTGGCTATTCAATAATGATAAGGATAAATTCAAAGATCGCATTTGGCGAAGCCAACCGCCTAAAAAAGGGGATGCAACTGATTTTGGGCGTAGCTACATTAAACAGAAAATTTTAGATTTTGGATTGAATCACCTCTTAGGTAACGAGTGGGAAAACTATATCGATGACTTGGCTGAGCTTAGTCACAATGCAGGCGATAAATACGACAGTGATCAAGGTATGCGAATTCGAGGGCTAATGCCTCAACTCGATGGACGAGAATTTGGTCAAGTTCGTAAACTAGTTAAGCTTTCTGATCTTTTTGCCTCTGTTATTAAGCATCCTCCTGATATTGAACAACTCGATTCTAAAGGCGAAGGACTAGTTGAAGTATTGGGATCTCTGAGTAATCACCAGCTTAAGTTCACCTATCATGCGTTATCGGATAATCGAGGCATTTTAACCAATATTATCAATAATGCTCTGATTGATCTGCATCCAGATGAGTTTTATACACCGTTGCTTTATCTGCCAGATGGTGTGGTGTATCTTGCTAAAGCAGATGCGCCTGCGATCGCTACTGACCAAATTTCTGATGCGGTTATTAAAAAAATTAAAATACTCTGTGGCAATCGCTTGCGTCAACGCCAGATTGGGTTTGTGCGAGATGGGAAAGGCATTAAATTTGCAGATTACTATTGGCTTTTCTTTGATATTGACCAATTAATGGAGGTCGCCAATCTAGCAGCTTGTCGCATCATTCTATCCACAAAAAGTTCCTCTGCATCAAAACGAAGTGAGAGTCTATCAAGCTTTCAGGCAGTGGGCAATTTACCTGAAGATTTAGAGATTGAATTTGGCGAAGACTATCGTATTGACCGACTAGCAGAATTCGGAGATCTTCTCTGCCGTAGACTCTGGGGCGATTGGGGCGATCACTTCAACACTTGGCAAAAACAAAAGCCTAAGGTAAAACGAGCAGTCTTACCTGAATTAGATCTGACTCAAAAGCTCTCTGGATTTCTGGGCCTAGCCTCAGAAATACCAGCGCTTCGGAAAATCCAAAGTTTAAAGAAAACCGGAGGCGTACCCCTCGATTGGTACTATCTAGCCGCTAAATATATTCAACAAAACTCGCATCTAGATGATGATCAGCTTCGAGATGTCATGACCCGAATGGTCAACCATGCGGCCACATTACTTGAGCCCATCATTCAAGAGTTTGTTTTGCCTGATGGTTGGGATGATCTACGGACATATATTCAGCGAGTCATATCTTTGCCATCTGGCGCGGTTGTACCACCACAAACCGATCCCTTCCTGACTGAGCTAAGCCGTTACCAAGCAGCCAAAGTTACGGGCCGAGGACGCGAAAATGTGTGTGCCATGTCTAGCTCAGCTTACACCGTGACAGAGCAAATGGAGTCTTCCACCTTATTTGCCCCACAGGTCTATAGCAATCGGCAAATTCTATTCAATGCCCAAGCAGCTAAACGACAGATTTGTGCGATTTGGTCTGTCGAAATTATGCTGCGCCAGATTTTAATGAATCAAACTAATTCCACAGGTGGAGATTTCGAAGGGCGTAAATACCGCTATCTCTATCTTTATCCGGCCTACTTCTTTACTCCAGAGACTAATCGCTTCCTTCAAAAAGCCTACTCCTGGATTCGTCGAACTCGTTTTGATGCTGACATTCGCAAACATTTAGTGAGTGATAAACAAGCTGCAAAGTTCAATCTCGAAAATTATCAGCAGGTAGATTCTCTTTTGCTTCAGGAGGAATCTGAACGAGACTCAACCTTTAAACTGAGCTATACCGATGAGCCGATGACCTTTTTTTTCATGGCATTACCCCCTGGCCGGGATGCAACAGATATCGAGTCCTGGGTAATGCCTGCCTGGTTAACCTTGGCGCTACCGCTGGTGCTGGATGTAAAAGTCGTGGCTTCTGAATCACCCGTGCCGCCTTATGTTAGTGGTGCCGACTTTGAACGAACAGCTGTCTTAGATGGAGCCCACCCTGCGATCTCCTCTCTTGTTCAACAAGACCAATATCGCCTTGACGCTATCTTGCCGAAGACAGCTAAGACTTTTTCACCCTTGAATGCTTTGAGTGCTGCCTACTGTATTCATTTGGAGGTTAACCGCAAAAAGGACGGCAACCCTGACTGGGGCAAGTTATCTGCCCTGTCTCGTGATCTAGAGACTAGCCCTCTCTATGTTTTCCACTACCTTACAAAGCTTGTTCGTAAGCTGGATTGGGATACTGCTCCGGTTGAAAAGATCAAGCTCTATGTGTACTTCTACCAGTGTTTTGAACCAGAAGGAACTGCCATGAACCAACTTCGAGAATTAACAAGTCTATACCGTCGCTTTTACAGAGCTAAAAGCCCATATGCAAAGCCAAATGCTGTCCTTAAGCCCATTGATGAAGCTGCTGATGTCATCCTCAAAATTGACAAGGCCCTCGTCGTTGAAGAGCAAGCCTTAATTGACGTGGTTGCGGCTCGTATAGCCAAGCTCATGACCAATGTGCGGCGCAGAACAGCAGAAGGTAAACCAACTTTACTCTGTATTGACGGTGAGTGGAAAAGGGCCTTGTCCCTAGAAGACGAACGGCAGGCCATTTATGATTACGCCACGTTTTTTGTCAAAGATCTTTTCCTGGAGACATTCAAAGGCGATCGTGCCCGTTTAGCTGGAACCCAGTTGAACTTGATTCGAGACACCTGTGACTACCTTTATCGCCTAATCGATGACGAGGAACGCCAAGTAGTACAGCAGCCCGAACCTGAAGATTTACCTGGCGACGAAACAGAAGTTGCAGCTTAAATTGTCCATAATTCATGATCACTACCCAAAGAGGATTAACCATGAGCTTTCTCAAAACTGTTGATGCTAAGCATTTCCATGTTGAGATTCCGGCCAAGCCAATGGGCAAATATGCCCACTTCATCACCATTCGTGTAACCGAATCCTATCCGCTATTTCAAACTGATGGTGAGTTGAATAAATCGAAAGTCCGCGCTGGGGTCGATAAAGCTAATTCAGAAACAATCAGTCGTTTGGCTATGTTCAAACGTAAACAATCGACTCCAGAACGCTTGACCGGACGTGAACTACTTCGAAATTACAAGATTGGTGACTGGGAAAAGTGCGACTACAACGTAGATTTCAGCAAAACCACTCCAGATTGCATCATTTACGGATTTGCGATCGGAGATTCTGGTTCTGAAAAATCAAAGGTCGTGGTGGATACAGCCTATTCCATTACCCCTTTTGATGATTCACACCTGAACTTTACCCTTAATGCTCCCTTTGAAAATGGCACCATGAGCCGTCAAGGAGAAGTCACCAGTCGTATAAACAGCCAAGATCATATCCTCCCGCAAGTTTTCTTTCCTAGTATTGTGACGCTCAAAGATCCGACAGAAGCCGGATTTCTGTACGTGTTCAACAACATTTTACGCACTCGCCACTATGGCGCACAAACTACACGGACGGGACGAGTTCGCAATCAGCTAGTAGGCGTGATCTTTGCTGATGGCGAGATTACTAGCAACCTGCGCTGGACTCAAAAGATTTATGACCTGTTATTAGCGGATCAGAAAATCCAGCTGCCTGATCCCCTCAACGAGGATGATGTACTCGAATCTGCTGAAGATGCGATCGCTCAACTAATGTTAGAAGAGTGTATTCCCCACACAGATTTTCTTGGTGATGACTTCACTACACTTTTGTCAGAGGTAAAGGCGATCACTAGTGATGAAGCAAAACTCAAATCTCTTCTGGAACAAGCTAATACCGAATCAGTAGCTTACGCCCAAAAATACATCCAGAAGCCGACGTCCAGCAAAAAGAAAGCCGCTAAAGCTGGAGCGTAGAGAGATGTCCCATGTCTATCGCGGCACCCTAGAACTACACGACAACCTCTACTACGCCACGCGGGAAATTGGGCGACTCTACGAGACAGAACCTGTGCTGCATAACTACGCCCTTTGCTATGCCCTAGGGTTGGTGGATAGCGCCAAATATGCCACCACCGTCCCAACAGAAGCCGCCTATCGCTACTTCTGTCCCGAACAGGTGCCCATGTATGAGGCCCATCTAACTCCGCTCAACCACCAGGGCATCTATGTCACTCCCGCCAGAGCCGTTCGCCATACCGCTGTACTCAACACCTGGAAATATGCCGACAACCGTTACCACGTTGAGATGCAGAAAACCCAGAAAAACATCCCCAGCTTTGGCCGTGCCAAAGAAATTGCTCCCGAAAGCAAGTTTGAGTTCTTCGTCATAGCCCAAAAGCCCCTGACATTTCCCCGCTGGATACGCCTCGGCAAGTGGATGAGCAAAGCCGAGGTCGTAATTAAGGAATTGCCAACTCCCAAACGCAATTCTGCGAGGGAGTTTTCCTTCCCTTACCCGCTCAACCCGCTGGATGTCATGTTCACCAACCAGGTGTTAAGCTACGACACCCTCAACATGCCCCCTGTTAGCCTCATCCGCAACGTGCGTATGGTCGGCGAGTTTTACTCCTTTGAGGGGCTAAGTGAATCGCTTAAGCTTCCGATCAATATGCAGTACCGATTTAGCGACTAAGTAAGTTCTGAGTTCTGAGTTCTGAGTGTTGAATTATTTAGAAACTCAAAACTCAACATTCAAAACTCAAAACTTATTAACTCAACCTAACTTCTTAGCTTCCAAAGCCCTTACCCCTTGGCTTCTTCTTCGGCAACATATCCCGCGCCAGCATCTCCGCCGCAAATCCTCGCTGATTTTGCAGCATCAGCTTCCTGGTCCGCTGCCGCTGATACTCCCTCACCTCCCCAACCAGCTCATGCTCCGAATCAAACACCACATGGGTCAACGATGTAGAGTAAACCGCTTTCGTTTTATCTCCACTGGGCAACAAGTTCAACATAATGCCCCCTTCATCCCCCAGATACATCACCATATCAACCTCCAACCAGGTCATGGGCGTAATCGACTTATCCTCGATCGCCTTCATCAACTGCTTCCCAGGCCGCACCCTAAACGGCAATGCTGCCTCTAGCTTCTCTTTCAGCGCGATCGCCTGCCCATAGTCATCAATCTGCATCCCAACCTCCAGTAAATAGTTAATAGTTTTGAGTTCTTAGTTTTGAATGTAAGCCCTAATCCCCTAACTCAAAACTCAAAACTCAAAACTCAAAACTTAACCCTTCCCCACCATGCCACATAGCCTAGTCCTCAACCTCCTCCCCGAATCGCTCATTCCCCCCGGTTTCACCACTGGCAAACACCTCCATGCCCTCTTCCTCAGCCTCGTCACCTCCGTCGATGCTGATATGGGCAATCAGCTCCACGCCAACACAGGGAATAAAGCCTTTACGCTCAGTCCGCTACAAGTAGTTAATAGTTCTAAGTTTTTAGTTTTGAATTCAGCCTGTCAACCGTTAATTCAAAACTCAAAACCCAAAATTTCTCCTTTGGAGACGCTTCGCGAACAAAACTCCCCTCCTCCTTCCTCCAACTCAAAACTCAAAACTCAAAACTTAAAACTCCTACACTGGCACCACCCCAACCCCATCCCCCCCTCCACCCCTTGCTGGTGGCGCATCTCTCTGCTCGACGATCGCCTCTTTGGCCAACTCAGTCAGCTTTGGCTCAACCTCAACCCCAACCAGCCCTGGCACCTTGGCCCAGCCAACCTGCACATCACCAGCATTCTCGGCACCCCCCAGAGCACCCAACCCTGGGCTAACTTCTGCAACTACCCGCAGCTATACGACCAAGCCTCTGAAACCGATCGCAAACTTACCCTCCAGTTCTACACCCCCACCGCCTTTCGCCAGGGCAAATACGACACCGCCCTGCCCACCCCTGCTAGCGTCTTCGGCAGCCTGCTGCGCCGCTGGAACCACCATAGCGACATCGAGTTTTCTCCAGACATTATTGAGGCCCTTCAGCCCAGCTACTTTGACATCCGCACCGAGGTCGCCCAAGACCCCCGCAGCCAGTTTCAGCACACCGGAGCCAGGGTCAACCCCGCCAACCAGTTCATGGGCTGCGTTGGCAAAGTCACCTTCCAAATCCTCGGCAGCGTCGATGGGGAAACTACCAAACAGCTCAATACCCTGGCCGACTTTGCCCTCTACGCCGGGGTCGGGCGCAAAACCCCCATGGGCATGGGCATGACCCGTCGAGTCGTCTAGCTGCCGCTAAATTTTTCCTCACTGGCTCTTATTGACAAGGGCACAGAGTCGTTTTGCTAATTTTCAGGAGTTCCGCCGTGGAAATTTTAATTACGCTCGGGGTCGTGCTCTACTGCTTCACCCGCGATGTCTTTAGTAAGCCACCCCCCAAATCGGTTGAAGAACAGCTGGGTGAGTCACTCACCAAATACCTCAGCAAAGGCGTCAAAGTGAGGATTGAGACCGATGAACGAAGCTGACTATGTACCCATTGCCGCTCTTAACCAGTACGCCTACTGCCCTCACCGCTGCTGGCGCATGTTCTGCGCTGGGGAGTTCATCGACAACCAATACACCCTCGAAGGCACTGGCCTGCACGATCGCGTCCATACCCTGGGCAGCAACCAACGAGACGACACCTGGCAGGTACGGGCCGTGTGGCTCAAGAGCGATCGCTACGGTCTGATCGGCAAATCTGACCTAATTGAAGAAATTGATGGACAACTCTTCCCCGTGGAATATAAACGCGGCCACCGGGGCGAATTTGACAACGACGAACTCCAGGTCTGTGCCCAGGCTCTCTGCCTGGAGGATATGACTGGACTGACCATTTCTGAGGGCTTTGTCTACTATGCCCAATCACACCAGCGACAGCCCGTAGAGCTAACCCCAGAGCTAAGAGAAACTGCGATCGCAACTATCACCGCCGTCCGCACCCTTCTCCACACAGGCACTATGCCGCCCCCAATTTATACCAAACGCTGTCGAGGCTGTAGCCTCTATGCCCAATGCCTGCCCCAGGCGGCTACCAAAGTCAGCCGCTACCAAGAAACCCTTTAAGGAGCCTATAAATCGCCATGGGAACCGTCTATATCTCTACCGACGACGCCTTTATTGGCAAAACTGACGAGCGCTTGCGGGTGCGCGTCCAAAAAGAAACTTTGCTGGATGTGCCTCTGATTAAAGTCGATGGGGTTGTTATCCTAGGCCGAGCCACGGTCTCCCCCGCTGCTCTGATTGAGCTGCTAGAGCGCAAGATTCCCCTCAGCTTTATGACCGGCACCGGGCGCTTTTTGGGACGGCTAGAGCCAGAGCTGAATAAGAACATCTTTGTTCGTTCGGCCCAGTGGCAGGCCGCAGGTGAAACCGAGCGTTCTATTCATGCTGTGCAGGGCTTCATTCGCGGCAAGCTGAAGAACTATCGCACCATGTTGCTGCGATCGCAGCGAGAGGGCATTGATGGCCTACAACCGGGCATTACTCGCCTAGAGCAAGCCATTCAGCCCATTAACCAAACCTCTATTATCGACGCTCTGCGAGGGCTAGAGGGGGCCGGTAGCGCCGCCTACTTCGGCCACTTTGGCCGCCTTATTCGCAACAGCGAATTCAGCTTCAAAACCCGCTGTCGTCGCCCGCCCACTGACCCGGTCAACGCCCTGTTGAGCTTTGGCTACGCCCTGCTCGCCCACGACGTTCAGGGCGCGATCAACATCGTCGGCTTCGACCCTTATCTGGGCTATCTCCATACTCAGCGCTACGGTCGCCCCTCCCTGGCCCTTGATCTGATGGAAGAGTTTCGGCCTCTGGTAGTCGATGCCATGGTGCTGTCAGCTATCAACCGCAAGGCGCTAACCCCCGATGATTTTTCTAGTGAACCCGTCAGCTATGCGGTGTCGCTCACGGATGACGGTCGCCGCAAATTTCTCCGCCTCTACGAACAAAAGAAGCAGTCAAAATTTAAGCACCCCGTCATGGGTCGCCAGTGCACCTATCAAGAAGCCTTTGAGATTCAGGCCCGCCTGCTGGCTAAATACCTAATGGCCGAGACAGAGCAGTACCCACCGTTAGTTCTAAAGTGAGCCATGCACGTTGTTATTACCTACGATATTTCTGAAGACAAACGCCGGACCAAAATTCACAAGGTACTGTCGTCCTACGGGCAGTGGATGCAGTACAGCGTGTTTGAATGCAGCCTGACTGCTACGCAATACGCTAAGCTGCGAAATCGACTCAACAGGCTGATTAAGGCCGAAGGAGACAGCATTCGGTTTTATTTTCTCTGCGAATGCTGTCAGCCAAAGGTTGAGCGCATTGGCGGTGAAGCGGTGCGCGATGAAACTGTTTTTTTTGCCTGATGGGCTGGCGCGAGTGGGTGGGTGTTGGGGTGCGATCGCCCCTTTCTTTGCTCAAAATGCCGTTGACTAGCCAAGTTTAAGCATTATCCTTTCCGATAAGATCCGCGCAATGCCTATATCCCTTGATCTGAGACCGTTTCAAGATTTTAGCTACAACGCTGAAAACCCATTTTTAGTGTTAAGGATGATAAAATTGAGGGGTTCGCGCTTTCGAACCTTGAAAACCAAATGCTGTAAGGTTTCCAGAGGCCCGGGGCTCCAACCGACCCAAAGCCCTCTCAGGGATTGAAACTGTTTGGGCCTCATGCGAGGTGTACGGGCTTGAGGGCTCCAACCGACCCAAAGCCCTCTCAGGGATTGAAACCAAAGCTTTCAGGGCCTCGCGCTCACGGCGCTTTCCGCTCCAACCGACCCAAAGCCCTCTCAGGGATTGAAACATCCGCTCCCACCCTTCACGGCCAAGGCTCAGGATCACGCTCCAACCGACCCAAAGCCCTCTCAGGGATTGAAACATCGCCAGAGCCGTAGATGATTAAGTAGCCGTGCTCTCTGGCTCCAACCGACCCAAAGCCCTCTCAGGGATTGAAACTCCGTGATGGTGCAGGGTGTGCGGCTATCGGCCAGCGCTCCAACCGACCCAAAGCCCTCTCAGGGATTGAAACAGGACTTCAGCTCGGCGAAAAAGCACAGGTCTAAGGGCTCCAACCGACCCAAAGCCCTCTCAGGGATTGAAACCTGGAGAATGGCTTGCCGCCATCGATCACGGCTGAGCTCCAACCGACCCAAAGCCCTCTCAGGGATTGAAACAAATCGGGGCAGTGGAGCGGGCCAGAATCAGCGCCAGGCTCCAACCGACCCAAAGCCCTCTCAGGGATTGAAACTTAGAAGCCGTTACAGAGCCTCTAGATGCCGTTGCAGGCTCCAACCGACCCAAAGCCCTCTCAGGGATTGAAACTAACGCTTAGAACCGATTACAAGGTTGAGGAGGTGCTCCGCTCCAACCGACCCAAAGCCCTCTCAGGGATTGAAACCGGACGAGGGGCAGCTTTAATATCTCAACGCCCGATGGCTCCAACCGACCCAAAGCCCTCTCAGGGATTGAAACATCACCGCTGGCACTCTTAAGGCATGGACTCAGAAGGCTCCAACCGACCCAAAGCCCTCTCAGGGATTGAAACACCACTACTTGCGAGAGCTATTCGCTCGGTAGCTAGCTCCAACCGACCCAAAGCCCTCTCAGGGATTGAAACCATTTCAAGGCCGCACACAAACTTTGTGATGCTGCGCTCCAACCGACCCAAAGCCCTCTCAGGGATTGAAACTCTTATGGCCATGACCCTAGCCAAGGCCGTCGCCACGCTCCAACCGACCCAAAGCCCTCTCAGGGATTGAAACGATTTGCACCTCGCTAGCGCTGGCTGGAGCAGTGGGCTCCAACCGACCCAAAGCCCTCTCAGGGATTGAAACTGAATTTGTGCTGTCGCTGGGGGTGCTGGGCAAGGGCGGGGCTCCAACCGACCCAAAGCCCTCTCAGGGATTGAAACTGCTGCTGAGGTTGTAGCGCTGAGTGTAAATGATGGCTCCAACCGACCCAAAGCCCTCTCAGGGATTGAAACCAACACATACACGATGAATGTGCCCAGTATTTTGGCTCCAACCGACCCAAAGCCCTCTCAGGGATTGAAACACGACCTGCGGCCAGCTTGCGGAGCTGGGCTAGGGGCTCCAACCGACCCAAAGCCCTCTCAGGGATTGAAACCGCATGGGCCTAATGCAAAACGGCGGGGTGATCATGCTCCAACCGACCCAAAGCCCTCTCAGGGATTGAAACTACCCCTATCAACTTTGCTGAGCGTGACGTTTTTGCGCTCCAACCGACCCAAAGCCCTCTCAGGGATTGAAACGCTGGTGACCTGGTAATGCACCAGGTTGAGCTTGGGCTCCAACCGACCCAAAGCCCTCTCAGGGATTGAAACGCACCGCACCGTGCCCAGGGCGGCACCGTGCTAC
>JBBSKN010000065.1:0-23710 GCA_038256265.1 Phormidesmidales cyanobacterium
GCACCGAGGTGATTATCACCGGGCGCTGCAAAAATCGCCCTGCCTATTTTGAGCTGGCCAGCACCCACTCAGAGGTGTTTAACCACAAGCACTACGCCGAAAAAGGTATTGACCTCAAGCGCGGGGTCGATTTTTAGGGTGGCAAACCGTTGCTTTTCCTGGGTGGGGTCATTATTTTTTGAAAAACAGCCTTTTTGAAAAACAGCCCTTTTGAGGAACAGCCTTAGTTCAACCGATTCTAGTGTCGTTGAGCCACCAGGCGATCCTCAGGCGAAATAACTGTCGAAATAGTTTGAAACTATTTGAATGGATAGACTTAGGCCATGATGCAGACTCCCCCGCCAATCTCAACCGATGTGGTGCTTGTGGGCGGCGGTCACACCCACGCCCTGGTGCTGCGGCGGTGGGGCATGGCCCCCATCCCTGGGGTGCGGCTGACGCTGCTCACCGACCTGGTGGATACGCCCTACTCGGGCATGCTGCCCAGCTACGTGGCGGGGCGCTACAGCTTCGACGAGGCCCACATTGACCTGCGGCCCCTGGCCCGGTTTGCCCAGTGCCGCCTGGTGGTTGATCGCGCCGTGGGCGTTGACCCGGCCCGGCAACGGGTGCAGTGCGCCAATCACCCAGCCATTGCCTACGACGTGCTCTCCATCGACACGGGCAGCACCCCGGCGGTGGCGGCGGTGCCGGGGGCGGCAGAGCATGCGATCGCCGCCAAGCCCGTGCCCACCCTGCTGCACCAGTGGCAAGTCTTTCTCGAAACGGTTGAAGCAAATCCTCAAAAGCCAATCACCCTAGTGGTAGCCGGCGGCGGGGTCGGCGGGGTCGAGCTGACCATCGGCTTGCACGAGCGGCTGATAAACTTGCTGACCGACCTGGGGCAGCCCCCCTCAAACCTCACCTTGCACCTGTTTCACCGGGGCAGAGAGCTGGCCGCCGAGCGCAACCCCTGGACCCGGCGACGGCTAGAGAATGTGCTGCGATCGCGCGGCATTCAGCTGCACCTCAATGACCCAGTAGAAGAAATCTCGCGGGATGACGCCACCGGCCAGCGGGTAGTGCGGGGCGCGTCGGGGGTACGGGTAGAGTGCGATCGCGTCTTTTGGGTGACCAGCGCCAGCGCCCCCCACTGGCTGCAAGACTCTGGCCTATCGCTGACTGACCGGGGCTTCATCGCCCTGGGTGACACCCTGCAAACCCTCTCCCACCCCAACGTGTTTGCCGCTGGCGATGTGGCCACCATGGTGCACCATCCCCGCCCCAAGGCCGGAGTGTTTGCCGTGCGCCAGGGGCCGCCGCTGACCGAGAACCTGCGCCGCTACGTGCAGGGCCAGCCGCTAAAGCCCTTTCGCCCCCAAAAGCAGTTTCTCACCCTGATCGAGACGGGGGATGGGCGGGCGATCGCCTCCCGTGGCCCCTTCGCCCTAGAAACCTCCCTAGCCCACCGCTGGAAAGACCACATCGACCGCAAGTTCATGGCCCGCTTCTCTGACCTGCCCTTGGGCCAGATGGCGCCCCCCCAGCAAAGCTCCAGTCAAGAAAATCCTAGCTTTATCTCAGCGATCGCCAATGCCGTAGGGTGGGCACTGCCCACCATTAAAAAAAACGTTTTCCAGACATCACCTGAGGCTTCTCCCGTAGCGGGGGCATCCCCCCAGCCCCAGTGCGCCGGCTGCGGCTCCAAAATCGGCAGCACCGCCCTGTCAGACGCCCTGCGCCGATTGCGCCAAGACTTCCCCACCATCCCCAGCGAGGCGGTGCTGATTGGCCTCGATACCCCCGACGATGCCGCCGTGGTTGCCGTGCCCCCCGGCCTGGCTATGCTGCACACCATCGACTACTTCACTGCCCTGGTAGATGACCCCTTTGTCTTTGCCCAGATCGCCCTCAAGCACTGCCTCAGCGACCTCTACGCCATGGGTGCCCAGCCCCACACCGTGCTGGCCCTGGTGCAGGTGCCCTACGCCACGCCGCCCAAGCAGGCCGAGATGCTCTACCAAATTTTGGCGGGCACCCATAAGGGACTCCTCGCCAGCGGCATTCCCCTGGTGGGGGGCCACACCACCGTCGGCCCCCAGCTCGCCCTGGGCTTTGCCTGCAATGGCGTCGCCGACCCCAAGAAGCTGCTAAGAAAAAGCGGTATGCGGCCCGGCGATCAGCTGATTCTCACCCAGCCGTTGGGGACGGGGACATTGTTTGCCGCTGAGATGCAGGGCAAGGCTAAGGGGAGATGGATTGAGGAGGCGATCTCCGCCATGCTCACCTCCAACCAGGCCGCCGCCGAGATCTTTCGCGCCCACGGGGCCACCGCCTGCACCGATGTCACGGGTTTTGGGCTGGCTGGGCACCTGCTCGAAATGACCCGCGCCGCCCGCGTCGCCGCCGTGGTTGAGTTAGATGCGCTGCCGGTGCTCACCGGGGCCTCAGGCACCCTGGCCGCAGGCATTTTCAGCAGTCTCCATCCCCAAAACCTCCAGATCGCTGACGTCATCGATCCGCAGGGAACTGACCACCCGCTCTATCCGCTGCTGTTTGACCCCCAAACCGCTGGAGGGCTGTTGGCCGCTGTGCCCGCTGCGATCGCCCAACCCTGCCTCGACCACCTCCGCCGCCGCGGCTATCCTGCCGCTGCCCTCATTGGCGCAGCGACAACCGCCGCAGATGCTCAATATGCCCTCCGGCTAGGGGCAGCCCCTAACTGAGCCCAGTAATTGGCCCCTGCCGCTGCTCTGAGCTCTAAACTTTTTTTGGCTCGATCTGGCAAATTTGCCAGATTTTTTTTGGCTAGGTGTTGCCAAGGGGCGCAGACCATATGCTATGTTTGTAAGCCTTGTCTGGTTCATAACCAAACACACCTTCCCCTCACGGGGGTCGCTAGCTCAGCGGTAGAGCACTCGGCTTTTAACCGATTGGTCCTGGGTTCGAATCCCAGGCGACCCATTTTTTAGACAATCCTTGCTCAAGCGCTTCCCCCAATGGCGCAACGGGCAGACTGTGCGCCGCAGTGATCTATGATGGGTCAAAGAGAAGGGGTGTACACACCCTGGCCGAGTGGGGAGTGCTTTTAAGCTTAGTTTTAGCTTATCCAAACATTTCGTTATGGATCATCAATCTATTCTAAGATTGATGAGTAAGGTTACCTACTCAGAGTGTTTCGGCTAATGCTCCATTCAGGATGTTGGCTAGACCAGTACACCTGGCTACCGCTGCCGACCTGGACCCGGATAATTGTTAGATGGAATGCTCTTAAACGTCTTGAAGGCCTAACGGCGAGAACACACTAGGAGGATTTTTATGGCGCTTGTCTCACTGAGATTACTGCTGGATCACGCCGCTGAGAATGGCTACGGCATTCCGGCTTACAACGTAAACAACCTGGAGCAAATTCTAGCCATCATGAAGGCGGCGGATGAAACCGACAGCCCCGTAATTTTGCAGGCCTCTCGCGGTGCCCGCTCCTACGCTGGCGAAAACTTCCTGCGTCACCTGGTGCTGGCTGCGGTCGAAACCTACCCCCACATTCCTGTAGTGATGCACCAAGACCACGGCAACTCCCCTGCCACCTGCTACTCGGCGCTGCGCAACGGCTTCACCAGCGTCATGATGGACGGCTCCCTCGAAGCTGACGCCAAGACCCCCGCTAGCTTTGAGTACAACGCCGCGGTCACGGGCGAAGTGGTGAAAGTTGCTCACTCCATCGGTTGCAGTGTCGAAGGCGAGCTGGGCTGCCTCGGCTCCCTCGAAACCGGCGCGGGCGAAGCCGAAGACGGTCACGGCTTTGAGGGCACCCTCAGCCACGACCAGCTGCTCACCGACCCCGACGAAGCGGTGCAGTTTGTGGAAGCGACCCAGGTAGACGCTCTGGCCGTTGCCATTGGCACCAGCCACGGCGCCTACAAGTTCACCCGCAAGCCCACCGGCGAGATTCTGGCCATCAGCCGGATCGAAGAAATTCATCGTCGCCTGCCCAACACCCACTTGGTCATGCACGGGTCGTCGTCTGTGCCCCAAAAGTGGCTCGACATGATCAACGAGCACGGCGGCAATATCCCTGAGACCTACGGCGTGCCGGTTGAAGAGATTCAGAAGGGCATCAAGAGCGGCGTGCGCAAGGTCAACATCGACACCGATAACCGCCTAGCCATCACCGCTGCCATCCGTGAAGCCGCCGCCAAGGATCCGTCCAACTTCGATCCTCGTCACTTCATGAAGCCCTCAATGAAGTACATGACCGAGGTGTGCAGCGATCGCTACAACTCCTTCGGCTCTGCCGGCAACGCCAGCAAGATCAAGCAGCAGCCGGTGGAAGTCTACGCGGCTATGTACGCCAAGGGCGAACTCGATGCCAAGGTTGCCAAGGTAGCTGCGGTCTAGTGTTCTGTCAATGCCTAAGGTTCATCTGTTCTTGGCATTGATTGTCTAGGGTGTATTCGCGAGGCAATGCATCCGACGGCACTGAGGAAGGATAATTTTTGGTGTAGAACCCAGGGTTCTTTAGTGGTTAGCCAGAGCTTTTGGCCATCCCATAAAAGAACCCTGGGTTCTGATTTACATTAGGGGTGCTCTGCCGCCCACAACTTGTTCTATGCTGCCCCCAACTACCCCCAAAGAAATTCTTGCGGCGCTGCTGCCCTACCTTAAGACCGCCGGGGCCTACGCCCAGCAGATTCAGGCCCAGATTGCGGCCCAGCCTGACAAAGACGACAAGGGCGACAATTTTTTTGCCTCGGCCCTCAGCGATGCCGACCTGTCGATTCAAACCATGATGGAGGTGGTGCTGCTAGGGCTGTATCCCCAGGTGCGGTTCTACGGCGAAGAGCACGCGCAGACCTACAACACCAAGTATTTTCGCGCCCTTGACCTGGGGCCGCAGGGCGACTACCTGATCACCCTCGACCCCATTGACGGCACCCAGTTTTATCTGGATGGCCACTCCAACTATCAGATTATTTTGGGCATTCTCAACGCCGATGAGTATGAGGCGGCGATCGCCATCACCCCCGGCCAGGGCATCTACTACTACACCCTGCGGGGCCAGGGCACCTTCAAAGGCACTCTCGATCAATCCCTAGAGGAATGCACCCAGATTACGGTTGACAGCCCCACTCCAGCGATTTGTTTAGGCTGGCAGATGGGGGCTGTGGTGCCACACATTGGCGATCGCTACCGGGTTTACCATACCAAAACCGCCTATGCCAAAGAGACCCAGATTCCCAATTTCAACGGCCTGCTCAGCGGCGACCTGGCCGGGGCCGTGCTGGCCAAGGGGCAGTTTATTGACGGGGCCGTGCTGGCCTTTATGGCCCAGGAGATGGGTTACATTGTCACCACCCTGGCGGGCGACCCGCCGCCGCCACTTCACACCTGTAGCAACTACCTGCGGCCCGGTATGGTGATTGGCAGCTCAAAGGTGGTACATGGCGATCTGCTGGCTGCCGTCACTGCCGCCAGAGTGGCGGGGTCTTGATTGACAGGCTGCCCGCACCGTAGCCAGAGTGAAATCGCTGTATGCAGCTCACCCCCCTACGGCAGCTCCACCGACGTCGGCTTGGCAATATGCGGCAGCCCCCAGCCTAGCTTCTCCCGTAGCACCGTAAAGAACTCCGGCGGCTTGAGGCGAATGAACCGGGCCGGATGGGGGGCGCGGCAGGCGCTCACCTGGTCTTTGGTCATCACGTAGCAGCCCGCGTTGCCGTCGACAATGAGCACCAGCGGGTCGGGGTTGGCCGAGCGAATCACCAACGGCTCGCGATCTGGGAAGACCACCCCCCGCGACGCCAGCGAGTGCGGACAGATGGGAATCAGCTGCGTCACCGACACCCCTGGCACAATCACTGGCCCCCCCGCCGACAGCGAGTAGGCCGTCGAACCCGTGGGCGTGGACACAATAATGCCGTCGGCGGCGATATCCACCGGGGAGTGGCAGCCAATTGCCACTTCAAAGTGGCACATGCTGGTCAGCGGCTCTCGGTGCAGCACCATCTCGTTGAGGCACAGGGCCTCCCACACCAGGTCAGAGTCGTGGAAGAGCCGCACCGCCAGCATGCCCCGCTCTTCAATTTCGTAGTCGCCCGCCAGCACCTGCTCCATCGCCTGGGGCAGCTGGTTCAGGTAGGTCTCGGTCAAAAAGCCCATATGGCCGGTATTCACCGTCAGCAGCGGCACCCCAATCGGGGCCAGCTGGCGAAAGGCCGACAGCACCGTGCCGTCGCCCCCCAACACCACCGCAAACGCCATGTCGGCGTCGAAATTGGGCGGCACCAGGCTATCGAGGGGCGTGTGGCACATGGGACGATTGGGCTGAGAATAGCCCAAAATGCCGCCCATGCCGGTGGCCAGACTGACGGTGTAGCCTCGGCGGGTCAGCTTTTCCTGCCATTCGAGAGCGACCTGGTGGGCCACCGGCTTAACGTCGTTGTAGATAATGCCAACCTTAGGCACAGGCAGAGTCCAACCTTACAATCGGTGAAAATGGTTAAACAAAACGTGCCCTTCACCCGTAAAGATGCCGAACAAGCTAAAGGGATCACAATTTAGCGTTTCCCTAGGCTACCGTTTTTTCGTCTAGGGTAAAACAGCCTGGGGGTGAATTGTCCCGCTGCGGTATGCAACTTGGGCGCTGGGCCGTAGCCTTGCCCACAATATCGGGGTAGACCACAGCCTACGCTACGGTTATCTTACCTGTGGGGGTTTTGCCCAAACCGAAACGTGGCGACCCGTTTGTTCTATAGCTCTGCTTTCTTACTGCTGTGACCCGTCGCTCCTCAGAAACCACCGCCTACGTTCGCATTACTCACCAGTCGTGGAGTCAGGGTCGCATTGAAGGTGAAGTGCGGGCCAGCACCTACGAGTGGCAGTTTCAGTGGCGCTTTCGCCAGGGCAACCTCAGAGTCGAGCCATCTTTGGGCCGGGCGCTGATCTGTGAACCCCTCAGCCGCTTTCTCGAACGCTTCGACTATCAGCTCGAACCCGGCGGCGACTATTCCTTTACCATTCGAGCCAAGCTTTAGGAAAATTTGAGTGACTCGAATAGTGACCTGTAGGCAGGAGTAGCCTGAAGACAGGAGTGGCCCAGACTCAGGCTAGGGCCCCAGGGGCTGAGCCAGATCCAGCATTTGGGGAACTATAGCGGTGTGGCTGTGACCGGGGCGACTGGGACCCGAGTAACTGTGTAAGTTAACTCTGTTTTTCACCCGGTTAAGGCAGGGGCTTAACGGCCTTCTCCTCAGCTTCTTGGCGGAGAATCTCCAGATGCAAAGGCGCGGTTGGGTAAACCCGGAGTGGGTAGCTAAAGAATGCTGAAGAATATAGTGTGAACGTGCTAGCGCCATGGCTGCTACCGCTGCCAAAGCTGAGATTCTAGAGTGATAGTAATCAACGGGAGCAAGTTGGTGGTGACGAATCGAGGCTGGGGTACGTTAGAAAACCGAGTGGAGTTGGCCGAGATATCTAGAGGAGATAATCCATGAACTCCCCTGATCCCAGAGCAGGGCAAACTAGGGCAGGACAGCCCCGCACGGCCCCGACCAGCGTCGGACAGAGCGACATTTTGATCGTAGATGACACCCCCGACAATCTTCGACTGCTGTCGGCGATTCTCAGCCGCCACCAACTCAGCGTGCGAAAGGCGCTCACGGGCCAGTGGGCGATTACTGCGGCCCAGGCCGCTCCTCCCGATTTGATTTTGCTCGACATTAAAATGCCGGAGATGAGCGGCTACGAGGTCTGCCAGCGGCTCAAGGCCGACCCTGTGACTCAAGCGGTGCCGGTGATTTTTATCAGCGCCCTTGACGATGCCCTTGACAAAGTTAAAGCCTTTGCCGCCGGGGGGGCCGACTACATTACCAAGCCCTTTCAAGAGGCCGAGGTGCTGGCCCGCATTGCCCACCAGCTTGAGCTGCGGCGGCTGCAGCTCAAGCTGGTTGAGCAAAACCAAGAGCTGCTGCGCTCCAACCGAGAGCTAGAGCAGTTTGCCTCGGTGGTCTCCCACGATTTGCAGCAGCCGCTCCAGAGTATTTTGGGCTACGCCAAGCTGATTACCCTGGCCTACCCAACGATTCAGCAGTCGCCGGCCCAGCCCTATCTGGAGAACATTACGGCGGCGGGCGATCGCATGCGGCAGATGATTGACGACTGGCTGACCTACGCCCAGGCTGGGCAGTCCCAGCCTGAGCTGGCCCCCCTCGACGGCAACCGGCTCTTGCAGCAGGCGTTGCTCAACCTCAGGGTGGCCATTGCCGAGGCGGGGGCCGAGCTGACCTACGGCGAGCTGCCCACGGTGCTGGGCAGTGCTGGGCAACTGGTGCAGCTGTGGCAAAACCTAATTGGCAATGCCCTCAAGTTCATCCCGCCCGGCAAGGTGCCGCAGATCCGCCTCACGGTCGAGGCCGAGGTCGAGGGGACGGTCTGGCGGTTTGGCGTGCACGACAACGGCATTGGCATTGCCCCCGAGCACCTGGGGCAAATTTTTGAGGCCTTTCATCGGCTCCACGATAGCCAAACCTACGCTGGCAGCGGCATTGGCCTGGCGACCTGCCAAAAAATTGTCGAGCGCCATGGCGGCCGCCTCTGGGTTGAGTCGCAGCTGGGCCAGGGCAGCACCTTTTACTTCACGCTGCCCGCCGCCCCGCTGTCAAAAACGGCCTGCATCTCATCTCCCATGGCTAAATACATCTGATTTATCGCCCCGTTTTTGTATGGTTCTGTCTGTTGCTCCGTCTATCGTCCCCAGTGGGAACTATTTCCGAAATCTGCTATGTCTATAGGCACCCTTCTCTACGTCAGTAAACAGCCTGCCCGGAGATCAGCTCTGGGCAAGCAGCTGGCGGCGGCGTTTGTAGATTACTCTCTAGTGCTGGCGGCGACGGATGCAGCGGCAATCGCTCTGCTCAGTGACCTGGTGAGCCAGGGCGCTGAGGTGCCCCTGGTGATTGTCGATCAGGCCCTGGCGGCGGCCCCCTGGGTGCAGACCCTCTATCGGCATTTTCCCTGCGCTCTGGGCCTGGTGCTCAGCCCCGACCTCGATACCCCCCTCAAAACGGCGATTCCGCCAGCGCAACTCTATCGCCGCTTGGCGCTGCCCTGGGCCGAGGCCGATCTGCTGTTTACCGTGGGCGAAGGGCTGCGGCGCTACCAGCAAGAGCAGCAGCTGGCTCAGCTGCAATTGGCGATCGCCCAGAGACAGCCTATCGAGTCGGCTGAGCCGAGCCGCCCAGACCTCAGTGAGGCCCAGCTGAGCCAAAGTGAGGAGGTGCTGAAGCTGACCCTCGACTATACCGACATTGGGGTTTGGAGCTGGCGCCCCAAAACCGGTGAGTACACCTGGAATCCCAAGATGACAGAGCTACTGGATCTGTCCCTGGGGCTAGACAACATCTTTCAGCGCTGGTGCGATCGCATTCACCCCGATGATCGCCATCGGGTCGAAGCGACCATTGACGCCGCCCTAGCGACGGGGGTGCCCTTTGCCGAAGAATATCGCTATCGCATGGATGACAGCACCCTGGTTTGGCGGTGGCTCAAGGGCCAAGGAGTCTATACCGAAACTGGGGCGCTAGAGCGGGCCGTGGGGATGACCCAAGACATTACCCCCAGCAAACACACCGAGCTGGCCTTCGCCCAGGCCCAGGAGCGCTATCGCCGCGCCACCCAGGCCGCCAGAGCTGGGGTCTGGGAGCTGAATATAGTCACCCAAACCGGCTACCTCGACGCCACCATTAAAGCGCTAATGGGCTATACCGAGGCCGAAATCGACGACAGTCTGGAGCAGTGGCTAGGGCTGATTCACCCCGATGATCGCCCCGTCCTCAGCGCTGCTATTCAGGAATTTAGCACCAGTGCCCAAACCGACAGTGCCCAAGCCGATTTTGTAGTCGAGTACCGCATGGTGCACAAAGATGGGTCGGTGCTGTGGGTACTGTCGCGGGGGCAGCTGCAGCGAGATCCCCAAGGCAATCCAGAGCTATTTTTTGGCACCACCACCGACATTACTCAGCGCAAACAGACGGAGCTGGCCCTTAAGCAGCTCAATGCCGAACTCCAGCAAACGGTCGAAATTTCAGAGGCGGCCAGCCGGGCCAAGGGTACTTTTTTGGCCAATATGAGCCACGAGCTACGCACCCCCCTCAACGCCATTTTGGGTTTTTCTCAGCTGCTGGCCTGCGACGAAACTCTCAGCTACGACAGCCGCGAGGCCATCGACATTATCAATCGCAGCGGCGAGCACCTGCTGAGCTTGATTAACGACATTCTCGAAATGACCAAAATTGAGGCGGGCCAGGTCAGCCTTAAGGTGGTCAGCTTTGACCTCGATGACCTGCTCGCCAGCCTGGTCGATATGTTTGACCTCCGCGCCCGCAACAAGGGGCTGCGCCTGGTGATTGCCCGCCACCCCAGCCTGCCCCGACACCTCAGGGCCGACGAACCCAAGCTGCGCCAGGTGCTGATCAACCTGGTGGGCAACGCCATCAAATTTACCCACCAGGGGCAGGTCGCCGTGCAGGTGGCCCCGGCCTACCCCGTCACCCAGCCCCCAGGCCCCGACGATACCCTGGGAGTCACCTTTCGGGTGAGCGATACGGGCATTGGCATTGCCCCAGCCGACCAAAACCAGCTGTTTGAGCCGTTTGTGCAGGTCAGTCAGGGGGGCGACGGGCTGGGCGGCACCGGCCTAGGTCTGACCATTAGCCGCCAGTTTGTGACCATGCTGGGGGGCGATATCACCGTTGAGAGCCAGCTGGGTCAGGGTTCCCAGTTTGCCTTCACCCTGCCGGTGCAGGTGGCTGCCGATCTGGCAAAAACCGCTACCCCGACCGCCGCCCGGGTAACGGGCCTTGTCTCTGGGCAGCCCAGCTACCGCATTTTGGTGGTTGATGATGACAAAACGCACCGCTATCTGCTCACCCAGCTGCTGCAATCGGTGGGGTTTGAAGTGCGCGATGCCGAAAATGGTCGGCAGGCCATTGCTCTCTGGCAGCGCTGGCGACCCCAGCTAATCTGGCTCGACATGCGTATGCCCGTGCTCAGCGGCTACGAGGCCGCCCAATATATTCGCGCCCAGGAGAGCGCCCCAGCCCAAGACGGGAGCCTGACCCCAACCAAAATCATTGCCCTCACCGCCAACGCCTTTGAGGATGACCGCGCCCAGGCCATCGACATCGGCTGCGACGATTTTGTCCGCAAACCCTTTCAGCTTAATCATCTGCTGGCCAAGCTGGCGGAGCACCTCCCGGTGCAGTACACCTACGGCCCCGAAGCGGCGGCCCCGACGACACCCCTAGCCGAGGTCGATGCGATCGCCGCCCTGCGCCTCCTGCCCGCCCCCCAGCTGATCGGCCTACACCAGGCCACGCTCCAGCTCGACAGCGACCACATGACCCGGCTGATTGCCGCCCTGCCCCCAGACCAAGCCCCCCTGGCGGCGCTGCTCACCCGACAGCTGACAGACTACGCCTTTGATGCCCTGCACACTCTGTTTCAGCAGGCCCAGCAGGGTTAGGGAAAAGGCAGAACGCAGGAGGCCGAACGCAGAAGGCGATTAACCCCATTAGGTCAGTTTTTCTGCACCCTTGCCCACCCCCATTAGGTACAGCAGCGCCATACGCACGGCTACGCCGCTGGTCACCTGGTCGCCGATCAGGCTGAGATCGGGGTCATCCATTAGGTCAGAGCTGATTTCGACTCCCCGGTTGACCGGGCCGGGGTGCAGCACCTTGACTGTGGGCTGGCAAATGGCAATGCGATCGCGCGTCAGCCCAAACCCCTGGTGATATTCCCGCAGGCTGGGCAGCAGGTGCTGGGCCATGCGTTCCTTTTGCAGGCGCAGGGTCATAACAAAGTCGGCCCCCTCTAGGGCAGGGGCCAGGGTGCTGTGCTGGGTAATAGCGCGGGGAATATCTAGGGGCGACTGGGTCTGAAAGGCCTCGGCAAACCCCGGCGGCAGCAGTGTGGGCGGAGCCGCCAGATGCACCTCGGCCCCGCAGGCCGTGAGGCACCACAGGTTAGAGCGAGCTACCCGCGAGTGCAAAATGTCGCCCACCAGCGCGATTTTCTTGCCCGCCAGCAGCGCCGCCGTGGGATGATCCGGATTGAGGGTCTGCCCCAGCGTGAATAGATCTAGCAGCGCCTGGGAGGGGTGGGCATGGAGGCCATCGCCGCCGTTGAGCACCCCCACCCCAGTATGCAGCCGATCCATCTCGGCGGCGATCGCTCCCGGCACCCCCGCCTCCTGGTGGCGAATCACCATTAGGTTGGTGCCCATGGCCAGGTAGGTCTTGGCGGTATCTAAAATTGTCTCGCCCTTGGTGAGCGATGAAGTGCCGGGGGCAAAATTGAGCACATCCGCCGATAGGCGCTTGGCCGCCAGCTCAAAGCTGCTGCGGGTGCGGGTCGATGGCTCAAAAAATAGGTTGGTCACCACCACCCCTTGTAGGGCGGGCACTTTGCGGGTGCGCCGCGACAGCACTTGCCAAAAGCTCGCCGCCGTCTCCATTACCGTTTCTAACTCTACCGCCGTAAAATCGGCCAGCGACAACACATGCCGTCGATTCCAGGAAGCACTTGTCATGGCCCGTCGTCTAAATCCAGTGAAACACCGTCATCACCATACCTGGCCCTGGGTCGCTGGGGGTATTTCCTGCGCTACTCTCAGCCTGATGGTGGGGTGTGCTGGGCAACCTCAGGGCGAGCCACCGATCAAAGACCGACGGGCCGATGCCCAAACTGTGCCCGCCAACCAGGCCAAAGAACGGGCCGACTTAGAACCCATGCCTAGCCCTGCCGATGCGCTGGTGGCCGCCAGCCAAACTGTGCAGGCCCGTGCCCGCCGCCTAGTGCCCCCCGCCGACCCTGTTGCCGTCGATCTCTACACCCTCGACAATGCTTGCGAAGGCTATCAAATCGAACCTATCCAGATGCCCCGGCCCCAGAGCATGGAAACCACCGTCGGCCTGATTTTGGCCGAGCAAACCACTTCCGATCTCGCCCTCTCGGGCTACCGCGCCAGCTATGACCTCGAGAGCAAAACCGCCACCATCGATATCAGGGTGGCACGCACCTCGCGCCGGGGGCTGCGATCGCTCTCAATCTGCGAACAAAAGGCCCTGCTGGGCAGTCTGCGCGAAACCCTGATCAACCAGCCTGACTGGAATATCGACGCCGTCACCTTCACTGACCGAGGCAACACCCTAGTGCCGTGAGACAGGTAAATAATCAAAGTCTGTCTCAATCGATTAAAAGCCTTTATTTTCAAGGGCTTGGGGAAATGTCAATAAACCGTATCTCAATGGCCTATCACAATCCACCAGTTCTGGAATGGTTTTGTGATCTGCGAACTTATCGCCCCGGTCAAAGGCCTCTGTGGAGTCTGACAGCACCTCAACAACAAGCTTGGGTGCAGGGTGAAGTCTTCGTTGGAAGCGCTTTAAAGGTCAAAATCTGACAAACTCAGAGCTGAGTATGAAGAACTTAGGTAATTCTCCTGATGACTAGCCTAGGTTCGTGTATATTCTGAAAAATTCTAAATAGCTACGCGATAGCACAGTTAGCGCCCTAATACGGATGGACTGTAGCTCTAGGCAGCGTGCGGAGTGGTCGTCAACTTTTTGGTTAAGACTATTTTATTGAACTAACCGTATGCTCAGAAACCTTAGTAGTTGGGTTTTAAGTAGACTGCTAAATTCAGGTTTTATTGTTCAAGCGCCTATTTTTGGCGTTTTTTTAATATTCTCATCGCTTACTCATGCAAGTGCATCGCAACCATCGGGCGGTCAATCTGAGGCTTTGCCCACCACGATGGCCGAGTGGATCGCTCAAGCTGACCCTAGCCAAAACCGTTTGCCTGAGTCAGGAGTGCCCGTAGAACCCCTGCCAGAGCCCTCGGTTGAAGAGACTGTGCCAGCCCCTCCGGTTGAACCGCCGCTAAATCCTGAGATCGGCGACCCAAGTTTAGAGCAGATTTTAATTCGTCAGATTGACGTCACCGGCAGCACCGTTTTTGGCACCGAGGATCTGCGCCAGGTGGTGGCACCCTATGAGAACCAGCTGTTAACCGTTGCAGAGCTGCAAGCGATCGCAGCGGAGATCACCCAGCTTTACCTAAGTCAGGGCTATATCACCTCCAGAGCCGAGCTACCTGCGCAAACCATTGATGATGGCGTTGTTGAAATCCAAATCGTGGAGGGTAGGCTTGAGGCGATTCAAGTAGACGGCACTACTCGGCTGGCTGACTACGTGCGCAGTCGTGTGGGGCTAGGGGCGCAAACGCCCTTAAATCCGCTTCAGTTAGAAGACCAGCTGCGTCTGTTGGCGAGCGACCCGCTGTTTGACTCGGTGCGGGGCAGCCTGAGGCCGGGTACTGTGACGGGGCAGAGCCTGTTGGTGGTTGAGGTGCAAGAGGCCGATCCCTTTTCTGGCAGCGTTGGAGTCGATACTCTATCTCTCCGCAGCGTGGGAGAGTACCGGATTGGGGCTACGCTGCAATACCTAAATCTGGCTGGCTTGGGCGATCGCCTGGCGGCCTCCGCCTACCGCACCACCACCGGGGGCTCTCAGGTCTATGACCTGAGCTACCAAGTGCCGATTAGCCCGACCAACGGCACGGTGACGCTGCGGGTAACGCCCAACGAATTTCGAGTTACAGATCCCCAGGAGCCGGGGTTTGCAGTGGGGGTGGGGGGCTCTACCAATATCTATGAGGTCTCTGTGCGGCAGCCGTTAATACGCAGCCTGCGGGAAGAGCTAGCCCTGTCCTTAAGCTATCGC
Organism: Phormidesmidales cyanobacterium; assembly: GCA_038256265.1. Lineage (GTDB taxonomy): Bacteria > Cyanobacteriota > Cyanobacteriia > Phormidesmidales > Phormidesmidaceae > Nodosilinea. Next base: position 14,764 of record JBBSKN010000065.1, read on the forward strand.
TATCGGGACGGTTCGACAGTAGTTTTGGGAAACGTCATCCCAACGACTCGCAGTAGCGTCTTCACCTTTGGTCAGGACTACAGACGGCGTGACCCGACTGGGGCATGGGGATTGCGATCGCAGTTCGACCTCGGCACCGCTGGAGGTCAGGCCACCCGAGAAGATGAAACCTTCTTTAGCTGGCTGGGCCAGGCCCAGCGGGTGCAGGTGCTAGGGCCAGACCATTTACTAGTTGCCACCGCCGATCTACAGCTCACCCCTGATCGCCTGTCTACCTCAGAGCAGTTTTTTGTGGGGGGCGGCCAGTCGGTGCGGGGGTACTACCAAAACGCTCGCTATGGGGACAACGGCGTGCGGTTTTCGATTGAGGATCGAATTACTTTAGTGCGCGATGAGGAGGATGGGGGCTCGATTGCCCAGGTGATTCCGTTCTTTGACCTGGGCTACGTGTGGAATAACGCGCCAGATTCATCGATTTTTGATCAAAACCTGATTGCGGGAACAGGAGTCGGATTTTTATTAAACCCAGCCCCAGGACTCACGGGCCGGATAGATTTGGGGGTGCCTCTGGTGCAGTTGAACGAAGTACCGGGCGATCGCCCTTCTGGGCTGAGGGTGTATTTCGACGTGCGCTACGAGTTTTGACTTTTGGCCGCTGGGCCGCTGCTACAATCCGCCATATTTTTGAGGACTTTACCAATATTGAAAATATTTTGGGTCGGTGTACCACCCGGCTTGATCCATGACCAGCACCACTCGGTGCTGAGGGCCAATCCCAAAGTGTTCGGCAAATCAGCCAAGGCTCGATTGAATAGGTCGATATTGACCCGAGGCAACCACCACCAGTAGGTTTGTCCGCTGCGGGGATGGACAAAGCCATAGAGCCAAAACCAGTCATAGCGACAGTGGACGGGAGCGCTGAGCGAGCCAAACCACTTATCGACCCACACCCGACGCAGGATGGGATGGAGTCCCAATCGATGTTCGTCCATGGCCCACAGCTGCACGTCGGCGTCGGGGTGGGCAGTTGTCGACGACAGCTAAATCGTTACTCGACAACAGGTATGGGCGATACTGGTTTCGAACCAGTGACCTCTTCCGTGTGAAGGAAGCGCGCTACCACTGTGCTAATCGCCCTTGGGTTTTTTAAGATATCACATCCCCCGTACCAGTTCAGCAGAAAATTCTCGATCTAGGCCATGTCGGGAGGGATGGCGCTACCCTGCTGAGATTGCTGCAGCTGGGCTTGGATGAGGGCTTGCATATCTTGACGACGAATCTCTACGCCCTGGCCCGCCTTGCCAGGGGTTTCGAAGAAGATCAGGCTGTCGATGGGCTGCATGGCTAGGAGCTGAAACAGAATGTGCACCACGGGCACCGGCAGCGCCATCACCTGGGGGTCTTTGTTGGCCACCTGACTGGCGGCGGCGTCTTGCAGGGTGGGGTAGGCGTAGACGATGTTCTTTTGGGTGTTGGGCTGGGTACGGTTGCTGAGAGTGGTCATCATCCAGCCCTGTTCTAGGGTTTGCAGCACGTAGTATTGCTCATGCTTGAGCTGGCCCGCGATCGCCTTGAGAGTAGGAGCAATGGTGGTAATGGCATCGGTTGTTACGCCATCGTTGGGGGCGCTTTGCTGCAGGGAGGCGACTTGGGCGTCGAGATCCATAGCGTTAAGTCTTGTTAGGAGAGCTGAGGCAGCATAGGTTGAGCCGCCTGTTATTCATCTTTACGTTAGCATTGCACTGCTGCAAAGCTCTTGGGAGTTTGTCCATGGAATTACGGGCAAATGTTAGGATGCTGAATAACTTGCAGTCGGCACTACTCTACCGATATCGTTGCCAGCTACGCTTGGCGTCACCCGAGGTTAGTTTCTTCGCTAATCCCTGTGCGGTGGCTTCTTTGACCGACTGTAGGGGCTGCATCCACCACCCAAAATACCTGAATATCGCTTCACGGTTTGTGTAGCATTTTGAGGATAGCCAGATTGAGTCAGGGTATCTGTACGTTGAGCGTGGATTCGCTTAGCCAGCTTTTCTACCAAGAGTTAAAAACTAGCACTGGTGCTCCTGAAGGGTGCTGTCAGAAGTTATCGCAGCGCTTGGCCACCGAGGTTGAGCGCATTTGTAGCGAGAGCGATCGCATTCAGGCGTCGGGCGACGTCGAATCCTGGGCCAGGTCCCTGGGCAAGCATCGTTTAGATCAGTGCCTAAAGTATTACAACCTGGGGTCGCGCCAGGGTCGAGTTGAGCTACACAGCACCCTCAGCGCCATTGTTTACCGCTATATCACACCACCCCAGGTGCAGACCAGCTACCAGGCGCGGCTGGTGCTGATCGAAGACTTCTTGCAGGGCTTCTACGTCGAGGCGCTCAACGCCTTTCGCCGGGAAAATCAGTTGGGCGATCGCTACCAGCCCCGCACCCTGCTAGAGCTAGCCGAGTACATGGCCTTCTCAGAGCGCTACGGCAAGCGCCGCATTCCGCTGCCGGGGCATCGCAGTCAGCAGCTGATTATTCTGCGGGCTCAAACCTTCTCGCGGCAGCAGCCCCCCGAGCTCGCCATCGACATCGAGCAGGCCACCGACTACGGCGGCGACGGCGATGACCTGCGCCCCGCTGCCTCCCACCAGCGGGTGCGCGAAGAAATGATCGCCCAGGCCGACGACCTACCCGAAAACTCCCTGCGGGGCCGGGTGGTGGAAGAACTACTGGCTTACCTAAAAGAGCGCAACCAGGACGAATGCGCCGACTACTTCACCCTGCGCCTGCTCGACCTGCCCACCCCAGAAATTGAGTCACTGCTCAACCTCACCCCCCGCCAGCGCGATTATCTTCAGCAGCGGTTTAAGTACCATCTGCTGCGCTTTGCCCTCTCCCACCACTGGGAGCTAGTGCACGAATGGCTTGAAGCTGGCCTTGAGACCAATTTGGGTCTTACCACCCAGCAGTGGCAGCAGTTGCAAGACACCATCAGCACCAAACAGACTAAGCTGCTAACTCTCAAACAGCAGGGCGTAGCTGACGGCGAAGCGGCTAAGATCTTGGCTATGACCCCCACTCAGTTTCAAAAGCAGTGGACTAAGCTTCTAGAACAGGCTTGGGAAATTCGTAACGTTTAGTGTGTAACGTTTAACTATCCGGACAGACCGCGTCAGGCCATGAATAGAGACACAGATATTCCCGAAGACATCCTGTTGAGGCTTTTGCTAGAGCCTCTTTCAGTCGATGACTCACCATCAGGAACGCGCTTCTTTCCGGCTGCTGACGCTGGTCTAGCGGAGCTAGAGGGATTGGCCTCTGCACCTACCTCCCCGGTCTACCCTGACTCTGAGCCATCTGTGTCAGCGGCTCCAGATTACGAAGCGCTCGATGCCGACTACAACCCTGTCTTTGACTCTGGAGACCTATCCTCTGTGCAACCCCATTTTGAAGCCCTTTTGAAGCGCCGCCTCCGGCAAGAAATTTCTCACCGCCCGCCGCTGTTTCCCTGGGAGCAGGGGCTGCAAGAGTACCCTGACGCCCTGCATCCTGGCACCGCCTCTATTTGGTTAGACCACCTGAGCAACTTAGCGGTTCCCGGCGCGGTGCCTGAAGAGGTGCTGGCCGATCTGTTTGACCAGTGCCAGCAGACAATTCACGACATTCGCCAGACCGGGCGACGGCTGGTGGCGGCGGTAGAGTCGCTGTTTCCTGACCAGCCCCAAACGCTGGCCTATGTGGCTGGCTTAGTGGCTCGGCCCGCCTACCGCTCTACCCAGGCCTCAACCCTAGATCGCCTCGATTACGCCGCCGCTGCCCCCCAGCAGCAGGTGGCCCTGGCCATGCTCGCGGCTCAGGGTATTTTTGAAGCGCTATCGCTCACCGTGGCGGCGGCCAGCCCGAGCCAAACCCTGACCTGGCTGACGGCCTCAGGAGAGCTGCGGGTACAGGCCACCTATACGACTGCTGGTGCTGGTATTCCCGATGGGCAGCTTGAGGTCAAAGCATCGCTGCCCACCGAGGGCAGCCTGGTGCTCCACAGCCTGGGCGAGACTTTGGGGTCTGAGCGCTCTACTTCTGGCGAGCTAGTCCTGCGATCGGCCGCTGCTCCAGGGACAATTCATCGCCTGGATGTCAGTTTGGGCGAGGCTAGCCCTTTGAGCTTTCAGATTTTGGTGGCTGACGACTAGCCTGGATCGGGGCTAACCGCTGGGCTAGCCCAGCGGTTAGCATAGAGGCGACCCTCACGCTGCTGTCTCTATGGTTGCATTGCGCTGGCTAGCCTCGTCTCCCCTGGCCAGGCCGATACCGTCTAAGGACATCGAAGATTCGCTACTGCTGCGGGTGCTGGTGCAGGCCTTGGTCACTGTGGGCATTTGCTCGGTGGTAGTGGCGGCGGCTGGGGTCACCCAGGCCTCGTGGTGGAATTTGCTGGCGGTGCCGGCCAGCGCCGTGGGGGCCGCCTTTAGCTGGCAGCGACGGCGTGATCGCAACCTGGCGGTCAATTTTTTTATTGCCGTGGGCATGCTGATGGCCCTGGCGGCCTTTTTTGCCCGGCTAATTGAGCAACCCGGCGACACCCGGATTGTGCTGGCGGAACTGCTGGTGCAGCTTCAGGTGCTGCACAGTTTTGACCTGCCCCGCCGCAAAGACCTGGGCTACTCGATGATGATCGGCCTGATTTTGCTGGGTGTGGCGGCGACCATTAGCCAAACCCTGGCCTTTGCGCCGCTGCTGGCCCTGTTTTTGGCGCTGGCGGTGCCGGTCTTGGCGCTAGAGTATCAATCGCGCCTGGGCCTGGAGGTCCGGGGCGCGATCAAGCTGCGGCCCGCCCTCGGCAAGCTAGCGGGTCTATTGGCGCTGATCGTCGGCCTGGGGCTGCTGATCTTTTTATTTCTACCCCGGCTACCCGGCTACCAGCTGCAAAACTTTCCGGTCAGCTCGGTAATTGAGACCCCTGACGATTTTTCGGGGGAAACCATCAATAACCCGGCCTATGGCGGCAGCGAAGGTGAGGAATTTGGCGAGGGCGGCGGGGCGATTCAAGGTCAGGGGAAAGCCACTGGCCCCGGCGTCGTTGACAACTTTGCGTACTACGGCTTTAACCAGCGCATGAACCAAAACCTGCGGGGCACCATGACCCCCCAGGTGGTGATGCGGGTGCGATCGCAGGCTCCGGGCTTTTGGCGAGTGCTGGCCTTTGACACCTACACTGGCCAGGGGTGGAATATTTCTCGCAACGACGACCCGCAGCGGGTGCGACGGTCTCGGTTTTCGGCCCGGATGTTTTTGCCCATGGAGCCCAGTCTGGCCCGCGATCGCGAGGTGGTGCAGACCTACACGCTAGTCAGCGGACTGCCCAACCTGATTCCGGCCCTGTACCAGGCCCAGCAGTTGTACTTTCCCACCCGAGAGGTGGCGATTGATGCCGAGGGCAGCCTTCGGTCGCCGGTAATTTTGCAGGAGGGCATGACCTATTCGGTGATATCGCAGGTGCCCTACCGCGATCGCACCCAGCTGCGAGAGGCTGGCACCACCTACCCCCCTGGCATGCGTTCCTACCTCCAGGTGCCCGAGGCTATTCGGGAGCCAGTGCGCGCCCAAACCGAGGAGCTGCTGGCCACCTCACCCACCCCCCTCACCGACCCCTACGAAAAAGCCCTCTACCTGGCCCAAACCCTTAAACAGCGCTACACCATCCAGCCCGAACTGCCCTTTCTGACCAGCGATCAAGACCTAGTTGAGAGCTTTTTGTTTAGCACCCAGGGGGGCTACCCCGACCACTTCTCCACCGTGCTGACAGTGATGCTGCGCTCCATCGACATCCCAGCCCGGCTGGTGGCCGGGTTTGGCGAGGGCGACTTCAACCCCTTCACCGGGTTCTACGTGGTGCGCAACACCGACGCCTACGCCCTCACCGAAGTCTACTTTCCCCAGTACGGCTGGTTTGGCTTTGACCCCATCCCCGGCCACGAGCTGATACCCCCCAGCCCCCGAGAGTCTGAGGCTTTTAGCCTGGTGCGGCAATTTTGGAACTGGCTAGCGGGCTGGCTGCCCTCTCCCCTGGTGGGGTTAGTCGATGGTTTGGTGAACTGGCTCAGCGAGGGCTTAGCCTACCTGGTGCGCCGCTTTAACGCCCTGCTCACCCTGGGCTGGGTGGGCATTATGGTAGGCATTGCGATCGCCGCTGCCCTCGGCTTTGTCGCCTGGCTGGCTTTTTGGGGCCTGCGACGCGGCTGGCGCTACCGACAACTGCGCCAGCTCGCCCCCACCGAGCGGATATATCAACAGATGCTGACCTGCTTTGCCCACCAGGGGTTGGGCAAAACCCCCACCGAAACCCCCCTAGAGTACGGCCAGCGCCTCTACCAACAGACCCCCTCCCAGCCCGCCCAGGCCGCCAACGAAATCGCCCACGCCTACGTGCGCTGGCGCTACGGCGGCGAACCCCAAAACCTGACTTACCTGGGCGAAAAGCTGCGCAGCATTCGGCAATACCGTCCCCGCCAACAGCGGGCGACCTAGGCTCAATTGGTTCAGAGTGACCCTTGATTGTTTTAGGCTTTCCGCTATGCTCAATCTATTGAAGTCGGTGAGTGGGTAGCTAGATAATTTGCCCCGTTATGGTCATGTCGCCATCCACTCACCCATCTACCCACCCCCCACCCTACTCCCCCTCATTTCCCCGTGAGCCTAAAAACCCTCGTCCAAAAGTCCCTCAAGTCCTTTAGCTTTTCGCCCAACGGCAGCACGGCCTTTTCCCCGGCCCAGTTTGACACTGACGTGATGACCACCTACGGGCGCTTCCCCATTGCCCTGACCAAAGGCCGAGGCTGCTTTGTGTGGGATGACCAGGGTCGCCGTTACCTCGATTTTGTCGCCGGCATTGCCACCTGCACCCTGGGCCACGCCCATCCGGCCATGGTCGAGACCGTGACTCAGCAGATTCAGACCCTGCACCACGTGTCAAACCTCTACTACATCCCCGAACAGGGGGCGCTAGCCCACTGGCTAGTCGAGCATTCCTGCGCTGATCGCGCGTTTTTCTGCAACTCGGGGGCCGAGGCCAATGAGGGGGCCATTAAGCTAGCCCGCAAGTACGCCCACACCCAGCGCGGCATCGCCAACCCGCTGATCATCACCGCCCAGGCCAGCTTCCACGGGCGCACCCTAGCCACCGTCACCGCCACGGGCCAGCCCAAATACCAGAAAAACTTTGACCCGCTGATGCCGGGCTTTGCCTACGTGCCCTACAACGACATCGCCGCATTAGAGGCGCTGGTAGCCGAGCTCGATGCCGAAACACCCCAGGTGGCGGCGATTATGCTCGAAGCTCTCCAGGGGGAGGGGGGTGTGTGCCCCGGCGACGCCGCCTACTTCAAACGCATTCGCCAGATCTGTGACGAAAAGGGCATCTTGCTGATTCTCGATGAGGTGCAGGTGGGCATGGGTCGCACCGGCACCCTGTGGGGGTTTGAGAATTTGGGCATCGAACCTGACATCTTTACCTCGGCCAAGGGGCTGGGGGGCGGCATCCCGATCGGGGCGCTGCTGTGTAAGGCCGCCTGCGCAGTGTTTGAGCCGGGCGACCACGCCAGCACCTTTGGCGGCAACCCCTTCGCCTGTCGGGTGGGCCTCACGGTCTGCGAAACCCTGGAGTCTGAAAATCTGTTGGACAACGTCAAGCAGCGGGGCGAACAGCTGCGGTTTGGGTTGCAGCGGCTGGTGCAGCAGTATCCGACACTGCTAGAGCAGGTGCGGGGCTGGGGGCTGATCAACGGGCTGGTGCTCCAGCCTGAAGCGACTACAACGTCGGTGGATATTGTCAAAGCCGCCATGGGCGAGGGGCTGCTGCTGGTGCCCGCCGGGCCTCGGGTGGTGCGCTTTGTGCCGCCGCTCAACGTCAGCGCCGATGAGGTGCAGCAGGCGCTGATGGGCGTAGAAAAGGCGATCGCAACGGTGATCAAACGCTAGAGCTTGTAGGGGCGCAGTTGCTGGGTCAACCCAGCAACTGATCGTCTGAACCCGCCTCGTCGTCTAAACAGTCTAAGTTGTGGCCTGGCTCACCCTTGGGCAGCAGCACATTGGCCACCTCCGGAAAATGCTGGCGCATACAGCGATCGCAGACGCCGTGGGTAAACTCCACAGCGGAATGTTGTTCGATGAATTTTTCTACCGTAGACCAGTAGCCCTGATCGCTGCGAATGCCCTTGCAGTACGAACAGATCGGTACCAGCCCGGCCATCAGATCAATTTTGTCTAAGGCCTTAGCTAGCTGGGCCGAAACCCGCTGCAGCTCCATTTGCATCACCACCTGCCGGGCCAGCGCGGCCAGGGTTTTTTGCTGCATCTCCGACAGCTCTCTCGGCTGGTGGTCAATCACGCACAGCGTGCCCAGCTGATAGCCACCGGGGGTGGTCAGCGGCACCCCTGCGTAAAAGCGAATGCCGGGGTCGGAGGTGACCAGCGGATTGGTCGCAAACCGCTCATCGTTGAGGGCATCGCTGACGATCATCATGCTCTGATTTAAGATGGCGTGCTCGCAAAATGAGATATTGCGCGGGGTCTCTTGAAGATCTAGCCCCACCTTAGACTTAAACCACTGGCGATCAGCATCAATCAGGCTGATCAAGGCGATCGGCACGTCACAGATAAACGCGGCCAGCGCCGTAATGTCATCGTATATCTGCTCTGAGGGAGTATCTAAGACGCTGTATTCCCTCAGGGCCTCGAGCCGGTTAGCTTCTTGAGTCAGAGTTTTTGCTTTCATCCCCAGTCTGCCCTACTTAACCTCAGTACCACTTTTCCAATATCACTTTAAATATCCAGTCTGGGGGTATCAACGTAAGGCGGGACAAAGGGATATTGGGTGCAATGTATTAATGAGCACCCTGTTGAGAAGAGATAAAAGGCTCTGCGGCATTGCCCAGAGCCCGGTATCGTTACCGGTACGAATTCAAATCGGGAAC